>JAEXMK010000016.1 GCA_023444445.1 Pseudomonadota bacterium | reverse complement strand
CGCCGCGCGCGTCGGGGGCCCCTCGACATGGTGGCAAGCATCGATACACTTTGCCTCAACCGTGAACTGCCAAGCCAGCTTCCTTTTGGCGGCGGGCACCCATTCCTGCAGCTTTCTACCGGCAACGAGGCGGTGAAATCCGTCCATGCACTGATGCCGCCGACGGAGGCGATCCGCGTCAACGAGCGTTCGGCACGCGAGTGGCGGCTGATCTCACATCTTCTCCTCAACCATCTCTCGCTCACCGACAATGGCGGCGCGCCGCTGAAGGACATTCTCTCGCTTTATTCCTTCAGGGACAGCCCGGAAACCCGACAGATCGTGGAGGCGATAAGCAATGTCGAGGCGCAGAATTCTCATGCCCGGATTGGCTCGGCAATGGTCCCGGGAACGGATATCACGGTGGAGTTTGACCCGGCACTGATCGCGCGACCTGCCGCATTTGTTTTCGCCGGCGTCCTCAACCATTTCTTCGGGCTCTACACGTCGATCAACAGTTTCACACGGCTGACGGCGACGATGCGCGGCCACTCCAAACCGATTGCCCGCTGGCCAGCCCGCGCGGCCGACCGGCCGCTGCTCTAGGAGACGGGTATGGCACAGCAGACGCCAACCATAAAAGACAGACAGGCGGCGCTTCTCAGCGACGATCCCGGCCGTTTTGACCCTGCAACCGCGTTTCGCGTCGCCCAGTTCGTTTCGCCGGATGACGGGATCGTCATCGGTGCCCATGGCGGAATACAGCCGACACCACTTGCAGTCAGCGGTTTCAGCCGCAAGCGCGGTCAAGCCGAACTGAAATCAGCTTTCGCGCCCATCGTCGGGCCACTTGGTTCGCTACCGCCGGCCTATGGCGAACTGCTGCAACGGGAAGAACGCAATCGTTCGGGCGCGCTGGCAAGCTTCTTCAACCTGTTTGCGGCAAGGTTCAGCGAACTATTCGTATCCGCGACGGAAAAATACCGTCTTGCAAGGGGTTTGCGCTGGTCGGCCGATCAGAGGGACAACGGTTTCCGCAAAACACTGCTCGCCCTCATCGGGTTCCGCACTGCCGGTCTGGTCGAGAAAGCAGGCGTGAGCGAAGACGCGCTCCTGCGTTTCAGCGGCCTTCTGGCCGGCCGCAACCGCAATGTTTCGGCCCTCACATCAATGCTTTGCGAATTCACAGGACTTCCGGTCCATATCGAACAGTTTCGCCGGCGTTGGGTGGCTTTACCGCTTCATGAACAAAGCCAGCTCGGGCAGGCATCAGGTCTGAGGCTCGGACAGAACACGACAGCGGGAAGCGCTGTCGAAGATATGAGCGGCGGCTTCCGGGTCGTGATCGGTCCTGTCGCCTATGCGGATTACCTGGCACTCACGCCCGGTTCGAAACGGCTTGCGGAAATATTTTCTTTGACACGCCTGTTCGTCGGAAGCGCATTGCACTTCGATGTGCAGGTGATCCTGAAAAAGGAGGACATCCCGTTTTGCCGCCTCGGCCAGTCCGATGCTCCCGCCCGTCTCGGCTGGAACAGCTGGGCTCGCGTGGCACCCGCCCAACAAGACAGCGCTGACGCTGTGGTGACCGAGCGGGAAGGCTCGGCGATTTCCGCGTGAGGGCATGGGTATGAAGCTTGCACTCAAGGACACACGCAATATCGGAACAGCAAGAGCCAGTCAGTGGACATTCGAGCGCGGCCGCCGCGTCATTGGCCGATCGCGGGAATGCGACTGGCAGATCGACGACAATGAACGGCGCGTTTCCAAGCTGCACTGCACGCTCAACCGCGATGGCGAGGGCTTCACGATAATGGACCAGAGCGCGAATGGCACGCTGGTCGATGGCCGCCTGCTGCTCGAAGGCGAAAGCGCACGTCTCCGCGACGGTTCGCAAATCAACATTGGCGGGCAGGTTTTTCAGGTCTCCATCAGCGGCGATGCCGAACTGGATTTTTCCGATCCCGACACATCCCTGCGAATAAGCGACGAGCCGCTGACCATTTCGGCGATCCTTGCGGACATCGCCCCGAGCGGCCGATCGGCCGGCGGCATGATGGGCAACGCTGCCTCCGTCGACGATTGGTCCGAAACATGGCGGGAGGGCGAAAAACGGAAGGCAAATTCCATTTCGCGAAATGTCGAGATCGGCTGGAGCGAACCGCCCGCGGCGCATGGAATAAGCGCCATTCTGCCCGATAACTGGGATGAGGAGCCGGTTGCAAGCAGCGAGCACGAACATACCGACGCGCTAAATATGCCAGTCATGATCTCTCGTCCGGTTTCGGCCGCCGGTGGCGAAGATTTCGACAGTGTTTTCCCGGAGACGAAAGAAGACTTACGAGCGGAGAACGCACCGGCTGTAGGCATTTCTACCGCGCAGGAGATTGGCGACCTTCTGACCACGCTGGAGCAGGAAAGCGCCGATTGTCTAGCCGTTCTGGACCTCGAGAGCGAGCGCGCTGGCCAAGCTTCGTCAGCCTCCCTAAGCGTGCGGATGGAAAGGCTCATCCGCCAGCAGCGGCAACTTGCCTACGCGCTTGAAACTTTGATCCATGGGTGCACCCAAAGGCTCGAGCCGAGGCTTATCGAGGCGTCTGTCGATGCCGGCAACGATTTCCGGGCAAAGATCGGCCGCCGGGACTGGCAGGGGCTGATCATCAAAACAGACTATTGGTCCGCCTACAAAAAGCAATTCGAAGAAAACGGCCGTCCATTGCCGGTCAGGCAATTCCTGCAGCGCGCAGCGCGTGGTGAAGCCGCGCCGGGACGGGAGACAGACGCGGCCACAGCCGATGCCAAGGGGGTAAATGACCACGATGAGACATGAGAACCGTGTAGCCTGGAGCGAGGGCATGTTTCTTCGCGTCCAGCATTTTCAGCAGTCCGACCGTTGGACCGAACGCCTGGTGCGCAATACCACACGCAACCTTTCGCCCTATCCGTGGGGCATCGTCGAGATCGGGGTCGATCGCAGCGCCTTGTCGATAGGGCAATTCGCTCTCTCGAACCTGCGCGGAATCCTGCCCGATGGCACGCCCTTCGAGGCGCCTGAGGATTCCGACCTGCCGCCGCCGCTCGATCTCGACGAGAGCGTCAAGAACGCCATCATCTATCTCGCCCTGCCGGCCCGGCAACCGGGCAAGGCCGACATGTCCGCCAGTGGCCACAACGACACCAACAATGTGCGCTTTACCGCATCCACCTATGAAGTTTCCGATACCAATATAGAGACGGATTTCGTGGCCCCGATTGATGTCGGCCGCCTGAGCTTGAAGTTCCTCAAGACCGGTGACGATCTTTCCGGTTATGACCTCATCGGGCTGGCGCGGGTGATCGAAGTCCGCTCCGACCGTGCGGTCATTCTCGATCCTGATTTTATCCCGCCAAGCCTCAGCTGCGCGGCTGCACCCCGTCTCAACGAATTGCTGACGGAGCTTCTGGGGATCGTGCGCCACCGCGCCCAGGCGATCGCCGAACGCATTGGTGATCCGACGATCCGTGGGACGGCGGAAGTGGGCGATTATTTCCTGCTGCAGATCCTCAACCGGGCCGATCCGCTACTCGCGCATCGCAGTGCTAACGCTACGCGTTTTCATCCCATCCGCTTTTACGAAGACTGCATCCAGCTTGCCGGCGAGCTCGCCACCTTCACCACGGATAGAAAGCGGGCGACAGATTTCCCGCCCTATCGACACGAGGATCTGAAAGCTACTTTCGGCGCCGTGTTTGATGATCTGCGTACCTCGCTGTCCGCGGTTCTGGAACAGGCGGCCGTCGCAATCGAACTGGTGGAACGCCGACATGGCGTCCGCGTCGGCACTATCCACGACCGCACACTTCTGCGCGACGCCGGCTTCGTGCTTGCCGTGCGGGCGGATATGGCTGCCGAGGATATTCGCCGCCGCCTGCCGGCACAGATCAAGGTCGGTCCGGTCGAACGGATTTCCGAACTGGTCAATGTGGCACTGCCGGGTATTCCCGTGCGGTCCCTCCCGGTTCTGCCACGGCAACTGCCCTATCGATCCGGCACCGTTTATTTCGAGATCGACACGCAGTCGCCGCTCTGGAAGCAGCTCGATACTTCAGGGGCGATTGCCCTGCATCTGGCGGGCGAATTCCCCGGGCTTGAAATGGAAATGTGGGCATTACGCGAATGAGCACGGAAAACCCCTCTTCCTGGCAGGATTTGCCGACGGTGGTCGAGATCACCGAGGAAAGTCGCCGGCGCAACCAGAACGCCCGCAACATGGCGGCAATCCTCGAGGACATCGTCGAGACCGACGAGCCGGCAGGCCCCAGCAGGGCAAAAGCCACTGCCATGCCGGTCGAACAGCTGCTGACCGGTTTCCACTTCGGCGGCGAGGAGGTTCCGACACTTGTGCAATCGGCGGCTCCCCTTCTCAACCTCGCACATCTGCTGCGCTTCAGCGATGCCGAGCCGGACCCCGACCAGCTTCGCCGCGCCTGCGTTGAAGCAATTACACGCTATGAACGCGACCTCGCCTCCGCCCGCATCAGCCCCGAGCGGGCAAGGGCTGCGCATTATGTCGTCTGCGCCACGGTCGATGACGTCGTTCTCAGCAAGCCCTGGGGTGTGCGGGCAGGCTGGGCGCGCTCCGGCCTCGTTTCCACGTTCCACAATGACGTCACTGGCGGCGACCGGGTTTTCGACATTCTCGACCATTTCCACCAGTCGCCCGGCGCCAACAAGGATCTGCTACTGCTGATCTATCTGTGCCTGTCGCTGGCTTTCGAAGGAAGAACCCGCGTTTCACCGAAAGGAGCGCTCGAGCTTTCACGCATCCGCGACAGCCTCTACAAAACGCTGATCGGCCAATATGGCGCCTTCGAACGGGAGCTTTCTCCGCATTGGAAAGGTGTCGATGCTCGACATACGCCCTTGCGCGCGATGGCGGCGCTCTGGACCCTGCTGTCACTGATGGCGCTCGCCTTCGCGCTTGGTTATCTCTTCTTCACGCTGTCGCTCAACAGCGCATCCGATGTCACTTTCGAAAGACTTGCTCATCTGCCGCCGAACGAAACACCGAGCGTGTTGATCGCAAGCCCTCCTGCACCAACGCCGCCGCCAACTAAAGTGGAAACTCCCCGCGTCGTTGATCCACCCAAAATCGTGGAGCCGAGACAACCCTCCCGGCTTGAAAAGCTGATGGCCTTCCTGCAGCCCGAAGTCGACAGGAAGCTCGTGACCCTTGCGGATGTAAACGGGCGGCTGCGGGTTCGCATCAACAATTCGGGCCTGTTCACGACAGGCAGCGCCGATGTCAGCCCGCAGTTCCGCGATCTCATCCAGCGTATCGGCGGCGCGCTTGCGGCTGAGAAATTCCGTGCGGTCGTCATCGGTTATACCGACACCGTGCCGATCAAGACGGTGGAGTTTCCATCGAATTGGCACCTTTCCGAAGCGCGCGCCAAGGCCGTTGGAGACATTCTTTCACAATTCACCGGTCCTGAAGCAATCCTGACCGAAGGCCGGGCCGACAGCGACCCAATCGCCGACAACAAAACGGAAGAAGGCCGCCAGATAAACCGCAGAACAGAAATCATGGTCCTGACCAATCCCGATGAAAAACTAAGCGATGCCGGCATTCTCTCGCCGCCCATACAGAACAGTCCGGGACAGCAGCCGGGAGAAACCCAGCCATGAATCCATTGAGCTATTTTTATACGATCCGCTCCTATGTCGAGAGCTACGCGGCCCTCGTCGGACGACGTTTCCTGTCGCTTTTATGGGTGGTAGCGCTCTGCGTTGTCATCTGGTTCTACGGTTATCTGATCGCGCTCGGCGATTTCAAGCCGCTTGGCACGGTGCAGGCCCGGCTCATCGCCATCGGCACCATCATCGCCATCTGGCTGGTCTACATCGTCGTCACGATCTACCGCGGACGCAAGCAGGACAAGGAACTCGTCGACAGTATCGAGCGCGAGGCGCTGGCCAATCGGCAGGCGGAAATCGGCGAAATCCAGACTCGCCTGAAGGAAGCGCTCGCTCTCTTGCGACGCGTCACGAAAAAGCGCTTCGGTTATATTTACGACCTGCCCTGGTATGTGATCTTCGGCGCCCCCGGTTCCGGCAAGACGACGGCACTCACCAATTCCGGCCTGCAATTTCCGCTTGGCGATGCGCTTGGCGAAAATGCGGTGAAGGGCATTGGCGGCACGCGCAACTGCAATTGGTGGTTCGCCGACGAGGCGATCCTGATAGACACCGCCGGCCGCTATACCACGCAGGACGATCTCGACGGATCCTCAAAGGCTGGCTGGGAAGGCTTTCTCAGCCTGCTGAGGCGATATCGCCGTTCGCAGCCGATCAACGGTGCATTGGTCACCCTGTCAATCCCCGATTTGCTCAACCGTGATCCCGAAGAACAGCGGCAGGAACTGCGCTCCATCCGTCAGCGGCTTTCGGAACTCGACGAATATCTGCGCGCTCGGGTCCCGGTCTATATCGTTCTGACGAAGGCCGACCTGCTGCATGGTTTCGTGGAGTTTTTCGACGGTTTCAACAAGACCGATCGTCAGCAGGTTTGGGGCACAACCTTTAAGCTGGATGAAAGCTACTCCGCCGAGAACCTGCCGCAGCGCCTGACGGAAGAATTCGAGCTGCTGCAGCAGAGGGTCGATGCCATGCTGATCGAACGCCTGCAGCAGGAACAGAATGCGGAGATACGCGGACGTATCTTCCGTTTTCCGGCCGAGCTGGCGCGTCTGAAGGACCGCCTGCATGAAGCGCTTGCCGAGCTTTGCGCAAGTTCGCCTCTCATTGAGCCCCCGCTTCTGCGCGGCGTTTATTTAGCGTCGGGAACGCAGCCGGAAACGGAAAGATCTCCCGCAGCCACCAGAACCCGGCGGAGCTACTTTCTCTCGCGGCTGTTCAAGGAGGTCATCTTTCCCGAAGCCGCACTGGTGATGCGCGACAAACGCCTTTCCGGGCGGCAATTGCTGGTGCGCCGCATTGCCTATGGCGCATCCGCCGCGGCGGTCGCCATTGTCTTTACTGGCTGGATTTTCACCTATTTCGCCAATACACAGGCGCTCGCCGAAGCGGATCGCAAACTTGGCGCTTATGAGCAACTCGTTCAGGGAATTCCCGTACGAGACGTCGCAGATGCGGATTTCCTGCGCATCCTCCCCGCGCTCGACAATCTGCGCGATGCCAATTCCGGCTTTGCCCGCGAACGCATTTGGAATGTCAGCTTCGGTCTCGATCAGGAGGACAAGATTGCCGGGCGCCAGCGTGACGCCTATCAGCGCGCGCTCAACGCCTTGCTGCTGCCGCGGATGATCGTGCAGCTGCAAAAACAGCTTAAGGACGAGAAGGACGTCACCCGCACGTTCAATTCGCTGAAACTCTATGGAATGCTGGGCGGGATGGGTGCACTGGACCGCGATTTCCTGACCGTGCAGACGCATCAGATGTTCGCATCGCTATACCCTGGTGATGGAAGGGCTGCGGTGCGAGAAGCGCTGGACCAGCACGCAAAGGCGCTGGCCGACGGCGTGCTTGCCCCGATCGAGCTCGATGCGCGGCTCATTGCTACCGCCCGCGAAACGATCCGCGATCAAGCGATTGGCACACGCGCCTATGATATTCTCGCCGGTCTTCCGCAGGTGCGCGAATTGATGGAATGGACACCCGCGGCGGCTTTCGGTCCTCTGGGCGAGCGTGCTTTCGAGCGTCACAGCAAAGCGCCTATGGCGGAGGGCATCGAGGGCCTCTTCACTGCGAATGGATATCACCGTGTCGTCATTCCGCAAGTCGCGCATGCCGCCCGCATCGCGCTTTCCGAAGGCTGGGTGCGCGGTTCCGATGATGCCATCAAGGGCGCGACCGTGGAGCAGGTGGCGCAGGCCGCGCTGCAAATCTATTTCGACCGGTTTGAGAAAAAATGGGCTGATATGCTTGCCGACCTTCGGGTCAAACCGTCCCAGACCCTCGGCGACGCAGTGGAAACCACCCGCGCGCTCGCCAATGAGCGCAATATCGTGATGGAGGCCGCCAGATCGATCGCGGAGGCGACCGATCTGCGCCCGGGAGCAAACCCCGCCACCCTCGCCTCCGCTGCGGATGACGACGCAACCACAGCCGTTCTGGCGGCCTCGGTGAATGCGTCCGATCCCTATGCGAGACTGCGTGACATGCTGGCGACGAAAGGCGCAGTCACAACGGGCGAGCAGGCCAATGGCGACAAGACCGGAGGTTCGCCATCGGAACAGTTGCTCGGGCATTTCAAGCTGCTGAACGAACAGCTTGCCCGCTCGGCAACAACCTCCGATGAAGTCGCCAAGGTGTTCGACGTGGACAGCCAGCTCACCAAGGCCAATCAGGACCTGCTGCAGCAGGCCCGCGAATTGCCGGCGCCGCTCGATGTCTGGGTGGCAGGCGTGGCGGCGGATGTCGGCTCGCTCGCGGTCAAGTCCGCTCGCAGCCGCATCGCCGAACTCTGGACATCCGATTCAGCTTCCCTGTGCTCTTCGATCGTCACCGGTCGTTATCCCTTCGACCGGACCTCCACCCGCGACGTCGCCATTGCCGATTTCACGCGTCTCTTCGGGCCGGCAGGGGTTTTCCAGAGTTTCTTCAAACAGCGCATGGAACCGTTTGTCGACAAGACGACGACCCCATGGAGCTGGAAAGGAACCTTCGGCGCGGCCGGCCTTCCCAGCAGCGCCGTCGCTCAGTTCGAAAATGCCGACAAGATTTCTCGCGCCTTCTTCCCGAATGGTAGCGAGACGCCGGCGGTTTCGATCAATGTCAAACCCGTTTCCCTCACCAATGCCTCGAGCGCGGTGATGCTGGAGATCGAGGGCGAGCGGGTCGTTTATTATCATGGTCCGATCCAAGCGAAATCGATCACCTGGCCCTCGCGCGAAAACACGGCAAGCCTGTCACGCATCGCCTTCCAGCCCGGCGGCTGGCAGCAGGCCAAAACCGAAAATGGCGACTGGTCGCCCTTCCGGCTGTTCGACGGTGCCGATATCGAAAACCAGTCGGGTGACCTGCTGCGGGTGCGGTTTGAGAATGGCGGACAGGCTGCCGAATTCGATATCCAGTTCGGCTCGGTTCTCAATCCGTTCAAGCTGGATGCAATTGCCAGCTTCGCCTGCCCCGCGCAGTTCTAGTGACGGAACGGAATAATGATGTTTCAAAGGAGGGGATTAGAATGAAGGCAAGCACGATAACGGCAGCGGGTCATCGCAACTGATGGCCGATCAGGCATCAAGGTCCACGCAAACGGCGACGGAAAGCGATCGCATCGGTTTCTTCGGCAAGGTTCCAAGCCATGGCGATTTCATCTCCGATGGGCTCGAGCGGGAATTGATCGGTACTTTTGACGGCTGGATGCGATCCGGCATGCACGCCTGTGCGGATATGTTTACGGGCCGTTGGCCAGACATATTCTCTTCGTCACCCCCCATACGCTTCATCGTTGAGCGCGGCATATGGGGAAACTGCGCCTATGTCGGTGTATTGGTTCCGAGTGCAGATCGAGTTGGACGCAAATATCCGCTAGCCATCATCGCCCAGCTCCATGGCTTCCGCGAGCATCCGCGAAGCCTCTATCTCGACGACACATGGTTCATGGCCGCAGAGGCACTGGCGGAGACATCGATGACCGGCGATTTCGACATCTCCCGGTTTATCACATCGATCAAAAAACTACGCTTGCCAAAGCCGCGGGAAGAGGAGGATGTGCCGGAAATGGTGCGCGGCCGTATACAAACGAGCCTCTGGTGGTATATCGATCCTGTCAGTCGTCGTGCCCGCGGCCTGAAATTTGACGGCAAACCCAAAGCCTCCGATTTCCTGCGTCTGTTTAGCGACATGCCGGGCAAAGGCGACGAGGACGGTTCAATACCAGCGCCAGCGCCAATTCCAGCACCGGTGCAGGAGAAAACAAAACAGCAAATGCCGCCCGTGGTGCCAGCGCCTCCGCCGGCAGCGGAACAGCCGGCATCTGTGACCTACAGCTATGCCACACACCCGGGAACGCGGCTTTCCCTGAATGCGGACGCTCTATTCGTTTCCCAGACACCTTCCCTCTTCGCCATTGCCGATGGACAAGGTGATTCACATAGCGCCGTAGAGGCCGCCCGTCTCGCCACGAACATTCTTGCGGAAACGCCAGATGCCGAAACACCGGAGATGATGGCGCAACAGATCAGGGGAAAGCTCGGCACCATCAACAGCCTGCTCCTCTCCCGCCAGACGACCGGCGCCGATGTCAGGCCGATGGCCAGCGTCGTCATAGCCTCGATCATCTCGCGCAGGCTGAGCGTCCTGTGGTCTGGTGATGCGCGCGCTTATCTCCTGAAAAACGGCACCATGCACCAGCTTTCGCGCGATCACGTCGTTGTCGGCATGAAAAAGCAACTCTCGCAATGTGTCGGGCTTTCCCAGCAGTTCCGGCCGGACATCGTTTTCGAGGATTGGGGTCTGCAGG
The DNA here is from genome assembly GCA_023444445.1 of Pseudomonadota bacterium. Taxonomy (GTDB): domain Bacteria; phylum Pseudomonadota; class Alphaproteobacteria; order Rhizobiales; family Rhizobiaceae; genus Agrobacterium. Next base: position 128,791 of record JAEXMK010000016.1, on the reverse strand, counting down.
ACAGGATACTGCTGTGCAGTTACCCGCTGGTGCAGATCCTCCGGGAACGCGCCATTGCCGAGATCGTTTTCAACACCCCGATCAAGGATTGCGCCAATGCCCTGGTCCAGGAAGCGCTGATCGAAAACGCCCGCGAGAATATAAGCGCAATTGTGATTGGAAACCGGCGTGAGCGTTGAACTTGTCTATCCGGAGGTAGCTGCCCGCTTTTCCGACCTTTGGCGAAGCATCCGCCATGAGGGCACGCGGGAAAGAAGCTACCAGGAGCAGCAAGACCTGATCGACCAGATCCGAAATGCACTGGATCGAAAATTGCCAGATATTTCCGGCGAAAAACCGGACTGGATTGCGGACAGCTTTGCCGTGAATTTCACCGCTTACCAGAGTGAGACGACACTTTTGCTGCAATTGCGTCACCGCGATCTCGGCTCGCTGCACGCACTGAAAACCGTGCCGCCTGCCCGCAGGGACGACACCGTTCTGCTGCAACGCTTACGGGACGAAGCCGAGATTGGGCTCGCGCTGCGCCATCCCTGCCTTGCGGAAACGTCCGCGCTTTTGCGGTTGCCGGATGGTCGGCCTGGCCTGTTGCAGCCGTGGTTTGCGCACTCACTGGCATCAATCATGTCTGTACAACCGATTGCCGCCTCGCAGGCGATCGTGATCCTTCGCCGCGTGCTGCAAGCGCTGAGTGCAGTACATGCATCTGGACATGTGCACTGCGACGTCACCCCAGCCAATATTCTGCTGTCGGACGGCAAGTTCGAAACGGCAAGGCTGGGCGACTTCGGCATCGCCCTTCAAATTGGCCGGAAACACGCGGAACAGGGCCTTCGTTTTGCGGCCTCGGCTGAATTTGCGCCGCCGGAACAGATGCAAGGCGCACCAGCAAGGCCGGATCAGGACATATACGCCGTGGGACGGCTCGCCCGGCGGCTAATCGCCACGGATAAGACAGAGTCACCGCAAGGCCTCGAAGATTTTGCGCAGGCCTGTTGCAGTGACGATCCTGCCTTTCGTCCACAAACGGCAATGGAAGCGCTACAGCTTCTGTAGCGCTTCATTGGTCAGTTGCCGCCGCCGGGAAGCGGCGCGGCAGCCGTCGGCACACTCTTCTGGAACACGGTCAGCAGCTTGGCCGAATCCACCAGCGGCGCGTTGCTTGCATAAAGCACATCACCCTTCTGCATCTGGAAGAGCTGCATGAGGGCGATGCTGGAAGCGTCGCGCATGTTGACGTGATAGATCACGGGCCGCATGGTCGTGGCCGTCGCGACCGGGCCTTTTGCGCCGGGCACCCTTGCGGCGGGAACCTGAATAATCTCATTGCGGAAGACATAGACATTGCGCGCATCTGCGCGGTCATCCAGCAAGCCACCGGCGCGGCCCACGGCCTGCGCCAGGGTCAGCTTTCCGGCCTCAAACTGGAATTCACCGGCACTCTTGAAGGCACCGAGTGCGGTGTAGCTCGCCGCGTCGCCATCGATCATGATCTGATCATCCGGTGACAGGCGGATATTCTGACGGTCTTCCCGCATGACGCGGTCAAGAGGCGCGCTGGCCCTTTGCGAGCCACGAACGACAGTGACCGTGGCCGCGCCCGCAGCGACAGTCGGGCCGCCGGCTTGATTGAGCGCATCGAGCACCCGCTCCTGCCGGGCGGTGAGCACGATCTTTCCGGGATTCTTCACCGCACCACTGAGCATGACGGCGCTCGTCGGCTTATCGACGACAGTCACGACGGCCTGCGGGTTCACGGCCGACCCCTTGAGGCCGGCGACGACCTGCGATTGCAGCCCTTCGGGTGTGGAATCAATAACCCTCTGTTTGCCAACGAAGGGAATATTCACTGAGCCGCTCTGATCCACCGTAAAGCGGCCGAGATTAAGCGTCTTGCTCTGTGTCGGGGAGAAAAGTCCATCTTCTCCCGTATCCAGCACGGTGATGTCGATCACGTCGCCGCGCCGCAATCTCTGGGCGTTGTAACCGGTGTTGCGAAGCGCGGTAAGGCCGGGTCCGGAGGCGTTCAGCGTGCTTCCGGCAGAAACCGTGGTTGCCGATGCATTAGCGAGCTCGATGACGGGAATTTTCTCGTTGGTTCGAGGGAACGTCGCAGACCGGATATTGCCCGCGGTCGGTCCGTCAGATGGCTTTGCACATGCGCTCAAAAGAGCCATCAGCAAAATCGCCCCCAACTTTTTCATCCCTCATCCCCTTAATGATTCAACCTGACGCAGAGATAACATCCCGACACATCATCGCAACAACTTTAGCGGTTGCAGTTTAGCGAAAAACTGTCCTCGAAAGTGAAGGTGTGGCCATTCCGCAACCCTTTCGGAACTGCCCGAGGCAAACCCCAAGAATGCACCAATGAGAAATAAGCAAAGCTCCACCTCTTCTGAACACGATTGAACGACCAAAAAGCGCGATAGCCTGTGGCGTGACAATTTCGTGGCATTGAGCTATGTCACTTTGTCTACGCGCATTCACTGGCCTGTTAAATTGCGGTCGCTCTTTGCCCGCCAACGAAGAGATTTGGGGGAATGCAATGACACCGCTCGATGAGACAAAATTACATTCTTTCATTGGCCGTCACATTGGTCCCGCGGCTCAAGCTCAGCGTGCGACGCACTACGACCGGGAAAGCGGCATGCCTCTACCGTTCCATGATCTGCTTCATTCTGAAGTGACAAACAGCGCGCTCGATTTGCCGTTGATCGGCCAAGTTATGGACACGGGCGGCGTTAGATACTCGGCAGTGGGCTGAGTTGGAGGGGCGCCGGCAAAAATGATAACTGGCTCTCGGTGGAAGGCCGCTCTCACATTAACGAGTCATACCGCTTTGGAGAATAAGACCATGAAAATGAGAATTCTCGGTGAAGCTGCTGTCGCCCTGGTGCTGTCAACCGCAATTGCCTTCGCCCAGCAGGCCTCTGATACGGTGGCACCCGAAAAAGCGACCGACGTTGCGACAGCCAGACGTGTCGAGTCAAAGAGCTTCATGGTCGCAGCGGCCAATCCGCTGGCGGCCGAGGCGGGGCGCGACGTGATCGCCGCAGGCGGCAACGCCATAGATGCGATGGTGGCCGTGCAGACGGTGCTGGGCCTGGTTGAACCTCAGAGTTCAGGCCTCGGAGGGGGTGCCTTCCTCGTCTATTACAATGCGAAAACCGGCAAGCTGACGACGTTGGACGGCCGCGAGACGGCGCCGATGGAGGCCACACCAAAGCTCTTCCTGGACGACAAGGGTCAGCCGCTTAAATTCATGGACGCTGTCATCGGCGGCCGCTCCGTTGGTACGCCGGGAACGGTGCGACTTCTCGAGGACGCCCACAAACGCTATGGACAGGCGGAGTGGGCAAGTCTGCTGAAGCCGGCGGAAAAGCTGGCGGCCGAGGGCTTCAAAGTGTCGCCGCGCCTGGCGTCCCTGATCGCCTCCGAGGGCGACCGGTTGAAGAAATATCCAGAGGCACGGTCCTATTTCTTTGACACCTCCGTCGCGGCCCTGCAAACCGGCGCCCTGTTGAAAAACCCTGCCTATGCCGAGACGCTTTCGGCCCTCGCCAAAGGCGGCGCAGACGCCTTTTACAAGGGTAGAATTGCCGCGGAGATCGTCAAGACTGTACACGAGGCCACCGACAACCCCGGCGTGCTGTCGCTTTCCGATCTTTCCAACTATCGCGTCATCGAGCGCGCGCCTGTCTGCCTCCTCTATCGTGGCCTTGATGTTTGCGGCATGGGACCGCCATCGTCAGGCGCCATCGCCATCGGCCAGATGCTCGGCTTGGCGGAAAATTTTGATCTCAAGTCCTTGGGGCCGAGAAACGTCGAAAGCTGGCGCATTATCGGCGACGCGCAACGTCTCGCCTTCGCCGACCGCGAGCGTTACGTCGCTGATACCGGTTTCGTGCCACTTCCGGTCAAGGGCCTGCTGGACAAGTCGTATCTGGGCGAACGGGCAAAGCTGCTCGACGGCGACAAGGCACTGACCAAGGATGCCGTCAAGGCCGGCGAGCCGGAATGGGACCACGCATTGCTTTTTGGCCGGGATGCAGCGCTCGAATTGCCCTCCACCAGCCATTTTGTCATTGTCGACAAGGAAGGCAATGTGGTCTCGATGACGACGACGATCGAAAACGGCTTTGGCTCGCGTCTGATGACGAACGGCTTCCTGCTCAATAACGAGTTGACCGACTTTTCCTTCAAAACCCATGATGGCGGCCTGCCCATCGCCAATCGCGTCGAGCCCGGCAAACGGCCGCGCTCCTCCATGGCCCCGACCATCGTGATGAAAGATGGCAAGCCACTGCTCGCCATCGGTTCGCCCGGGGGCAGCCAGATCATCGGCTATGTGGCGCAGGCGCTGATCGCCTATATCGACTGGGGCATGCCGGTTGAGGCGATCGTCGCCCAGCCGCATCTGATCAACCGGTTCGGCACCTACGACATAGAGGCAGGCACCAGCGCGGAAGAACTGGCCGGTCCGCTGAAGGCACTGGGTTACGAGGTGAAACCAGGTGAGATGAATTCCGGTTTGCATGCCATTGAGATAACCGCGCAAGGTTTGGCCGGCAGCGCCGATCCACGACGCGAGGGGGCGGTTGTAGGGGGCGGAATCTGAGCCTGAGACTCCAGGGCTTTAATCCTGAGGGCGACTATCCATGCATTCCGGCCGATCTTTGCACGGGCCAGTTCCGGGCAGCATAACCTGACAAGCGGGGGATTGCTCTCGGCGCAAATTGATCCGGCCGACTGAACAGCTAGAAGTGATTCAATCCAAGCCAATCAAAAGTTGCATAAATGATTGACTCTTGTGACCGCTTGGGCAAGCTTCGGTCAGAAAATGACGGGGAACATAACAAATCATCATGTCGCCAGATCGCTTCAACGAATGCCTGCGGGTGATCCGCTGGACACCAATCAATATTGCCTCTGCCTTGCAATGCGAACTCTCATGGATCGAGGCGCTGGAAGCGGGCAACGAAGCCGTTCCCGAGGGGTTGGGAACATGGCTGGAAACGCTGGCTCAAGCCCACGAAGCCCTGCCGCCACCGTCGACCTACCGTGGAAAAAGATCGTCGTTCTGATGCGGGCGACAGCTGAAAACCTCACCAACAATCGGACATTACCCATGAAATCTCTTATTGCAGCCCTTGGCCTCATCGCCTTCTCAAGCCCTGCTTTCGCAGCATCCTGCGAGAAAAACTTCACCGTTTCGGGGGTGCCGATGGTGACCGCAGTGTCTTATAAGTCATGGCAGGAACTGCCGAAAGCCAAGGCACCTGCGGTCCTTCAAAAGCTTGCCCAAGCCGTCGCAGCGGAAGGTTTCTCCGGCATCCAGATCAACAAGGCGCTCTCGTCCATCGATGCCCATCAGGAAACGAGCGGCAGCGGCAGAATTCAGACGCTGCGGGTGGTGGCAAGGCAAAAAGGCAATGCTGTCCGGATCGATGCCGTTTTCAATATCCAGGCAGGACAGATCGCCGACAAAAACGTCATTCGCGAGGGCATCTGCAATATCATAAAGGGCGTGTGAGGCGTTGCTGACCCCCAATCTATGCGGGTGGCATGACGACTTTCATGCACCATTGTGGCTAAGCGCACGCGGAAGATAGATGTTTCAGAGATCGCAGACGTCTTAAAGCCAGTCCAGAGCCTTCGCAGCACGAATGGCTTCGGAACGCCGCTTGCAATCCAGCTTGCGGAAAAGGTTGCCCAGGTGAAACTTTACCGTCACTTCCGAGATGTTCAGCGTCTGGGCGATCTTCTTGTTCGACATGCCGCCGGCAAGCAGCTGAAGCATCTGCGCTTCCCGCTGGGAAAGCCCGCCATGCAAGGCGCGCGCCTGCGGGGAGTTTACCGAGTCGGCAAATATCGACAGCGCGGTACGGACATCGGAAGAGGTCTCGATGAAACTCCGGATGCGACGATTGTTCAAAAGTGGAGACAGGAAGATGCGCTCCTCTGACAATACACCCCTGCAACCAAGGCGGGTCGCCGATTCAAGAGCTGTGAGAATATGCGCGCGGGCGGCGGCATTGTCGCGGCGCTGGTGGGCGGCGTAGCCCTGCCATATCCTGAGTGCCACTTTTTCCCGATTGGTAACTTTGGGATTGGCGATCATCGCATCTATCTGGCGAGAGAGATAAGCGCGTGGCGTGAAAAGATGCACGGCGTCACGCAGCCACGCCATGACGTAAGCGATTTCGTCACGGCGCGTCAGCCTTGAAAGATCCTCATGCGCACTTTCCACCCAGTTGCGGCCCATCGGCATGCGGATTGCCGAAAGAGTGGCGGCAGCATCCGCCCAGCGATTGGCATTCTGGTAGGCGATGGCGGTCCTGATCTCCATCATCGCATGGAATTGGAGCCCTTCCGAGAGGTGGATCCAGAGGCCGTCCAGAAAACCCGCACGAACCGTCATCGGGAAATGGTCGATCAGCACCTGCGAGGCGTAAAACAACGCAAACTGCATCAGGCTTGGCCAGATTTCAGCGGCGGCGAAGTCATCGAATTCGTGCTCAACGAAATGCAGCAAATCTCGTGGCTTTCCCGCTTCATAGGCGAGACAGGCTTCTGCAAGCCGCAACATCCGGAACTCCTGCGCGGCATCATGCGGCACCTGCTCCAGCCTTGCGCGCGCCTCTTGCGCGGCCCGGCGCGCCATAAGCACGTCACCGCTCATTAGCCGGAGCACGATCTGATGCAGATGGATGAAGAATTCGAGTAAAGGCTGCCCGCCCATCTTGCGCAGATAGATAAGGGCGCGGGCAGCAGCCGCCTCCGCCTCGCGAAAATTGCGGCGGCGGATTTCGAATTCAAGCAACGCATTGTAGTAGGACGCCCACTTGCCGTGGTCGTCCAACGGATAATCGGCCATGAACTCGCCGAGACGCGTTATCATCGCGTCGTTTGGCGTCAAGTCCTCGGCGATCATCAGGTTCAGCCGGAAAGTTCGGGCGGCAAAAGAAAATCGTGAGTCCCTGGCAAGCGCCTTCAACGGATCGAGATAGTCCGATCCAAGGCTTTTGCCGACGAGATGTCGCACGCGCTGCAATTCCCCCTGTTTCAGCAGGGCGCGTGTCACGGCAAACAGCACGGTTTCATTCGTCGCAATCATCTCCTGTGAAAATCGCATGATGATCTCGCGAAACCTGTCGATGCTGCTTCGGTAGATCAGCTCGCGGCCGTGAGCGCGTTCAAGCATTTGTGCGGCGTGGGTCTCATAACCCCGGTCGAGCAACATCGCCATCGCCGCGAGCGAGTTCCCTGCCCTTTCAAAAGCGGACGCAACCTCCACCACGGCGCTGCCGGCCTGCAAAATCGCGAGGCGTTCGCGCGCGGCCAAGGTCAAAAGCCGTATGAGCGTGGGATGTTGCTCGGGACGTCCGGTGAGGAAAGGTGGGAGCAAGTCCCTCCACTCCGCCTTGGGTTCCGCAGACGGGTTTTCCAGCCAGAAGCAGAGGTCGACCGTCTGGCCGGGAGAAAGATGCGTCAGATAGTTTTCCCGCAGATACTCTACACACAGCCTTTCATCCGGCTGCCGCGCCAACGCCAGGAAGGCCGGCCATCCCGCAAAATCCTCAAGGGCGATGCGTCGCTGTTCGAATGGAAGGCTCTCGGCTTCATCGTTCCCCAGTGCCAGTTCATCCGGCCCAATGGTGAGCGAACCGCGATGCAGGATCTGTCGCGCCAGCCCGCTGACCCGTTGATCGGGTCGACAGGCAATGATCAAAACCCGCACCGATTCCAGAATACCGGCAGGCATACGCACGGCCCGCGCAACGACCGGCACATCCCATAGAAGGAAGCCATCGGCCACTTCATCGCTTCGCGGCTGGTGCGTGCAGCATATGGTGGCACCCAGTTCCTTCGCGATCATCTCCAACAGCACGCTTTTTCCCGCTCCCGCCGGCGCACGCAGAAAAACCACACCATCGGTTTGGCGGGCGATGCGACGGCAAAGGCGGGTTCGGGGTAACAGCGTCATTCGCAATGGATAGGAGATTTAATCACCAAAACCTATACCAATCTTTCAAAAAACTATACCTTTTGGAGATTGTTGAAAGGCATCGACGATGAAAACTTGTGCTCAGCCAACCGACGCACAAGGAACGTTCCACCGATGCAGCAACATCCGCTGATCGCGATTTTGAACAGGCTCGGCACTTTCGTGCTGGTCATGATTGCCCTGTCCATCATGATTTTTGTGCTCGCCCGCGTGGTGCCCGGAGATCCCGCCCGCATGGCGCTGGGTCCGGCGGCAACGCAGGAGCAGGTGGATGCGCTGCGCGGGCAGATGGGCCTCGATAAGCCGCTCGCCGTTCAATATCTCGATTATATCGGCAACGCGCTGCACGGTGATCTTGGTTTTTCGCTGGTGTCGCAGCGTCCGGTTACGACCGATCTCGCGCAGACCGTTCCCGCCACCGTCGAACTGGTGCTGGTTTCGGTCATCTTCATGTTCCTCGTCGCCATCCCGCTCGGCGTCATCACGGCGCATTACCGCGACCGGCCGCTGGATCATATCGGCCGCATCCTGTCGCTTACTGGGGTCACGATCCCAAGCTTTCTCTTCGCCATCACGCTGCAATTGCTGGCAGCGCGCTTTCTCTCCGGCTGGCCGATCATCGGCAGGCTCGATCATTCGCTTGGCTGGCAGGGCGGTCCCACCGGTTTCATCCTTGTCGACGGCATGTTGGCCGGACGTTTCGATGTCGTGCTCGATGCGTTGAAGCATCTCGCACTGCCGGCTTTCGCACTTTCCATGGCCGGGATCGGCCAGATCACCCGCATCACGCGCTCCTCCATGATTGAAAACCAGCGCAAGGACCATGTGCTCACCCTGCAAAGCTTCGGCGTGCCGGAGCGGGTCATCATCTTTCGTTACCTGCTGAAGCTCTCTTCCATAGCGCCGCTGACGATCATGGGTCTCGAATTCGCGTCGCTGATCGGCAATGCCTTCGTGATCGAGATGGTCTTCGCCTGGGGCGGTTTTGCTTCCTATGGGCTCAACGCCATCCTGCAGAAAGACCTCAACGCCGTGACCGCCGTGGTGCTGGTGGCCGGCCTATTCTTCATCGTTGCGAACCTGATCGTGGATGTTCTGATCTCGATCATCGACCCGCGCCTGCGCCGCAAGGAGGCTCGCTGATGGCCGATATGAAAATGCTCGAACCCACTGATCGAGGCTTAAGCGCCGGTTACATGATGTGGTATCGCTTCAGCCGCAATCCGGCGGCGGTCATCGGCTCGTTGATCCTTCTGTCGGTGCTGGTCCTGGCGGTCTTTGCGCCTTGGCTCACGCCTTATCCGAAACATATCGGCGCGGTTGTCGATTTCCGCGCCCGCCACATGCCGCCGGATCTCGAACACTGGTTCGGCACCGACAAGGCAGGGCGCGATATCTTTTCCCGCACCATCTTCGGGCTCCGCGTCTCGCTGCTTCTCGTCATCGGCGTGCTCGGCATTTCCGTTCCGGTCGGAACTGTCCTTGGCCTGATCGCCGGTTATTTCGGCGGCTGGACCGAAAAACTCATCAGCGGCCTGACGAATGTGATGCTGGCCATGCCGCCACTGGTCATGGCACTCGCAGTGTCCAACCTCCTGGAACCGACGCTGACGAACGCCATGATTGCAATCACGCTGCTATGGTGGACCTGGCATGCGCGGCTGATCTATTCGGTGTCGAAGTCTATCGCCTCGGAAGACTATATCGAAGCGGCACGTCTTGCCGGTGCAGGCCCGCTGCACATCCTCTTCCGCGAAATCCTGCCCAATTGCGTTTCGGTCATATCGGTCAAGACGACGCTCGATGCCGCCTTCGTCATCCTGTTCGGCGCGACGCTGAGTTTCCTGGGTTTCGGCGTCAAGCCGCCGACCCCTGATCTTGGATCGATGGTCGCCGACGGGCGCCAGTTCATGCCGGATTTCTGGTGGGAAGTGCTCTGCCCCGGCGCGGCGGTGCTTTACGTGACGCTGGGCTTCAATCTGCTGGGCGACGGCCTGCGCGACATGTTCGACGTGGAAAGCTAAAACCATGACTGAACCGCTTCTCAAGGTCGAAAATCTCAACGTCACCTTCACCAATTACGGCCGCACCCGGCAGGTGCTGCGCGATGTCGCCTTCACGGTTGCCGCCGGCGAACGCGTAGCATTGATTGGAGAAACCGGGTCGGGCAAGTCAGTCACGGCGAAGGCTATCATCGGTACACTGCCGAAAAACGCCGCGATCACGTCAGGTGCGATCGTCATCGATGGCCGGGATGTGCTTTCCTTACCGCGCAGGGAGCGTGAGGCGCTGAAGGGCACAGCGTTTTCGCTGATCATGCAGGACCCGCTATCCTCCTTCAATCCGGTATTCAAGATCGGCACGCATCTCGATGATGTCATGCGTTTTGCCGACAAACGCGACGGCACCAACTCGTCCAAGGCCGAGCGTCGCAACCGCATTGCTGCCGTTCTGCGCCGGGTGCAGCTTGCCGACACCGAGCGAGTGATGAACGCTTATCCGTCCGAACTTTCGGGCGGCATGCGCCAGCGCGTGCTGATCGGGCTTGCCCTGCTGCACCAGCCGAAGCTCTTGATCGCGGACGAGCCGGGCACGGCGCTTGATGTGACGACGCAGGACGAAATCCTCAATCTCATCAACCAGCTGGTCGCCGAAGAAAACATGGCGCTCTTGATGATCACCCACAATCTCGGCGTCGTGCGCAAGGTGGCGGATCGGGTCGTGGTCATGCATCATGGCGATATCGTTGAGACCGGTCCCTGCACGCAAATCCTCCATAGCCCCACCAAGGATTATACGCGTTCGCTTCTGGATGCCGTGCCTCCGCTCTATGGCCCGCGCGTCACCGATCTGGTGCAGAGCACGCGGCAGCCGATCATTACCATCGAAGGGCTGAACAAGATTTATGGCCGGCGCAATGGCTACCATGCCGTGCGGGATGTGAACCTGACGCTGAAGCAGGGCGAGGTTTTTGGCCTTGCGGGCGAATCCGGTTCCGGCAAGACCTCGGTCGCGCGCATGATCATGGGCCTTTCGCGTCCCACGTCTGGCAATCTTGTCATCGACGCCCCCGCGCCTGAGCGCGGCAAGCGGCTGACACAGATCGTCTATCAAAACCCGGGCACCTCGCTCAATCCGAAGCGCACGGTGAAACAGACGCTTGCCTTGCCTCTGAAATCCATCGGCATGGACGGGCCTGCGCGTGAAAACCGCATGCAGGAACTGATGGGGCTGGTGCGGCTGCCGCAATCCTATCTCGGCAAATATCCGCATGAGCTGTCCGGCGGCCAGAAGCAGCGTGTGGCGATTGCCCGCGCGCTGGCGGCCGAACCGAAAATCCTCATCCTCGATGAGCCGACGGCGGCACTCGATGTCTCCGTGCAGAAGACGGTTATCGACCTTTTGCTGCAGCTGCGCGAGGAGCTTGGCCTGACCTATCTGATGATCTCGCACGACCTGTCGCTGATGCGCAATTTCTGTTCGCGCATCGCCATCATGCTGCGGGGCGAGATCGTCGAAGAGGGCGTGACGTCGGCGGTCTTCGCCGAGCCGGCCCATCCCTACACCCGCGCGCTGATCGCGGCCATCCCCGTCGTCACCGACGAGGAAGAACGTCTCAAACCCACGGTGACCGAGGAGGAGCGCATGCGCTTCCTCGTCAAAACGACCGATTGATGAAAGAGGAGCCTGACGTGTATCGCGTTGGAATTGACGTCGGCGGCACGAATACCGATGCCGTTGTGTTGCAGGAAAAAACCGTTCTGGCGGGGGTGAAGGCCTCCACGACAGAGGATGTGACGTCAGGCGTCATCGAAGCCCTTGAAAAGGTCATCGAGGCATCGGGCATAGACAGGTCGCGCATCGGTGCCGTGATGATCGGCACCACACATTTCACCAATGCGGTGATCGAGCGCCGGCATATGGACGAGGTTGCAGCCATCCGGCTCGGCCTGCCCTCCGGCGCTGGCCTGCCGCCCATGGTCGACTGGCCGGATGACCTCCGGGAAATCGTCGGCAACCACGGTTATCAGGTGCGCGGCGGTTACGAATTCGACGGTCGCGAAATTTCGCCGCTCGATGAGGACGAGATCGTTCGCATCGCCGCCGATATCCGCGCCAAGGGCCTGAAGGCGGCTGCCGTCACCTGCGTTTTTAGCGGCATCAACGATGCGATGGAACTTCGGGCGAAAGAAATCCTGCAGGAACGCTGCCCCGGTCTGCCGGTGGTGATGTCCAAGGATATCGGCCGCCATGGCCTGCTTGCACGGGAAAGTGCTGCAATCATGAATGCCAGCCTGCTGTCGCTTGCTGACCGCACCGTCGCCGCTTTCGGCGCTGCGCTGAAGGCTGCGGGCATCACCTGCCCGTTTTATATCACCCAGAACGACGGCACGCTGATGGCGGCTGATGTGGTGCGCGGTTTCCCCGTGCTCACCTTTGCCTCCGGTCCGACGAACTCCATGCGTGGTGCGGCCTTCCTCACCGGTCTCAAGGATGCCGTCGTCGTGGATGTGGGCGGCACCACGTCGGACGTCGGCTCGCTTTCCCACGGTTTCCCGCGTCAGGCCTCGACCACGGCGGACATTGGCGGCGTGCGCACCAATTTCCGCATGCCTGACGTTTTCTCCATCGGTCTCGGCGGCGGTTCCCTCGTGGTCAATGGCGATCACGGTCTGACCGTCGGGCCGAAATCCGTCGGTTACCGCGTCCGCCGCGAGGCGCTGTGCTTCGGTGGCTCGACCCTGACGGCGACCGATATCGCGGTTGCCTCCGGCAAGGCCGATGTTGGCGAGAAAAAGCTGGTCTCCAGCCTTGATAAAAAGCTCGTGGATGCGGCCGTCAACAAGATCAACGACATGCTCGAAGCCTGCGTGGAGCGCAGCCGCATCTCGTCGTCACCGGTGCCGGTTATTGCCGTTGGCGGCGGTTCCATCCTGATGCCGGATCGCATCGGTGATCTTGAGGTCATTCGGCCTGAGAATTTCGCGGTGGCCAATGCCGTTGGCGCGGCCATTGCGCAGATCAGCGGTGAAACGGACCGGGTCTTCTCACTCGTCGATGGACGCACACGCGAGAGCGCGCTGGCTGAGGCAGAAGCGGAAGCCCGCGAAAAGGCGGTTGCCGCCGGCGCGATTGCCTCGACGCTCGAAGTCATCGAGCGCGAGGATATGCCGCTGGCTTACCTGCCCGGCAACGCCACCCGCATTCACGTGAAAGTTGTTGGAGAAATGGGAGCCAATCATGGCTGAGACACGCAAGCTGAAATATGACGAAGCGGCATTGCGGACGCTGACCCGTGAAGATCTCGACGCGCTGGAAATCGGCGCAGGCATTCTCGGCACGGGCGGCGGCGGCAATCCTTATCTCGGCAAGCTTCTGGCGCTGGAGGCCATGAAGGCCGGCTACGAGATGAAGATCCTCGCAACCGACGCGATTGAGCCGGACGCGCTCTGCATGTCCATCGGCGGTATCGGCGCGCCTGTCGTCGGCGTCGAGCGCATTCGCGAAGGTCGCGAAGGCCTGCGCTGCCTGCGCGCGATGGAAGAGCTGATCCGCACGCCCGTCGACGCGATCGTCTGCGAGGAAATCGGCGGTTCCAATTCCATGAACCCGCTGGTGACGGCGGCGCTGGGCGGCCTGCCGATCCTCGATTGCGACGGCATGGGCCGGGCTTTTCCCGAGATGCAGATGACCACCTTCTCCATCTATGGCCATAGTTCCACGCCCTCGGTGATGTGCGATCTGCATGGCAATGCCGTCATCTTCAGCCATGCCGTTTCCGAGGTCTGGCATGAGCGCATGGCGCGCGCCTGCGTCGTCTCGCAGGGCGGCGGTGCGATGTTGGCGACCGCGCCGATGCAGGCGCATTACGTGCACCAGTATGGCATTCCGAAAACCTACACCAAGGCGATCGCAATCGGCGAGGCCGTGATCCACGCCCGCAAGCAGCAGGAAGACCCGATTGCCGCAGTTTGCGCGCTCGAAGGCGGGCGGCGCATCTTCAACGGCAAGATCACCGATCTGAAGCGCCATCTTCGCGGCGGTTTCGCGGTTGGCGATCTCACGCTTTCCGGCTTTGATGATTGCGCCGGTCAGACAGCAGGCGTCGCCATCCAGAACGAGTTCCTGCTGTTTTCCCGTGACGGCAAGGTGGAAGTGACGGTGCCCGATCTGATCGTCCTGCTCGATGTTGACACCGGTTATCCGATCACCACCGAAGTGCTGCGCTACGGCCAGCGCGTGGCCGTCATCGCCATCCCCTGCCATGACCTGCTGCGCAGCGCCCGCGCGCTTGAGGTCGTCGGGCCGGCGGCCTTCGGTTACCCGGACATTCCTTTCTCACCGCTGCCCGTTCCGGTCAGCAAGGCTGCCTAACCATAAGCGGGCCAATGACCCGCAATAAAGAGGAGAACAAAAAATGAAAATGCCTGTACTTTCTTCCCGTCTCGCCCCTCTGGCGCTCGGCACGGCGCTCGCGTTGCCGCTTATCTCTTCCGCAGTTCTTGCGGAAGACAAGGTGTCGGTCGCGGTCAACACCATGCAGATATTCAGCTCGCTCGACCCGGCAAAAGTGACCGACTACACCGGCTACATGGCCATCGTGAATATGTATGACGGTCTGACCACGGTGAACGCCAAGGGTGAAATCGTGCCGCATCTCGCGAAATCCTGGGAGATTTCCGAAGACGGCCTGACCTACACCTTCCACCTTCGCGACGATGCGAAGTTCCAGGACGGCACGGCAGTGAAGGCTGCCGATATCGCCTGGTCGATCCAGCGCCTGCTCGGAATCAACAAGGGCCCGTCGAACCTCATCGTCGGCGTGCTGAAGCCCGAAAACGTCACCGCGCCTGACGATGTAACCCTGGTTATGAAAATCGACCGCCAGTTCTCGCCCTTCATGGCGGCGACGCCGCTGATGATGGCGATGAACAAAACGCTGATCGAAGCCAATGCCAAGCCCGAAGACAAATGGGGTGAGGCTTATGTCGGGGAACACTCCGCCGGTTCCGGCCCCTACAAGCTGGTCAGCTACAACCGTTCTGCCGACATGGTCATCGCCCGCAATGCCGATTATTTCCTCGGCTGGACGAAGGGCAAGCCAATCGACGAAGTACGCTTCGTGCAGACCAGCGACGACGCCACCGTCAAGGCGCTGGCGGAAAAGGGCGAACTCGGCCTTTCCTCGCACGGGCTTGGCAACGACACCTATGAATCCATTGGCCGGATGAAGGGTTACAAGCTGATCCAGACCCGCACCGCCGGCGGCTTCGTCATCAAGCTCAACACGAAGGTCTATCCGACCGACGACGTCCACGTCCGCCGCGCCATCGCCTATGCGACAGACTACAAGACGATCCAGGAAGTGATCTATCCGGGCTTCGATATGAAGGGGCCGCTTTCCGACGCGTTCAAGGATGCGCATAATGGCGATATCCAGCCCGGCGTCTACGATCTGGAAAAGGCCAAGGAAGAGCTGGCGAAGTCGAAATATGCCGGCCAGAAGATCACGCTCGTCAACAGCTACGTCGCGTCGCTCGCCTTCGAGGCGGAAGTGGCCTTGCTCCTGCAGTCAAGCCTTGAGCAGATCGGCATCACGCTCGATATCAAGCCCGAGCCGTGGAACCGTATCGTCGAGCTTTCTTCCAAGCCCGAAACGACGCCGGCGTCGACGCAGGTGAATATCTCGCCGACCTATCCGTCGCCGGATTCGATGTTCTACAACCAGTATCATTCCAAGGCTTCCGGCACCTGGATGTCGATGGAATGGCTGCAGAACGCGGAAATCGACGGCTTGATTGACAAGGTTCGCTCCACCACTGATGTCGACGAGCAGAACGCCACCTACAAGGAAATGCAGACGAAGATCGTGGATCTTCAGCCTGACGTCTGGGCGGTTGCGCCGAACCGCCGTTATGCGGCGAACAAGTGCCTTCAGGGTTACGAGTTCATTCCCATGCAGAGCTGGGACCTGAACTTCTCCAACTTCCATTGGGACTGCAAGGCCGAGTGATCTTGACCTCATGAAAACCGGCCCCGCCACAAAGGCGGGGTTGGCCAGATTTGGAACTTCAAAGGGAAGGAGCATCGCCTGCGGCGGAGAGGCTGCGGCATGCCCGAGGACGACGCATGATCCAGGAATTTTCCGAAGACGATATCGAACCTCTGGCCACCGGTGCCTGGATTCTGGGAACGGGTGGCGGCGGCAACCCCTATATCTCGACGCTCAATCTGCGGCGTCTCTATGCCGAGGGGCGGCGGGTGAAGGTCATGGACCCCATGGCGCTTGCCGATGACGACATGGTTGCCGTCGTCTCCAAGATGGGTGCGCCGCTTGTTGGTCAGGAACGACTGGGTGATCCCGTGCATCTCGCCCGTGCCGTCGAGGTGATGGAGGATTATCTCGGCAAGCCGTTCCGGGCGATCATGAGCGTTGAAATCGGCGGCTCGAATGCGCTTTCTTCCTTCCTCGCCGCCGCCGTTCTCGACCGGCCGGTCGTGAATGCCGATGCCATGGGACGCGCCTATCCCGAAGCGCAGATGACGTCTTTCGCCATCGGCAACCTGCCGATGTTTCCGCTGTCGCTGGTCGATGTGCGCGACAATGAGGTGATCGTGACCCGCGCAGCCTCCTGGAAATGGATGGAGCGCATCTCGCGCAAAGTCTGCACCGAAGTCGGTTCCACCGCCGCCACCTGCAAGGCGCCGCGCACCGGCAAGGAAGTGAAGGAATGGGGTATTCATTACACCGTTACCAAGGCGACCGAACTCGGGCGCGCGGTGATGGAAGCCCGTGCACGCCATGACGATCCGGTTCGGGCGGTTCTCGACCACGAGGGCGGCAAGCAGCTCTTCCGCGGCAAGGTGGTGGATGTGGCGCGCGAGACCACTGGCGGTTTTCTGCGCGGCAGCACGACCATTGAAGGTATCGATGCCGACCGTGGTTCGCGCATGGAGCTCGCATTCCAGAATGAGTGGGCCGTTGCCTTCCGCGATGGCCAGCCAGTCGCCATGACGCCGGACCTGCTCTGCCTTCTCGATACGGTTTCCGGTGGCGCCATCGGTACGGAATCGGTGCGTTACGGTCAGCGCGTGACGGTTGTCGCCCTGCCGGCACCCGAGCTTTTGACGACGCCTGCCGGCATCGCCGCCGTCGGCCCGCGCGCCTTTGGTTATGACATTGACTTCAGATCGGTATTCCCATGAAACGCATCGGTATTGACGTTGGCGGCACCAATACGGATGCCGTTCTGATTGATGGAGACACCATTGTCGCCTCCATCAAGGTTCCGACCACGCAGGATGTTCTGTCGGGCGTAAAGGCCGCGCTCGCGCACGTGTCTGGCCATGTCGGCGCGGCTCACCGACCGATCGATGCGGTGATGATCGGCACCACCCATTTCACCAATGCGGTGGTGGAGCGCGCCCGGCTGGAACGGGTTGCCGCCATCCGCATCGCTCTGCCGACCGGTTCTTCGCTGCCGCCCATGTGCGACTGGCCAAAAGATTTGTACGACGCTGTCGATCCGTTGATCTTCATGGTCCATGGTGGCCATGAATATGACGGTAGCCCGTTGGTGCCGATGATCCCCGATGAAATTCGGGAGGCCGCGATGAAGATCCGTGATGCGGGCATCACCTCCATCGCCATTTCGGCAACCTTCTCGCCGCTGACAACCGAATGCGAAGTGCGGGCAGCGGAAATCGTTCGCTCGGTCATCCCCGACGCGCGTATCACGCTCTCCCATACGCTTGGCCGCATAGGGCTTCTGGAGCGGGAAAATGTCGCCCTGCTGAACGCGGCACTGCAGACACTTGGCAGGACAACCGTTCAGGCATTTTCGGATGCGTTGCGCGAAGCCGGTGTGAAGGCCCCGTTCTATCTGACCCAGAATGACGGCACCGTGGCGCTCGCGAATGTCGCCGCTGCCAACCCGGTGCACAGCTTTGCTTCAGGCCCAACCAACTCGATGCGTGGTGCAGCCTTCCTCACCGGGCTAACCGATGCCATGGTGGTGGATGTCGGCGGCACGACCTCCGATATCGGCTGCCTTGTCGGCGGGTTTCCGCGGGAAGCGAACAATATCGTCCATATTGGCGGGGTACGCACGCTCTTCCGCATGCCCGATCTTCTGCCGATTGCGCTCGGCGGCGGCACCATCGTCGATGCTGATACGGGCAAGATCGGTCCACGCTCGGTCGGTTATCGCATCCTGACGCAAGCCCGTGTTTTCGGCGGCGAGACGCTCACGACATCGGATATTGCCGTCGCCGCGGGGCTGATCGAGATGGGCGACCGCGATCGCGTGAGAGGCCTCGATCCGGCTTTCGTGCGGGCGACACTCCAACGCATCCGTGAGATGGTGGCGGACAGTTTCGACCAGATGAAGACCTCGGCCGAAGATGTGCCGCTGGTTGCCGTCGGCGGCGGGGCTTTCCTTATCCCCGAGACGGTTCCGGGTGCGTCCCAGGTGCTGCGTGTGGAAAATGCCGGCGTTGCCAATGCGCTCGGTGCAGCGATGGCGCAGGTTTCCGGCGAGGTCGATCAGGTTTTTTCCGGCCTGAGCCGCGACGAAGCCCTTGCGAAAGCCGAGACCGAGGCACAGAACGCAGCGGTTGCTTCAGGCGCTGAGAGAGCGAGCCTCAAGACGCTTGAGGTGGAAGATATTCCGATCGCCTATCTGCCTGGCGGCGCGCGGCGGGTTCGCGTGCGGGTCATCGGCGATATTACGTTTCAATGATTGGTAGAGGCCCCGCCAAAAACGGGGTGACGAGGGAGTGAGCATATGACGAAAATCGCACTGGCCATTCATGGCGGTTGTGGCGTGATGCCCGAAGACAGCATGACGGCAGCGGAATGGGCTGCGGCCCGCGATGATCTGGCAGCGGCGCTGCGTGCCGGTTATGGTGTGCTGAAGGCTGGCGGGACGGCGCTCGATGCCGTCGAAGCGGCGGTCGTCGTCATGGAGGACAGCCCGCATTTCAATGCAGGCCACGGGGCGGCGCTCAACGCGAACGGGATTCATGAGCTGGATGCCTCGATCATGGACGGTGCGACGCTGGCGGCAGGCGCAATCAGCGCATCCCGCGCCATTCGCAACCCGGTAAAGGCGGCGCGCGCGCTGATGGCGGATGAACGTGCCGTCTATCTCACAGGCGAAGCAGCAGATCGCTTCGCAGAGGAAAAAGGTCTGGCCACGGAGGCTCAATCCTATTTCACCACGCAAAAACGCCTTGAGGCGCTGGCGGCGATGAAGCGCCATGCGGTAGCCGGCACGGAAGCGACGGAAAACGAAAAACATGGCACAGTAGGTGCGGTAGCACTCGATGCCGCGGGGCATCTCGCCGCGGCCACCTCCACCGGCGGCTATACCAACAAGCCCGATGGCCGGGTGGGCGACAGCCCGGTAATCGGCGCCGGCACCTATGCACGCGATGGCGCCTGTGCCGTTTCCGGCACCGGCAAGGGAGAATTTTTCATCCGTTACGTCGTCGGCCACGAGATCGCGTCCCGCGTCGCCTATCTCGGACAGGAGCTGGAAAGCGCTGCCGGCGATCTCGTGTACAGGGATCTGGCTCCCTATGATATTGGTGCCGGTCTGGTCGCCATTGATACGGCGGGCCACATCGCCGCTCCGTACAACACCCCGGGCATGTTCCGTGGCTGGGTGACTGCATCTGGAGAAGCGGTTGTTGCCACGCATGGGGAAGTTTATCCTATCGAGCTCTGAGCCCGCTCTGACGGGGCGATTTGGGCTTGTCGACGGCTCGAGCTAACCAAAACAACGGCTGACGTTCGAAAAAAACGAATTGGAAGCGGAACCATTTTCCATCCCCCGCATTTAAAAGGCGCGGACTGTTCCCCTCCGCACCTCCTTACGAGCGCGTAAGGCCAGCACTATTGCGACCCTCCTGACGGAGGTTTTTTTTTGCGTGAAGCGCTTCCAAGAACCTATTGAAAATCAAGCGCAGTTGAGACGTATCTACATCATTCCGCTTCATGCATTTCCGTAACTCCCCTCCTCGTGAAAGGATTCCAGCCTTTGGCAGCGAGTACACCCCAAGCAGTCGCGCCGACATGAGGTAACCGGAAATATTTAAAGTCTGCGGACGTCGAATCTGGGCCTATTTTCAGGCCCGTCGTCAGTTCCGGACCGACCGTGGCATAGACAAGGTTCTCCGACGAGATTTCAGCTCCGATCGTTTCGAGAAGAGCGTGCGCGCGGTCATGATGCCCCGCAATATCAAATGCCAGCGCTGCCTGCGCTGTGCCTTCCAGCCATATGCCGTCCCGGTCGTCGTTAAAATCGAAGCCGCCATCGACGGCGTAATGACGATCGATCCAATCCAGAACCCTGGCCGCGCGTGCACGGAATTTCGGCACGGCCATGATCGGCCAAACTTCGGAATCAATGCCGGACTGGCTGGCGTTCGGCGTGTCGCCGCCTGGCAAACTGCCCACGTAAAAACGCCCCTCACCCCCATTCCACATGGCATTGAGAAAAGACAAGGCTCGATCCTGTACGGATCGCCAGTCCTTTGTCTGGTCGATCTCGCTCAGCCAGGCAGCAGCGGCAAAGACGTCAAGATTATGCTCCGTCGATTTCCAGTCGAGATGGATCGGTTGGGCATCCTGACCGAACGTGCCGCCCGTAAAACCGAGACCACCTGTTCCTCTGGTGTTTTGGTTGATCCATTCGATGAGTGACGACGCAGCCGAGAGATAGGCTCTATCGCCGGAACGATCAAAAGCGGCGAGAAACGCCAGCGCTGCCCAGGCAAGATTTCCGGTGGAACTCCCAACCTGATATTCGTCCTCCATCCATGCCTTGCGGCTCTCATCCCAGAAGCCCGGCAGAAGCATGGCGCCCTGATGAACATCGACAGCGCCCGCACGATAGGCATTTCGGACCCGCCCATCGCGATAGGTCCGGTCGTGCTGAAGCGCAAAACGTAGAGCCTCGACGATCCTCAGCGCCTTGTCATCCTCTCCACAGGCGAAAAGAGCGATGGAGGCGAGCGCATTATCATAGGTGAAAGCCGTATTTGACAGCGCCGGATCAAGCGGCTTCCCTGAAGCACCCGGCTCGAAACTGCGGAGCAAGAACGGTTCGGTTGATTGGTCCATCCTGCCCGCAAGACCGTCGCACAGCGTTGCGGCGAGACCAGCACGATCCGCTATTTTCCCGGCAGCCGCCGTGCACGTCATCGCGAAAAACATCATAAGCGCCACGATTGTGTTTCGGATACTCATCCCGACGAACCCTTTCGCGCTGTTGCAAACCCCTCCGGGGCCGTTCACCCGAATGCCCGTGCGAGAAGAATCCGCATGGATTTCATCAGGTCGCCCTGTTCCGCAACATTTTCAGGAGCCTTGCGAAACAACAAACGCAAAATGGACCGCCGCTGCTCGTCGCTGGGATGAATATCGAACTTCCCGGATTCCTTCGCGTGCTCCGTGGGGCTAATCCGCATCCACCCTGCCTCAGGTACAAAAACATCCGTTACATCGCTGGAAGACGGGACCGCAGCCAATGTGATGTTTTCCGTTGAAAGGGCGGTGATACGCACCGATCTCGTCGAGGATACGGACCGCAACTGTCCGCGAAAATCCACTCCGATCAATTCCTCCTTGTCGAAACGGGGCAATTCAATGCAACAAATGAAGCTGGTGAATGCAATCACCATCGCGACGGCGGACCAGATTAGATTGAGGCAGTCCCGCGAGGAGAGCTCCGACGGAGCATCCAGACCATAGACCGCGACCACGATGGACACGGCCGAAGAGAGGGTCACGAAAGCGAAAAAAATCGCCGTCGGGATATGGACACGGACCTGGGACCGGTCTCCTCCCTTTTCGGTGACTTTGAACGGGCGCCCGAACGGTTTACGGATTGCCTGAAAAAGCGTGATGGTAATGGGTACAGCGGTCAGGGCGTGGGTGACTTCGGTGAAGAGAGGAAGCGTCCTCTTGCCGGATATCCAGGTGGAATAGGTCCAGAAAAGCGCAAGAGATGAGAGGCCGAGCTTCATGAACATCAGCTCATCCGCCTGCAGCGCCGATACGCCCGTCAGCCAGTAAATCGACGGCGCGAGCAGCAGGCACAGGATAAACGGCTTCGATAGCCAGCAGAAAAGTCCATGCAAATAATGCAGCCGCTGGGTCAGCGTAAAATTTCCGCGCCAGAGAGGTCCAGTCCGCAAAAGCCCGATCTGGATCGTGCCAAGACACCAGCGGGTGCGTTGGGTAATATATTCAGGCACGCCTTCGGCAGACAAGCCAACGCTCAGTTTCTCATTCAGCCAGCGTGTGACATATCCCCTTTCCATCAGGCGATATGTCAGCAGCATATCCTCTGAGAGGGCCTCCGACGGGAAACCGCCAATACCGTTTACCGCGGCGCGGCGCACGACGAAGCTCGTGCCGACGCAGAACGCACAGCCCACCGCATCCTTGGCTGGCTGGAACACGTCGAAGAAGACGCGCTGATCATCGACGAAGCTCTTGCCTACCCCCAGATTGTGCTGAATTGGATCACTGTTGAAATAGAATTGAGGCGTCTGGACGACAGCCACCTTCGGGTCGGAAAAGAGACCCGTCACGCGCCGCAGGAAGTTTGCCTGGGGGGCGAAATCCGCGTCGAGAACCATGATGAAGTCGGAAACCTCTTCCAGCGCATTGGTGTGAACCAGCGCATTGTTGAGATTTCCTGCCTTGGCGTGCTTGTTGTCGGGACGTGTGACGTAGTTCACGCCCACGGCTTCGCAATAGGTTCTTACCTCAGCGCGACGTGTGTCGTCACACACGAAGACACGCAGTCGCGGATAATCCATCGCCTGTGCAGCGATGATAGACTTTTCGAGGACGTTCAGCGGCTCGTTATAGGTGCAGATAAACACATCGACGAGCGGCGCAAGCGGGTTACCTTCGAGATGGGCTTCTCCTCGATCGGCAGCGGCTGACCAGTCGGTCCGGCGAAGCAGGATGAGGATGGAGCCCATGGCGTAGAGCACCGAGATCAGCTCGAAGGTGAAGTAGGTGTAGCACCAGAGGGTTTCGAGGGACAGTTCCGGCGGCGGCAGAGTATCCGTCGCCCGCCACACGATATAGACACCAAGCGACAGCAACATGATGATGCTGAAGGCCAACCTGTCGACCGTCTTTCGCGGATCGGCGAGAAGGGTGAACAGGATCGCCCCAATCGCAATCGTCAGGTTCACATAAAGCACCGACTGAACGTCACCTTCAGCACTGAAATACATTGCCCTTACCTCGCAACCGGTCGGCTGCGCGCCGGCTTGCATGCGCGCTTCCAAACATCGCTTTTAAGAATGAAGAACTGCCCTGCGGGCATAGGAGTGAACCCGCAGGGCTCGCCCAATCCATGCGGGTGTCAGGATTGAGTTTGCGAAATTTTGGTGCGGGACACGGGACTGTTTACGGCGTGTCTTTTATCGTGCAGTTGCCGGGCGGGTTCCGCGAGTTCCGGCAGAGGTTCCTGACTTGGCTGCTCCACGCCCATGTAGTCGAAAATCCTGTCGCGCGAGGTTTCAAGAAGCGCAATGGCTGCCTGCGTTACAGAGGGAATCTCCCTTGCGGAATTCTCCGCGAACTTCAGGAGATCAGCGGATGCTTCGTTGACGTAATCGCGCGTCCTGACCAGCCATTCATTTGGCAGGCTTACATTGACCCATGTGCCGACCGAACAGGATTTCTGATGGGAAAGATCCGGCTGATCGGCTCCATCCATGCGGATGAAGGCATAGAGTTCACGTCGCTCCGTGGGGGGAAACGGCACAGCATAATCCAGATCCACACGCTCCGTTGTCCGGGGCACCAGCCGTTCCACCGTTCCGCCGCTCTCCTGAGCCCAGTTTCCCGCATCGACCTTAACACGCGACCCAACGGACAGGGCCTGCGCCTGGCGCTCGGAGAAGATCGCCACGACAAACGCATTCCGGCAATCAAGCGCCTCGGCAAGTGTGTCCCCGGCAACCACTTCCCGCCCGGTCGCAGCCACCGGCTTGTAAAGCGTCGTGCCTGGCGGAATGGCAAGATCGGCACGGGTCAGCCTGTCGATGCGCGATGCTTCTGTCGTTGCCAGACTCTCAAGCTCGCTTCTGCGTGTCTCAAGCGTCGTCATCTGCATGCGGACCTGCATCAGGTCGGCGGTTCTGGTGCGGATTTCCTGCTGGAGGTTTTGCAGGGACTGCAGGTCGGAGCCAATATAGATCCCCTGCCGCGCGAAGTTCATGTCCTTGTTAAGCTTGTCGACGGCAACACGGGCCGCCTTCAGTTTTGTATCTTCAAGTTGTATCGTATCGGCAATATCTTCGCTGATGCCGTGGAAAACACCTTTATCGACCAGCTTTTGTTTGCGGGCGGCTTCGGCTTTTGCGATCCGGGTGGAATAGGTCACCATCTGCAGGGCCGCTTCTGCGGCATCAAGATCGGATTCGGTCCGCAACAGTAACGCTGCCTGCTGGCTGGAAAGATCCCTGTTGAGATCGTCAATCCGCGACGCGTAGTCCTCGATGATGGAGGTCTTCTGATGCATCTCGTTGTCGAGCGCCGCCAGTTGAACCTTCAGGCCGATCAACGTGGTATTGTCGACCTTGTCATTCTCGATTGTGGCACCGCCCCTGTCATTTGACGTTTTCACAACGCCGCTAATCGGTGTCGTCAAAGGAATGATCGGGGCATTGATGAGAGCACGGCTCGTCTGGGATGAGAATACAGGCGGAAACACGGAAGAAGAAAACACGGTCGCCACTACACCGAGAACAGTATAGGATGCCAATCTTACGGATGCACCTTTATATTTTGCGTCAGGCTTATTGCGGAACAGCATGAAGTAAACTCCTCTGTTGTTGAGAAACCGTTCCTCCCGCAGTATTGAAATGGTGGATGAAGTTTTTGTGCGTCGCAACATAGTAAAAATTGCATTAACTAATTTTCTAATTTTTGATTAATGAATAGGCATGTGACGATTTTGGAGACACGAAATCTCATCGACGAGATTTTGAAAGGCAAAATTTCAATCGTTTCATATTAGAATTGCCTTTTAATTGGCGTGCTCGGAAAAACATGCTCCGGCGCCACCACTTTCCTGTGCAACCTATGGGCGCGAAGGTAAAGCCGGCGCAAAAGCTCGCGACGGCATTCTTAGCGATCCAATTGCTCCGCTATCGTTTCGAACCATTGGTACGCTTGACCATTCTGCGAAGCATGGAGCCTGTCCTTGCCTTCTTCGGGATGAGCTCGATATCGCTGACCAACTTTGCGCCGCCATCCCGACGCTCCAGCGTAATTTTGCGACTGTGAAATGCTTCCAGTTCGGCACGGTGCGCAACGCTGATGATTGTGGCGTCAGGCAGTTCATCGATAACCGTCTGCATCATCTTGTCCTGACTTTTCTCGTCAAGAGCTGCCGTCGCTTCATCCATGACGATGATATCGGGCGCGTTCAGCAGCAGGCGCGCGAAGGTCAGCCGTTGTTTTTCCCCGCCGGACAGTGTCTGGTCCCAGGGTGCCTCGTCCTCAATCTTTTCCTTCAGCTGACCAAGGCCAACCTTATCGAGAGCTGCGCCAATCTCCTCGGGCGTCCAGGTTTCAGCCGGCTGAGGATAGGAGACAGCGCGGCGAAGCGTGCCGGAAGGAATGTAGGGGCGTTGTGGCAGCATGAACAATCTGCTGTCAGGGCGGAAGTTGACGCTGCCACCGCCCCAGGGCCAGAGGCCTGAAATGGCACGTACCAGCGTGCTTTTGCCTGAGCCGGATTCTCCCGATACCAATACGCGCTCACCTGCGCCGATTTCGACATCCGTTTCCTTGACGACGGCGGTGCCGTCTCCGAGCGAAACGGAAACATCCTTGAGACTGAGCATTGTCTCGCCTTCGGTCTCGCCGCGCACGATCCTGCCGACCTTATCGCTCTTTTCAGCCCGCTCGAGACCATCAAGCGACATCATCAGCGAGGCAACGCGCCGGGCGCAGGCGTTCCAGTCCGCGAGACGCGGATAATTGTCGACCAGCCATCCGAATGCGGACTGGACAATCGTGAAGGCGGAAGCGGCCTGCATGACTTCGCCGAGCGACATGCTTCCATCGAGAAACTTCGGTGAACAGAGAAGAAGCGGAACGACGGGTGCAATCAGCATCGATCCATTCGAGACGACCGTCGTGCGCATATATTGCTGCGCCATGAGACGCCACTGCCGCCGGACATTGCCAAACCTCTTGTCGAGATCGCTTCGTTCTTCCTCCTCGCCACCCAGCAGGGCGATACTCTCACCATTTTCCCTGACGCGCGTCAGCGTATAACGGAACTCAGCTTCAACCTGGTTTTTGACTTCGGAAACCTTGACGAAGTTACGGGCAATAAAGGCTATGGCGGTGGATGTGATCGACGCGTAGATAACGGCTGCGACGACCAGAAAGCCTGGGATCGTGATCCAGACACCGCCGATCGACAGCGTCAGGTCGCCGCCGATCGTCCACAAGACAACGATAAAGGTAGAGGCAGAAACGAAGGCAGCGATGACACCGGAAACAAAGTCAACCGGCGCCTCCGTCGCGATCCGCATATCTTCCGACAGCCTCGCTTCGGGATTTTGGTGATCCCCATCGATCAGGTTGAGCTGATAATAACGGCCGTTTGCAATCCACCTTCCAACGAGCCCCTTCGTGAGCCAGGAACGCCAGCGCCGTTGGATACGCATCCTCACATAGACCTGTGAGGTGACGATGACGACACTACCGAGCACCAGCGCGGGGAATATGGAGGCGAGAAAATAAACCGTCGACGCGTCCCGTTTTTCGATGGCGTCGAAAATCCCGCGATTCCAGATGTTGATTCCATACTGGAAGCCGACATTTACACCGATCATCGCCAATAGTCCGAGCGTGAACGGCCATGCCAGCACATCGCCGCGCCGGCTCCAGAAACCTCGGGCACTGATCCAGAAGCGTTTCAGCAGATATTTCCTGCGAACCTCCTCCGCCTGCTCCGGCGTCAAGTCCGAAGCGGGTTCCAGTTCCTCCGGCGGAGGCGGATCATCGGTGTCGGGAACATCCTTTGCGGATGCGGTTTGGGCACCATTGTTTTCGGCACCAACGACCGGCTTCGGTCTTGCGTCATCGTCAATCATGCGCGCTTAACGAACGATGTATTGAAAGGTTTCACGGCTTCGTGATGCCGCGTGAAATTTAATTTTAGGCTTGCACCGAGCGCCGTAGAAGCGGCCACATCTGCCACATTCTCATGATTGCAGGCATGCCCTCACCGCACGAATGACGCGATTGTCGACAGGACTTAGCTGTTACGGATCACATGGATGGTTAACCGCATATTGACTTCCCGTTTGACGGCGTGGCCTAGAACAATCAGAATCCAAATCACACGCCGCCGCTGAGGTTTGTCAGACGTGCGGTTAGAGACGGCATCATCATGCGACTAAGCACCATCACGAACCTGGCTTACGCCATCACGCTGATATTCACGACGGTATCGGCCACCACATTCATCCTGTCAGCCAGAAGCGCTTCGCAGGAGCGGGCAGCGATACAGGATCACCTTGACCTCGACGGCCTTGCCGAGGAACTGGCGATCACCGCAGATGAGCGCACAGAGGAAGCGCGCCTTTACGTGATGCGCGGCGACGATCAGTATCTGGCAAAATTCTATGTCGATGAAGACCAGGAAAAACGTCTTGAAAGCAATCTTGATAAACTTGCCGCTCACGGCGTTTCCCCTTCAGAGGAAAAACTGTTCCAGACGATAAGAACCAGCGCTGACGCACTTGATGGCATGGAGCGCGAGGCCGTCGGCCTCTATCGCGCCGGGCGTCAGGGCGATGCGCAGCAAATTTTATTCGGCGATCAATACCATCAGCGGCACTCCACTCTCGTCGACACCGTAGCGACACTCCGGGAGACGGTTGCGGCCCGCACGCAGGCAACGATCGACCAGGCGAAAAACCGGAGCGATTTTTACGGAACGATCGCCAAGGTTATGCTCGCCCTGACTGCCCTGATGTTCCTGGCGGTTCTTTATTTTGTCCTCAGCAGACGTGTTGCGGTGCCGCTTATAAAAATGAGCAACATCGTCAAGCGTCTTGCCCGACAGGACTACAGCATCGATCTGCCCGACGAGGGACGGCGCGACGAAATCGGGGAAATGAACGAGGCAATCAGGATATTCCGCAGCAACGGGCTGGAGCGGGAACGGCTTGACGCGGAGCACCGCAAGAACCAGCGTATCAAGGATCTCATCCTGCAGATGATGCATCGGATCCAGGCATGTCAGAACCAGCTTGAACTATCCGACGTCGTTTCAAAGTTCATGCCCCAGATTTTCCCGGCGATATCAGGCCGACTGCTTGTCCTCAAGGAAAATAGTTCATTCCTCCATTCGACCGGTCAATGGTCCGATCCGTGTTTTTCAGCGCCAGATTTTGCGATCGATGACTGTTGGGCTCTGCGTCGCGGACGTCCACATATCAGCAACCCGGATGGAGACGACGTTGTCTGCCATCATATCAGTGGAGAATTCGGAACCGGACTTTGCATACCATTGACGGCGCTGGGCGAGACCGTCGGCCTGTTGTATCTTGAGGTTCCCGAGAGATCCGCAACGCTGGAAACGGAACGTCTATATCTCGAGCTACTTGCAGAGAATATTGGCCTTGCCGTCGCAAATCTCCAGCTGCGGCAGCGCCTGGTCGGTATGGCAAAGCAGGACGCCCTGACCGGCCTTCTCAACCGTCGCTCCCTTGACGAGGCTCTGAACCGGCATATTGAGAAGCCCGATGATCCCCTTGCCTGCCTGATGCTCGATATCGATCATTTCAAGCGCTTCAATGACCGTTTTGGCCATGATGCCGGTGATGCGGTAATGCAATATGTTGCCCAGGTCCTCTCGGAAGCGATCGGGGACCAAGGTCACCTGTTCCGTTTCGGCGGCGAAGAATTCACTGTGCTGATGCCCGGCGCAAACCTTGAGCATGGCAAGGCCTTGGCAGAGAAGCTCAGACACGCCGTCGAACACGCGCCCTTCACGTACCGGGGTCGCTCGCTCGACCCGGTCACCATATCCGTTGGGATAGCTACAGCGCCAGGCGCAGGAACTGTGACGAGCGTGTTGGAACGCGCTGATGCCGCCCTGCTGAGCGCTAAAGAAACTGGCCGGAACAGATGGGTGTCCTTCGATACGGCGTGAGCAGGACGCCAACATTTCGGGATGCTCAACATTGGAACTCTCATTATTCCGGGGCTCGGGGGCTCTTGCGCTCGGTCGCCCACACGTAGCGCTGGATATCGCCACTGAAAATTTGAACCGCTCGGCGCGGCGGTGTATCGGATCACAAAATCTGTCGCAGGAACTGGAATGCAACCATCATATAGATTGCCGCCGCTGGAGGCGCTTGTGGTTTTCGAGGCTGCATCCCGTCTTGGCAGCTTCTCGCGCGCGGGCAACGAGCTTGGCCTGACACAAAGCGCGGTCAGCAGGCAGATCGGCAAGCTGGAAGCATTCATCGGTTCCAAGCTTTTTGAACGTGTGCCGACAGGCGTGCGACTGACGACCATAGGAGAGAATTATTCGATCGATATATCGCGGCTGATCCTCGATATCGCAAGCGTCACGGACGGGGTGCGCTCATGGACAGGAGCAAGCCAGATCACCATCGCCTGCTCCCGTGGCATTGCCGATCAATGGTTCATGCCCCGTTTGCAGAGGCTGAAACGAGATATTCCCAGCATCGAGTTGCGGGTGCGGGTAACTGATGATGTGGCCCATCTTCGCCTTGACGAATTCGATCTCGCCATTTTTTATCGCAAGGAAAGACCGATCGGCGTCTGGCTTTCGGAGCTTGGGCAGGAAGAGGTGGTACCCGTGTCTGCGCGCGGTGTGAGCGATCTCATGGACCAGAAAGCGCCGGTTTTGATCTCCATCGAGGATTCGATGCGGGAATGGCAGGATTGGAGCGACTGGTGGCGCTCAGCACAATTGCTGCCGCCAAAGGATGCCGTCCAGTGGAAACTTGGAGATTATGGTCTCTGCGTTGCGGCAGCATCGCAGGGGCTCGGCGCAACGCTAGGCTGGACCTGGCTCATCCGCGACCAGCTGGATAGCGGCGCGCTTGTGCCTGTCCATGCCCACGCCATGCGCTCGGAGGGCAAATTTTACCTGATGCGCCCGGCCGATCGCCACCAGCGCAAGATTGTGCGCGAGGTTTTAGACTGGCTGATTGCTGACAATCACAAAACCGCGCGCTGAAGATCATCAGGCGCTTATGGACGGTGCCTTCCGGCGGCGATCCAGGAGAAAGCGGGCGTAACCGATGACGGTGAAGAGCAGCCACGCGACTTGCGAGATGAGCGAGCCAAGATTAAAGTTCCAGATCAACGAATAGATCAGGAACACACCGCCCAGAACGTTCAACAGAGTGTATCGCCAGTCTTCTATCGTCAGAAATCGAAGCTGCAACAGGGCATAGGCGAAGAGATAGAAAAAGGCTCCTGCAAGGCCGACAATATCCGCTAGCCCCATTTGTATTCACTCCATGAACGCTCTCGCCGCGCGAGAATTGCTACACCGGATCGGCTCCGGCGCCTCCCTTTACTGCGCTTCGCAAATAACCGGATGCGCTCAGATTTCATGACCCCATGCGCAAAAATCATACCCCCCTTTGCTGGTCTCTATCTAGTGCCGAACCGCCGAGTACGATACCCCACAGCGAGCTGAGCCTTGACCGGCTAGATAAAAAACAGGGAACCCAGATATGACCTCCTCCCCCTTTTCCTTCTCACTCGACCGCCGGCATTTTCTGGCTGGCGCGGCCGGCATTGCCGCGCTGTCTGCCGGTTTCATCACTACTGCCCGTGCGCAAAGCACGGACACGCCCAAGAAGGGCGGAGTGCTGAAACTGGGCATTGGCGGCGGCAGCACCACTGATAACCTCGACCCCCGCATTCTGAAGGACTGGGTGCCCGTCAATCAGGCCTTCATGATCATGAACGGTCTGGTGGAGATCGACGCCAACAATCACGCCGTGCCGGAACTGTTCGAAAGCTGGGAAGCGCAACCGGGCGCGGTGGAGTGGGTCTTCAAGCTGCGTCAGGGCGTCACGTTCCACAACGGCAAGACATTGACCGTAGAAGACGTCATCTACTCCATCAACCTGCATCGCGGGGAAACCACCTCTGCAGCGCGCTCGGTAGCATCCGCCTTGAAAAGCGTCGACAAGCTTTCCGACACCGAGGTCAAGATCGTCCTCGAAAGCGGCAATGCCGATCTTCCCTACATCCTTTCCGACTATCATTTCCTCGTCGTCCCGGAAGGCTGGACGGATTTCAACAAGCCGGTTGGTACCGGGCCGTTCGTCTTTGAAAGCTATGATCCGGGCGTACGTTCCCGCTTCACCCGTAATCCCAATTACTGGAAGCCGAATGCGGCCCATGTCGACGCCGTCGAAGTCATCGTCATCAACGATATTGCCGCCCGCACCAACGCCATGATGTCGGGTCAGGTCCATGCCATCAACCAGCTGGATTTCAAGACGGTTGATCTGCTTCGCCGCAATCCCAACCTCAATATCGTTCAGTCGGCTGGTGGCCAGCACTTCACCTTCCTGATGGATTGCACACAGGCGCCCTACACGGACAACAATATCAGGCTCGCGATCAAACACGCGATCGATCGCGAACAGCTTCTGAAAACGGCACTGCGTGGATATGGTCGCCTCGGTAATGACCACCCCATTCCGAGCTCCGACCGGTTTTATGCGGCAGACCTGCCGCAGAGGCCTTACGACCCGGAAAAGGCGAAGTTCTATCTCAAGCAGGCTGGCCTTGACGCCCTCAAGATCGAGATTTCCGCTTCCGACGCCGCCTTCTCCGGCGCAGTCGATGCGGCAGCGATCTTCCGCACCAGCGCGGCCAAGGGCGGTATCGATGTCTCGATCAAGCGCGAGCCGGCTGACGGCTATTGGGACAATGTATGGATGAAAGCGCCATTCTGCATGTCCTATTGGGGCGGACGCCCCACGGCAGACCAGATGCTAACCATCGCATACCAGTCGACGTCGGCGCAGAACGACACGCACTGGAAGAACGAGACCTTCGACAAGAAGCTGATCGAAGCGCGTGCGCTTCTCGATGACGCCAAACGCAAGGAAATCTATGCCGAATTGCAAGCGCTCATTTCCAATGAGGGCGGCGCGATGATCCCGATGTTTGGCGACTATCTCGACGCCTCATCCAAGAAACTCAAGGGCGTGACGACCCATCCCATGTTCAATTTCATGGGCGCCCGTCTCGCTGAAAAAGTCTGGTTGGACGCATAATGACTACTCTTATCCTGAAGCGCGTTGCTTTGGGTATTTTGACGCTTCTGCTGGTGTCGGCGCTTATTTTCGCCGGCACTCAGCTTCTTCCCGGTGATGTGGCGTCGGCAATACTCGGACAAAATGCGACGCCTGAATCCCTCGCCGTGTTGCGCGCCGATCTCGGTCTCGACCAGCCCCTCCTGCATCGTTATTTCTCCTGGCTCGGCGGCTTCTTGACCGGCGACCTCGGAAATTCCTTGGCAAACCGCCAGCCGGTTGCCGATCTTCTGTGGCCACGCTTCTGGAACACAATGGCGCTGGCGCTTTATGCGGCGGTTGTCTCTGTTCCTGTCGCCGTCACTCTTGGACTGTTCAGCGCCATCCTGCGCGGCAGCCTGTTCGATCGCGCAGTGAATATTGTGGCGCTCGCCTTCGTTTCCCTGCCGGAATATTTTCTCGGCCTGCTGCTGATCCTGTTCGTGTCCGTGCAGTACAATCTCCTGCCGAGCCTTGCGGACACCTATCCTGGCATGGGTTTCGTGGACTGGCTGAAGGCGACCACGCTGCCGGCCCTGACGCTTGTTCTTGTGACCGTGGCGCAGATGTTGCGCATGACCCGCACCGCCGTGCTGGCTGTCATGGATCAGGCCTATGTCGAAACCGCCTATCTCAAGGGGCTTCGCACCCGGCGCGCGGTTCTTCGTCACGCCCTTCCCAATGCGGCTGCGCCCATCGTCAATGTCGTGTCTTTCAACATTGCCTATCTGATCACGGGCGTGGTGCTGGTGGAAGCCGTATTCAATTACAATGGGCTTGGCCGCTTCATGGTCGATGCGGTCTCCAAGCGTGACCTGCCGCTGGTGCAGGCTGCGGCCCTCGTTTTTGGCGCCGCCTACGTGATCCTGAACATCATTGCCGATATTTCGGCAATCGCGCTTAATCCGCGCCTGAGGCATCCCCGATGAAAGTTCTCCGTTCCATCACCCCGACCGCATGGATCGGTCTTTTCATCATCTCGGTCAATCTCATCCTGTTCATCGCCGGCCCGCATATCGCGCCTTTCGCACAGGAGGAAATTGTCGGATCGCCGTTTGATCCGCCTTCGGCTGCGCACTGGTTTGGCCTTGATCAGAACGGTCGCGATATGCTGTCGCGTCTTCTTTCTGGCGCACAGATGTCCATCGGCGTTTCACTGGCCGCGTCGCTGCTGTCCTTCACGATCGGGATTACGCTAGGGTTTATCGCCGCCATTTTCGGCGGTTGGCTGGACACGGTTCTGTCGCGCATTGTCGACACGGTCATGTGTATTCCGGTGCTGATTTCGGCGCTTGTGGTGTTGCAGGCACTTGGCTCGTCCATTCCCGTGCTGATCGTCACCATTGCGCTGCTGGATTCCACACGCGTCTTTCGCCTGGCCCGCATCGTTGCGCAGGGCATCAATGTCCTCGAATATGCCGAAACGGCGCGTCTTCGCGGCGAAGGGTTGCTGTGGCTGGTGTTTAAGGAAATTTTGCCGAATGCCCTGCCGCCACTGATTGCGGAGTTCGGTCTTCGCTTCTGCTTCACCTTCCTCTTCGTTGCAGGCCTTTCTTTCCTTGGCCTTGGCATCCAGCCGCCCTTCGCGGACTGGGGCGGTATGGTGAAGGATAACCAGCAGGCAATCCTCTACGGTCTCTACGCTCCGCTTTATCCGGCTGCCGCCATCGCCATCCTTACCATTGGCGTCAACCTCGTCGTCGATTGGCTGCTTGCCGGCCGCAGCGCAATTCAGGGAGCGGACCGATGAACGAGAACAGGGTTTTGCAAATTCGGGGGCTGAAGGTTGCCGCACCAAATGGCGCCATCCTTGTCGACAATGTCGATCTTGATCTGAAACGCGGCGAGGTCAAAGGGTTGATCGGTGAATCCGGTGCGGGCAAGTCCACGATCGGCCTAGCTGCCATGGGGTACGGCCGAAACGGCTGCCGGATCGTTGGTGGCGAGATCATTGTAAACGGTGTTTCGCTGATGACGATCGATCGCGCCGGACGCGAGGCGGTGCGTGGTGCGCGGATCGCCTATGTGGCGCAAAGCGCGGCCGCCGCCTTCAATCCGGCAATGAAGATCGGCGAACAGATCATGGAAGGCCCGCTCTACCACGGCATCATGAACCGGCAGGAAGCGGAAGCCTGGATGCTGGAACTGCTGCAGGCGCTGCAGCTTCCCGACTATCAGAATTTCGGCAGCCGCTACCCGCATCAGGTATCAGGCGGTCAGTTGCAGCGCGCGATGGTGGCCATGGCCATGTCCTGCCGTCCCGATATTCTGGTTCTGGACGAACCGACCACGGCGCTCGATGTCACGACGCAGATAGAGGTTCTCGCTCTTCTGCGCAGCCTGATCCAGCGTTATGATACGGCTGCACTCTACATCACGCACGACCTTGCAGTGGTGGCGCAGATTGCCGACAACATCCTGGTGTTGCGTCATGGCAAAGAAGTCGAGGACGGTTCTGCCGAGCAGATCCTCGAACAGCCGCAGCAGGACTATACGCGTCGGCTCGTTTCCGAACGCAAGGCCAGCATGTCGGGAGAAGGCGTCCACCATAAAAATGGGGAGGTTCTACTCGAAGCGCGCGATGTCACCGCCTATTACGGACGTAAGAAGGTGCTTGATAACGTACAGTGCCTGTTGCGCAAGGGTGAGACACTCGCCGTTGTGGGCGAGTCCGGTTCAGGAAAATCCACCCTCGCCCGGGTCATTGCCGGCTTGCCGCCCCACTCCTCCGGCGTCGTTACCCTCGCCGGACATAGGCTTGCCGATAAATACACGCAGCGAAGCCGCGAGGAACTGCGGCGCATCCAGCTCGTCTATCAGCTTCCGGATGTGGCGCTGAACCCGCGCCACACGGTCGGCGAGATCATCGGCCGCCCCATGTCGTTTTATTTCGGCATGAACGACGAGCAGCGCGCATCCGAAGTGAACCGCCTGCTGGATCTCATCGGTCTGCCGCGCGATTTCGCCGAGCGCCTTCCAAAAGCGCTGTCGGGCGGACAGAAGCAGCGGGTGTGCATTGCCCGCGCCCTCGCGGCGCGTCCCGACCTCATCATTTGCGACGAGGTCACTTCGGCGCTTGATCCTTTGGTGGCCGACGAGATCCTCACATTGTTGCAATCATTGCAGGATGAACTGGGCGTCTCCTATCTGTTCATCACCCATGATCTCGGCGTGGTGCGCAGGATTGCCGACAGGACCATGGTGATGCAGCACGGCCGTATCGTCGAAACCGGCACCACCGAAGAGGTGTTTGCCCCGCCCTACCAGCCCTATACGGAGCAGCTTATCACCTCGGTTCCCGAGTTGCGGCGCGACTGGCTGGACGGCGTGCTGGCAAAACGCGGCCTTCCGGCCGCCTGACTTCAGCGGCGGCGTATTTTCTTCAGCCGCCGCCCTCTCCTTCATCTCCAATGACCTGCTGCAATGCCAGCGCCCGATGAACTGACTGGAATACCCAAATGACAGTGCGTGTTGAAGAACATATCTGGATTCCCATGAGCGACGGCGTGCGCCTTGGAGCGCGTCTCTGGCTGCCGGAAGGCGCAGAGCAATCGCCGGTTCCCGCCATTCTCGAATATATCCCCTATCGCAAGCGCGACGGAACGCGTGGGCGCGACGAGCCGATGCATGGCTATTTCGCCAGCCAGGGCTATGCGGCGATCCGCGTGGATATGCGCGGCACCGGCGAATCCGACGGCCACATGGCAGACGAATATCTGCAGCAGGAACAGGACGACGCCCTGGAAGTGATCGACTGGATTTCCCGCCAGCCATGGTGCAGCGGCAATGTCGGCATGATGGGCAAGAGCTGGGGCGGCTTCAACGGCCTGCAGGTCGCCGCCCGCCGTCCACCGGCGTTGAAAGCCATCATCACCGCCTATTCCACGGACAATCGCTATACGGACGATATCCACTATATGGGTGGGTTGTTGCTGAACGACAATCTGTGGTGGGGCACGATCATGCTTGCCTATCAGAGCCGCCCGCTCGACCCGGAGATCGTTGGCGACGAATGGCGCGATCGCTGGCTTGAGCGGCTGGACAAGCTGCCCTTTTTCCCCGGACTTTGGCTGGACCATCAGCGTTACGACGCCTACTGGAAACACGGTTCGGTCTGCGAGGACTGGAGCGCTATCCAGTGCCCGGTCCTTGCCATCGGCGCGTGGGCGGACAGCTATACCAATGCGGTCCCACGGCTTCTGGAAAACCTTCAGGTACCCCGTCGCGGCATCATCGGGCCTTGGGGCCACATCTATCCTCAGGATGGCGTACCCGGCCCGGCAATCGGCTTCCTTCAGGAAGCGACGCGCTGGTGGGACCATTGGCTGAAG
The DNA here is from genome assembly GCA_023444445.1 of Pseudomonadota bacterium. GTDB lineage: Bacteria > Pseudomonadota > Alphaproteobacteria > Rhizobiales > Rhizobiaceae > Agrobacterium. The sequence goes on along the minus strand of JAEXMK010000016.1, from coordinate 92,083 downwards.
GGCAAGGACACCGGCATCATGGACGAGCCGATGTTGCGCGCCTTCGTCAGCGACACCATCGAACCGACAGGCACGCGCACGACGACGCAGGGCCGGTGGGTCGGCGAAGCGGCCTGGCCTTCGCCTGAAATCTCGACCCGATCACTCTATCTTGGTGGAGCGCGGGACCTGCGTGACGCGGTGAGTGATCCCGCGATCCTTGTCGTCCGTTCACCACAGAGCCATGGCAAGGCGGGCGGCGAATGGATGGCGACCGGCTGCCCGGGCGAACATCCGACCGATCAGCGGCTCGACAATGGGGGCGCGCTGGTTTTCGAAACCGCCTTGCTGGAAGATGATTTCGATGTCCTCGGTGCACCTGTTGCGCGTCTGCGCATTGCCGCAGATTGCCCCGTGGCCCAGATATCGCTCCGCCTTAACGATGTGCTTCCCGATGGTCGCGTCACACGCGTCAGCTACCAGGTTTTCAACCTCACCCACCGTGACAGCCACGAGAATCCCGAAGCCCTGGAACCCGGCAAATTCTACGACGTCGCGATCAAGCTCAACGATTGCGGATATCGCTTCACCAAAGGCCACAAGCTTCAACTCGCCATCGCCACCGCCTATTGGCCGATGGTGTGGACATCGCCTTATGATGCAACGATCAGCATTTCGGTTGCGGAGAGTGCCCTTGATCTGCCGGTGCGCACCGCGAGCGAGGCAAAGCCCGTGCGTTTCGAGGCCCCTGCCCATGGCCCCCTCACCCCCATGACACAGATCGACCCCGGTTCGGTTCGCCGCTGGACCGAACAGGACCACGAAACGGGCATCAACACCTATATCACCGAAGGAGTGGGCGGCCTGTTCGGCGAAGGCATTTTGCGGTTCGATGATATCGATACCGAACTGAGCCACAGTCTGCGCCGTGAACTGACCATTCGTGACGACGATCCGCTTTCCGCGAAATATGTCCTTACCCAGACCTACGAAATGGGCCGGGAAGGATGGCGCATCAAAATCGAGAGCCGCACCGAGATGCGCTCCGATGAGGAAAAGTTCTATCTGAGCGGAGAATTGTCGGCGTTCGAGAACGGCAATGTCGTCAAGACGAGACAGTGGGATGAAAGCTACAAGCGCGATCTCATGTGAGATTGTCCGGCCCCTGCAGTAACGATAATCACACGACACAAACTCTTTGAGTGTCGAAGCAAGTGAGAGTAGCCTGCGGGCACTTTCACACTGAGGTGCCTTTCTGCGAAAGGCACCCACCTATCCGCGTCTGCCTCCATGAGTACCCGTGATTCCCTGAGCTCAAATGACGCCATTCCCAAAGCTCCCGGTTCACCAGACAATCTGACGAATCTGAAAAACACCCGTTGACAGCTCCGCCTTTTTATAATTCCTTGTAAACCGGTTTAGTAAATCGCTTTACAAACCATTCAGAGGTCGAAAAGGCCCGGATCGAGCGGAACAGAAAGCGGGAGTGTGATGGCGCGTAACCATGCGACCAGCCTCAAAGACGTTGCCCAGGCGGCTGGTGTTTCCGTCGCGACAGTATCGCGGCTGCTGAACGGCACGCTGGAACTGCCCTCCGAGACGAAGACGCGGATCGAGACCGCCATTCGTGAGCTCAATTACGTTCCAAACCCCCACGCGAGGCGCCTGAGCCGCGGCCGCTCGGATACAATCGGTCTGGTCGTTCCAGACATTGGCAACCCGTTTTTCGGAATGCTGGTCGCGGCTGTGGAAGAAGAAGCCGACAGGCGCGGTCTTGCCCTGTCGCTTTTTGCGACGCTGAATCGTAAGGGGCGTGAATTGTCGTATCTGAGATTGCTCGCCCGCAATCACGTCGATGGTCTCGTCTTCATCACCAACCATCCCAATACCGAAGAGCTGGCGGAACTGATCAACACCACAGGCAAGGTCGTGGTCGTCGACGAAGACGTCCCCGGCGCAACCGTTCCAAAACTCTTCTGCGACAACGAACAGGGTGGTCGTCTGGCCGGCAAGCATCTGGCAGAAAATGGACACCGCCGGGTTCTCTATGTAGGCGGCCCGGAGGACATGATCAGTACCGAGCGCCGTTTTCGCGGAATGACATCCGCCCTTTCCGAACGGAAAGGCGAAGCAGAGCTTTCGATTACAAGATATTGCGGCGCCTACACCGTGGAATTCGGCCGGGCTGCAGCACGCCGGTTCCTTGACGAAGGCCGGCCTGCAACAGCGGTGTTTGCGAGTTCGGACGAAATCGCCATCGGCTTCATCGAAGTGCTCCGGTCTGAAGGGGTGCGTATCCCGCAGGATGTCTCGATGATCGGTTTCGATGATGTCGGGCCGCTGCATCTGTTTGCCCCGCCGCTCACCGCCATTCGCCAGCCTGTCAGCGCAATCGGCCAACGCGCCTTGTCGCTTCTGCTGGAAACAAAATGGGACCAGGACGCTCCGCTGCCATCGGAGGAACTGCTGCCCGTCGAAATCGTCGTGCGTGAATCCGTTGCGCCGCCCGCGATCAAATAAAAAGCAACGAACCAACAGAGGAAGAACGATAATGCAAAATTTCAAACGTCGATATTTTTCCGCAGCGCTCGCTGCGACCGTTCTTGCCGGCGCGACCCTGTCTGCCGGTCTTGCCAACGCCGCCGAAAAGACAATTGCCCTGGTGCAGATCAACCAGCAGGCGTTGTTCTTTAACCAGATGAACGAAGGTGCTGAAAAGGCAGCCAAGGAAGCCGGCGTCAAGCTGGTGATCTTCAACGCCAACAATGATCCCGCCGCCCAGAACAGCGCCATCGAGACCTATATCCAGCAGAAAGTCGATGGCATCGCCGTGGTCGCCATCGACGTCAACGGCATCATGCCGGCCGTAAAGCAGGCGGCGGCCGCCAATATTCCCGTCGTCGCGATTGACGCCATCCTGCCGGAAGGTCCGCAGAAGGCGCAGATCGGCGTCGATAACGGCAAAGCGGGCGCTGACATGGGAAAATTCTTCCTCGACTACGTGAAGTCCGACATGGGCGGCAAAGCCAAGATTGGCGTCGTCGGTGCGCTGAACTCCTTCATCCAGAACATCCGCCAGAAGGGCTTTGAAGACACGATCAAGGACAAGACCGGCATCACGGCGGCAGGTGTCGTCGATGGCCAGAACGTTCAGGACACGGCACTGTCGGCAGCGGAAAACCTCATCACCGGCAATCCTGATATGACCGCAATTTATGCCACGGGTGAGCCGGCGCTTCTGGGTGCTGTCGCTGCCGTTGAAAGCCAGAGCAAACAGAAAGACATCAAGGTCTTCGGTTGGGACCTGACCAAGCAGGCGATTGCCGGCATCGATGCGGGTTATGTCGCAGGCGTCATCCAGCAGGATCCTTCCGCCATGGGTGCAGCGGCAGTCAAGGCTCTCAAGACTGTCTCCGACGGTGGCACCGTCGAAAAGACCATCGCCGTGCCGGTTACCATCGTCACCAAGGCCAATGTCGAACCCTACCGTGCGGTCTTCAAATGATTGCGGCCGGACAGCACACAGGCGCTGTCGACGGCGCCGGGGGAGATATTCTCTCCCGGCAGCCCGATCGTGAAGCGCGTATCTCCCTGCGCAATATCCGCAAGACATTCGGCTCGCATCAGGCGCTTCGCGGCGTCGATCTCGATATCTTCCCCGGCGAGTGCCTCGGTCTCGTCGGCGACAATGCGGCCGGTAAATCCACCCTTACCAAGGTGATTTCCGGCACCTATATCCCTGATGAAGGCACGATCACAATGGAAGGGGAAGCCATTCGCTTCTCCGGCCCTGCCGATGCCCGCAACCGTAACATCGAAATGGTCTTTCAGGATCTGAGCCTCTGCGACCATATCGACGTCGTCGGCAATCTCTTCCTCGGGCGCGAAATTACCAAGGGGCCCTTTCTCGACCGGCCGACCATGCTTTCGGAAGCCCGCAAGATGCTGGATGCTCTGGAAATCCGCATTCCGCGTCTCACCTCCAAGGTGGAGAAGCTGTCCGGCGGCCAGCGACAGGCAATCGCCATTGCGCGCGCGGCCTCCTTCAATCCGAAGGTCCTGATCATGGACGAGCCGACATCGGCGCTTGCCGTTGCGGAGGTGGAAGCCGTGCTTTCGCTCATCAATCGCGTTAAGGCAAAGGGCGTATCGGTCATCCTCATCACCCACCGCCTTCAGGACCTCTTCCGGGTCTGCGACCGCATCGCCGTCATGTATGAGGGCACCAAGGTGGCGGAGCGCCAGATCAACGACACCAGCCTCGAAGACCTCGTGCGGCTGATCGTGGGAGGGCAACGCCATTGACCGTCTATACTGAACGCGCCAAAGGCTCGCCGCTTTCGGACTTTTTCGCCGAGAATGCGCAGGTGCTTTCCATCGCGGCCTTTTTTGCCCTCTGCATGGTGTTCTTCTCCGCAACCACCGATACGTTTCTGACGGCCGGCAATCTTCTGAACGTTGTCCGTCAGGCCGCGCCCATCCTGATTGTCTCCGTCGCGATGACATTCGTCATCATCACCGGCGGTATCGATCTGTCCGTCGGCTCCATGGTCGCCCTCATCAACGCCGTCGGGGCGATCCTGCTCGCGGCCGGTTACCCCTGGCCGCTGGTTGTCGTCGCCATGCTCGTGCTCGGAGGCGGGCTCGGCCTCGTACAGGGCTGGTTCATTGCCTATCAGGGTATTCCAGCCTTCATCGTAACGCTTGCCGGCCTCTCCATACTGCGCGGCGTCGCCCTCTACATCACACAGGGCTACTCCGTGCCGATACCGGAAGCACCCGGGTTCTTTTACCTCGGACGGGGTGATTTCCTCGGCATGCCGGTCCCAGCCCTGATCGGCATCGTCGTCACAGTGATCGCCTATATCGTTCTTTCGAGCACCAGATATGGTCGTCGCGTCGTCGCCGTCGGCTCCAATCCCGAAGCGGCGCGCCGCGTGGGGATGCCAGCCAAATGGATTCTCGCCTCGGTCTATCTGGCCGCGGGCGTAGCCTCGGCCATTGCCGGCCTGATGATTGCTGCACGGCTGGGGTCGGGATCCTCGAATGCGGCGGTCGGTTTCGAGCTTCAGGTGGTTGCGGCGGTGGTTCTGGGCGGCACATCGTTGATGGGCGGTCGCGGCACCATTCTCGGCACGGTTCTGGGCACCATGACCATCGCCGTCATCGGCAATGGCCTTATCCTCATGCATATCTCTCCCTTCTTTACCCAGATCGTGACGGGCGCCATCATTCTCGCAGCAATCTGGCTCAACACGCGCATCTTCACCGCCAACTTCCGCCTCGGCGCGAAGAGAAAGGGGTAATGCGATGACCACGGAACTCTCTGAGGGACATATCCGGTCGGGAAAGATCATGACCGTGCGTGGCGCAATCGCTGCGGACCAGCTTGGCGTGACCCTGATGCACGAGCACATCCTCAACGACTGCCGTTGCTGGTGGCACGCCCCCAAGACACCGGAGCGGCAATATCTTGCCGAAGGTTTTGTCTGCATGGAAATACTCGGCGAGCTACGTCAGGATCCCTTCGTCAACAAGCACAATATCACGCTCGACGACGAACCGCTGGCGATTGCGGAGCTGAAAGATTTCGCGACCGCCGGTGGACAGACAGTCGTGGAGCCAACCTGTCAGGGCATCGGCAGAAATCCGTTGGCATTACGGAGGATTTCGGAGGCAACCGGGCTCAACGTCGTGATGGGAGCGGGTTATTACCTTGCGTCCTCCCACCCCGAAAAAGTGGCTGGGCTGACCATCGAAGCCATAGCCGACGAGATCGTGCACGAAGCGCTCCACGGTGTCGATGGCACAGATGTCCGCATCGGCCTGATCGGCGAAATCGGGGTATCGGCAGATTTCACGGCCGCTGAGGAAAAGTCCCTTCGAGGAGCGGCGCAGGCACAGGTTCGCACCGGCCTTCCCCTAATGGTTCATCTGCCGGGATGGCTTCGACTGGGACACAGGGTTCTCGATATCGTCGCGGAGGAAGGTGCGGATCTCAGCCACACCGTTCTCTGCCACATGAACCCATCCCACGCGGACATAGCATATCAGAGCGAACTCGCAGGCCGCGGCGCCTTCATCGAATATGATATGATCGGCATGGATTTTTTCTACGCCGATCAGCAGGTGCAATGCCCCAGCGACGAGGATGCTGCCCGGTCGATCGTCACGCTGGTGGAAGGCGGTTACCTCGACCGCATTCTGCTTTCCCACGACGTCTTCCTGAAAATGATGCTGACGCGGTATGGCGGCAATGGCTACGCCTATATCCTCAGGCATTTCCTGCCGCGCCTGAAGCGGCACGGGCTCGATGACGCCACTCTTCAAACTCTCATGCGGGACAATCCGCGCTCGGTCTTCCAGGCGAAGACCTGACGAAACTATGGAAATGGAAAGATCATGACAAAAAAAGTGCTCCTCGTCGGTGAAAGCTGGGTCAGTTCCGCCACCCACTACAAGGGCTTCGATCAGTTTGGCAGCGTCACCTTTCATCTGGGTGCAGAACCGCTGGTGAAGGCTCTGGAAGGCAGCGAATATGAGCTGACTTACATGACCGCTCATGATGCTGTGGAGAAGTTCCCCTTCGAGATGGTCGGGCTAGACGCGTATGACGTCATCATTCTCTCGGATATCGGCGCAAATTCTCTCCTGCTGCCGCCGGCCGTCTGGCTGCAGTCGAAGACCGTTCCGAACCGTTTGAAACTTATCAAGGCATGGGTGGAAAAGGGTGGCGGCCTGCTGATGGTCGGCGGCTATTTTTCCTTCCAGGGTATCGACGGCAAGGCCCGCTGGCGCCGCACGCCGGTGGAAGACACGCTTCCCGTTACCTGCCTTCCGTGGGACGACCGCGTGGAAATTCCGGAAGGCTCGACGGCCAACGTTCTGAAACCCGACCATCCGACCGTTGCTGGTCTTTCCGGGGAATGGCCGCTACTGCTGGGGGTGAACGAGGTCGAGGTGCGTGACCGCGCCGATGTCGAGGTGGTTGCCCGCCTGCCGGAAGATCAGGGTTCCCATCCGCTGCTCGTCACCGGACGTTTCGGCAAGGGCCGCACGGCTGCATGGACATCCGACATTGGTCCGCACTGGCTGTCTCCCGCCTTCTGCGAATGGGACGGCTATGGGCGCCTGTGGAAGAACACTCTCGGCTGGCTGACGGAAAAGCCGTGATCAGCAGGCTCAAGCCCGCAGGATGGTCATCAGTTCTTCATGGCTGGGAAAGGCATCCTGCGTGCCACGGCGGCCGACCGTGATGGCTGCGGCCCTTGCGGCATCCTCAAGGGCGCGCGCATCCACGGCGACGCCGCGACGTGTAGCGGAGGCGAGCGCAACACCCGTGAAGCAATCGCCGGCACCCGTGGTGTCGACAATCGTGGCGGGCACGGCAGGGACCTCGATGACGCCATCGGCGGACACGAGCACGCAGCCCTGTCCGCCGAGTGTGACGATGACGCGGCAGACGCCCGCGCGCAGCAGTAAAACGCCTGCCCCAGCGCCGGTTTCGCCGGTCAGCGCCTCAGCCTCGATTCGATTGAGGACGGCAATGTCGATGAGCGGCAGGACGCTTGCGAACCAGGGTTGCAGGGGCGACGGATTGAAGGCCGCCTTTAGCCCCTTCGATCTCGCGGCGTTGAGAATGGCGAGGGTGGTTTCTTCCGAGAGGTTGCCCTGGAGGATGACGAGGTCACCGGATACGGCATCACCGAGTGCCTCCAGGGCAGCGTCCTTATCAAGCGCTGCAGCTGCGGACCGGGTGGTGATGATGGAGTTTTCGCCGTCCGGGGTGGTCAGGATGATGGAGATATCGCTGGTGGCGCTGGCGACGGGAACAAGCTTTGGTGTCAGGTGCTCGCGAGTGAGCGCTTTTTCGATAGCAATGGCACGGTCGTCCGTGCCGACGGCGGCAACCAGAGTGGTTTCAACACCGCAGCGTGAAAGAACGATGGCTTGGTTGCAGCCTTTGCCTCCTAGACTGCGCGAGGCCTGCTCGCCGAAGATCGAAGCGCCTGCCTCCGGCAGTGCGGCAATGGAATAGGTTTCATCAAGTGCGATATTGCCGATAACAAAGGCGCGCATGGAGAACTTTCGAAAGGGACTGAAATGCAGACCATATCCGACAACGCGGCCAATGCTATCAAGGAAATTTTCGGTCGCAGCAAAGCGCTGATCGGCATGATCCATTGCCCGGCCTTTCCCGGAGCGCCGCGTTATCGCAGCGCGAGCATGGATGCGATCTATGATACCTGCATGCGCGATGCGGAACGCCTCGTTGGAGGCGGCATGCACGGGCTGATCATCGAAAATCATGGGGACGTGCCTTTCTCCAAGCCCGACGATATCGGACCGGAAACATCAGCCTTCATGAGCGTGGTGACAGACCGTATCGTTCGTGCCGCCGGCGTTCCCGTGGGCATCAACGTGCTGGCAAATGCCCCCATTCCAGCCTTCGCCATAGCCATGGCGGGCGGGGCAAAGTTCATCCGCGTCAATCAATGGGCCAATGCCTATGTGGCCAATGAGGGTTTCATGGAGGGGCGCGCAGCCGAGGCGATGCGTTACCGTTCGCTGCTGCGGGCAGAGCACATCAAGGTTTTTGCCGACAGCCATGTCAAGCACGGCGCCCACGCCATCACGGCAGATCGCAGCATTGATGAACTGACGCGCGACCTTGCCTTCTTCGACGCCGACGGGGTCATCGCGACAGGCCAGCGCACCGGCAACAGTGCGACCCTGGAAGAAATCGAGGAAATCGGTGCGGCAACACATTTGCCGCTGCTGGTCGGGTCGGGTGTCAATGAGGGCAATATCGTCGACATTCTCAAACGCACCAGCGGCGTGATCGTGGCGTCATCGTTGAAGGAAGGCGGCGTCTGGTGGAACCCGGTCGAGCTGGCGCGGGTACGTTCTTTTGTTGCCGCAGCCCGTCCCGGCCTTGAAGCCTGAGGGAAAAACAGCGATGGCAAAGTTTTCGATCAACGGTGAAAGACTGCTGGCAAATCTAGACCGGTTTGCAACAATCGGAGCAACCGAAAAGGGCGGCGTCAACCGCCAGGCGCTGACCGGACTGGATCGCGAGGCAAGACGGCTGCTGGCGGAACTCGCCATCAGCAGGGGATTTTCGGTGTTTCAGGATCCCGTCGCCAATCTTTTCATTCGCCGCAGCGGCCGTGACGAAACACTTTCGCCGCTTCTGATCGGCAGCCACCTTGACAGTCAGCCCGCAGGCGGCCGGTTTGATGGAGCGCTGGGAACGCTCTCGGCATTCGAGGTTCTCGAAACACTTGAGGACCTGGAGATCGTGACGGAACGGCCAGTCGAGGTCGTCGCCTTCACCAACGAAGAAGGTTGCCGTTTTGCTCCGGGCTGCATGGGATCGATGGCTTTTGCCTCCCAAAAAATACCGCAGGACTGGATGAAGCTCCTTGCCACGGATAACGGCGCCGATTTTACGGGCGAGCTTTCCGCAACCCTGGAGAGCCTGCCGGAAGCCAAAATGCGCGATCTCGGCTTTCCGGTATTTGCTTATATCGAGGTCCACATCGAACAGGGTCCGTCTCTTGAGAAACAGGGCGTTCCTATTGGCATAGTGACGGGCATACAGGGCACACGCTGGCTGGAAGTATCCATCACCGGCCAGACCGCGCATGCGGGCACCACGGCGCTGCCGTACCGGCGCGACCCCTTCCATGCCGCTGTCAGTGCACTTGGATTGCTGTTCCCCGCCATGATGCCGCAGGATACCGCCGCCCGCTTCACCGTCGGACGAATTGCATTGCAGCCCGGCGCCGTCAACGCCATCCCGCAGACCGTCACCTTTACGGTGGATATCAGACATCCATCATCCGACGCGCTTGACACAATGGAGAATAAAATTCGTGCCGTGATCCAGACGGCAGCGAGCGATCAAAATTGTGAAGCAACGATCGCACAGATCTTCGACATGCCGCCGGCTAATTTCCCCGAGCATATTCTCAAGAGGTTGGATAGCGCCGCACTGGAGCGGAGTTTCGTGACGCAACGCATGTTGTCCGGCGCGTTTCACGACGCCCTTTTCATGAATCGCGTCGCTCCATCAGCAATGATCTTCGTTCCATGCCGGGATGGTCTTAGTCATAATGAGTGCGAATACGTCGAGCCCGAACATAGTGTAGCCGGATGCAACATGCTTTTGGCCTCGGTACTTCAGGTTCTCGGGTAGGCGGCGCAACGTCACCCCTGTTTTCCCGCCATTCCCCCCACATACCCAGTTCTCGGTATGCCTGGAAAAATCGGCCTTCCATAGCCCTTGAGCATGAAGCGGGGGTTGATATCGTGCCCGACCTATAGCGACCGCTCGCGTATTGAGGAGTACGTGGCCGCTTTCGGGGAGGATATCATGAAGTTTCTATTGGCCGTTTCGCGCGCCATCGATGCTGCCAATTCAGCCATTGGCAAATCTATTTCCTGGCTGCTTCTTGCGGCCATCTTCATCAGCGCCATCAACGCTATCATGCGCAAGGCGTTTTCCATGAGTTCAAACGCCTGGCTGGAATCGCAGTGGTACTTGTTTTCTGCGGTGTTTCTGATCGCCGCGGCCTACACGCTTCTGAACAACGAGCACGTAAAGGTCGATCTGGTCTACGGAAATCTTCCCCGCAAAGGGCAGCTGTGGGTCGACATTCTCGGGACGATCTTCTTTCTCCTGCCTTTCTGTCTCATCACGGTGTACCTCTCCTGGCCGGTATTCCTGCAGAAATTCGCCTCCGGTGAAGTATCGAACAATACGGGCGGTCTCATCCAGTGGCCGGTCTGGGCACTGATACCGATCGGCTTCAGCCTGCTCGCCCTGCAGGGCCTTTCGGAACTCATCAAGCGCGTCGCGATCCTGCGTGGCGATATTCCTGATCCGGTTGCAGCGGCAGACGCCGAAGCGGCAATGCTCTGATCGAAGGAACAACAATAATGGCATTCCTTGCGGAAAATCTCGCGCCGATCATGTTCGCTGCGCTCATCATCGTGCTGCTGCTGGGGTATCCGGTGGCCTTTGCCCTGGCATTTGTCGGCTTTTTTTTCGGTTTCATCGGGATCGAACTCGGCCTGCTGCCCGCAACCCTGTTTCAGGCCATTCCCGATCGCATATTCGGCCAGATGTCGAACGAGACGTTGCTTGCCATACCCTTCTTCACCTTCATGGGTCTTATCCTTGAAAAGAGCGGCATGGCGGAAGACCTTTTGGATACGATTGGACAGCTGTTTGGGCCAGTCCGAGGCGGCATTGCCTTTGCGGTGATTTTCGTTGGCGCTATTCTGGCGGCCACTACCGGCGTCGTCGCCGCCTCGGTCATTTCGATGGGTCTCATCTCCCTCCCGATCATGCTGCGTTACGGTTACGACCGTAAGATCGCCGCCGGCACGATTGCCGCTTCCGGCACGCTTGCACAGATCATACCGCCAAGCCTCGTCCTGATCGTGCTGGCTGATCAGCTCGGCCGCTCGGTTGGTGACATGTACAAGGGTGCGCTCATTCCGGGCCTCATGCTCGTCGGCGCCTACACGCTCTACATCATCGTGACATCGATTATCAGCCCCGCAAAAGTGCCGGCGCTGCCATTGGAGGCGCGGACCCTGCGCGGCAGCAAATTGCTGCTCAAGGTCGTCACCTCGCTGGTGCCGCCGCTCGTCCTGATATTCCTCGTGCTTGGCACCATCTTCCTCGGCATCGCCACACCCACGGAAGGCGGCGCCATGGGTGCTGTGGGCGCTCTTGCTCTTGCTCTTGCCAACCGAAAGCTCAATTTCGGCCTTATCCAGCAGTCGCTTTACGCAACGGCAAAACTGTCATCCTTCGTCCTGCTCATCCTGCTCGGCGCGCGTGTCTTCTCCCTGACCTTTTATGGCGTGAACGGCCACGTTTGGGTCGAGCATCTGATGACATCTGTTCCGGGCGGTGAGATCGGCTTTCTGATCGTTGCCAATCTACTGGTGTTTTTCCTGGCCTTCTTCCTCGATTATTTCGAGCTGGCTTTCATTATCATTCCGCTTCTGGCGCCGGTCGCCGATGCTCTTGGCATCGATCTGATCTGGTTTGGCGTGATGCTGGCGGTCAATATGCAGACCTCATTCATGCACCCGCCCTTTGGTTTCTCGCTGTTCTTTTTGCGGTCCGTCGCGCCAACAAGGGCCTATAGGGATCGCATTACCGGACAGACGATCCAGCCCGTCACATCAAGCCAAATCTATCTTGGCGCCATTCCCTATCTTTTCATCCAGCTTGCCATGGTCATCATCATCATCGCGTTCCCCGGCATCGTGATGCACTACAAGTCAGGCGCCAGGGTGGCGGATCCTTCCGCAATTCATATCAACGTCCCCATGCCCAGCGCCGGGACGGATGCCGATCCTTTTGCAAACCCGTTCCTTGCGCCCGGCAATACCGCGCCGAGCTTTGGCAAGCCAAGCACACCGTGACAATTGACCGGCCACGAAAGCGCCCGAGCACGTCACACATATTCAACAGGAGGAGGTAAATCATGAAGGACAATCCAGGCCGCAGACAGTTCCTGTCAGGCGGTGTGCTTGCGGGGGCGGCAGCGGCGGCTTCGACGCTTGCAACACCTGCCATAGCCCAGTCGTCGCCGAGCGTTCGCTGGCGTTTGACGTCAGGTTTCCCGAACAATCTGGACACGATTTACGGCGGTGCCGTCGTCATGGCCAACGCCCTAAGGGCAATAACAGGTGGCAAGTTCGACATCCAGGTCTTTCAGGCCGGTGAAATCGTTCCCGGCACTCAGGCCATAGATGCCGTGAAGGCCAATACTGTCGAAATATCCCATACCTGCGGTTATTATTTCACGGGCAAGGATCCGACATTCGCCATCGGCTCGACCATCCCCTTCGGCCTGAATGCCCGCCAGCAGAATGCCTGGCTCTACCACGGCGGCGGCAATGAGGCCTATAACGAGTTCCTCTCCGACTATGGCGTCATCGGCATTCCCGGTGGTGCGACGGGCGCCCAGATGGGTGGCTGGTATCGCAAGGAGATCAAGAGTATCGAGGATATAAAAGGCCTCAAGATGCGCATTGCCGGTGTCGCCGGACAGGTGCTTGCGAAACTCGGCGCCGTGCCACAGCAGCTTCCCGGCGGCGATATCTATCCGGCACTGGAACGCGGGACCATTGACGCCGCAGAGTGGGTCGGTCCCTATGACGACGAAAAGCTCGGCTTCTACCAGATTGCGCCCTACTATTATTATCCGGCATTCTGGGAGGGTGGTCTGACGATCCACTTCTTCGTCAACAAGGATCAATATGCGGCCCTGCCTGATGAATACAAGGCAGCGCTTGAGACCGCCTGCAAGGCCGCCAACATCAACATGCAGGCACTATACGACGTCAAGAACAAGGATGCGATCCGCTCGCTGGTTTCCAAGGGAACGCAGCTTCGCCCGTTGCCACGGGACGTGCTCGACGCCGCCTATAAGGCAACCTTTGAACTCTATGACGAATACACGCAAAAGCATCCCACATGGGCCAAGATCTATCCTGGCTGGAAAAAGTTCCGCGACGAGAGCTATGAATGGTTCCGCGTCGCCGAATACACGTATGACAGCTATGGCTATGCGATGCAGACCGCAGGCAAATAAGCAGATTTGACTATCAGTGAGGCCCTCAGGTGGTGACACATTTGCGGGCCTCGCTTTTTCGCGGCTACTCCTTGATAAGACCGTTGTCTATCGCATAGCGAATGAGGCCGGCAGTCGTTGCAATATCCAGTTTCCGCTTGATGTTCTTGCGGTGGGTTTCCATCGTGCGCTCCGCGATATCGAGCGCCAGAGCGGCGTCGCGATTGCTTTTTCCCCTTGCAATCAAAAGCAGAACGTCCTGCTCGCGTGTGGTGAGTTCCTTTAGCCTGCCAGTGGAGCTCTCCATCAGCACATCCCGGACTCCTGACGAGAAATAGGTGCCACCCGCCGCAACGGTGTCGATCGCCGCCACGATTTCCTCGGTGGCCACATCCTTCAGGATATATCCAGCCGCACCATACATCACCGATGTCGAAATATATTCCCGGCTGTCATGCATGGACAACATCAGCACCCGCGCTGAAATCTGTTTTTCCTTGAACAGTTCGAGGGCATCGATCCCATTGATCTGGGGCATGTTGATATCCATCAGAACGACATGCGGTTGCGTGGCGACGGCCGCGTCGATACCCGCGATAGCAGACACTGCGGTTCCGACGACAGTGATGTGCTCGTACGTTTCAAGCACTGCCTTCAACCCGTCGAGGATAAGAGGATGGTTGTCGACAAGAAGAACCCGGATAGGGTGAACTGTCATTCCGCGGCCTCCTGCAAACGGTGGCTGCGATCCTTCATGGCAGTCATGGGCAGAACCGCTCGCAGAATCGTTCCCTTGGCAGAGCTTTCCACATCAAGCCTGCCTCCGAAATGGGTCATGCGTTCCTGCATGTTTCGCAAGCCAAGCCCCCTATCGGCTGGCATTTCGCTCTCGTTCCGGGTAGCCGGAAATCCGCGGCCATTGTCGCTGACGACCATCTGCACGCGTTCATCGCGGCTGGAGAACCTGATGGTTACGCGCGTCGCATTCGAATGACGCTCAATATTGGTCAGCGCCTCTTGCGCCACGCGATAAAGGGCGACACGTGCTTCGGGAACGAGCATGTGCTTGAAGGCCACCGATTCCAGCGTTGCCGCAATACCGGTGCGTTCGGAAAAGCTGGAAATCAGCGCCTCCAAAGCCGCGGTCAATCCCAGGTCATCAAGAACGCGCGGGCGCAGGTCGTGGGAGATGCGGCGGACCTCCTTGATTGCCTCGGTCAACGCGGCCGCCCCTTTGCCGATAGCCTCTACGGCACCGACATTGTCAGGAGTTACCTTGCGCCTGGCAAGATCGATTGCGAAGCGCACGCCGACGAGATTTTGAGAAATACCGTCATGCAATTCGCGGGCGATACGCAGGCGCTCCTCTTCCTGCGTATCAATGACTCGCTGCATCAATTCCTTGAGCCGCCCATCCGCCATCCTCTGCTGGCGTAGATTGAGCAACATGCAGGTGGCAAACACCAACAGCACGGCAGGAACAGCAAACAGCGCAACGATCAGAAAATTCCATGTAATGGAGTGGCGCAATTCTTCCTTGGCCGCCGCGGTTGCTGCAAAGACGTCATCCAGATAAACCCCCGTTCCGATCATCCAACGCCACTTGTCGAGACCGGCCGCAAAAGACAGCTTGTCGGCCGTCTTCCGGGTAGAGGGTTTTTCCCACTTGTACTGAACAAGGCCTCCGCCTTCCTTCGCCTTGAGGATCAGGTCGTAAATGACGCGGTTGCCGTCAGGATCATAAAGATCCAGCCAATTGTTACCCGGTCGGAAATTCTGTCGCGGATGAACGACGTTCAACCCGTCATAGTCATAGACGAAGAAATAGCCGTCCGTGCCATAGTCCAGGTCCATCAAAATGCGCTTGACCTCTTCCTTTGCCGCGTCGTCATCAGGTCCGGCCTTGTCATAAACCGAGCGGATGGCAGACAGGGCGAGATTGGTGAGGTTAAGGAGTTCCGCCTCCTTGGCAGCGAGCATGTTTCGTTCAAACGCGTCGATGCTCGTGCGCGCCAGCGTCATTGATTGCCAGGTGATGAGTGCGGTGATGATGATGATCGCCAGCACAAGGGGCCCTATGGCCAGCGCAAGAATCTGGTTCCTGAGTCTCATGCGGCCCCTCCGACACATTCGCTCTCACATGTGCTGAGCTAACAACACTTTATGTGGCAAGTCGAGTGTGTCGGAGCCTAATCGCGGGCTGGACCGCCGGAGCAATGCGGGGTTTTCTTAACGTCACGCAGGGCGGCTCTTCTGCCCGAGCGGCTCTGCAGCAGGCAAGCGACACGATAACGACGCGACTGCGCGGAACAAAAGAACACCTCGGCACTTAACATCGCGACTCTGTATCCCATTTTTGCGGGTTTGGAGAGAACTTCCCGCCACTCTGTTCCGCAAGACATCGAAAGGGCTGACGGACATGATAATTGAAAAAATCACTTTTGATCCCAGTGAACATATTCCCAACAACCAGCGATTTCCTGTCCTCATCTACCGTCAAATCAGTCCCCACCCGGATACGGCGGCCTTTGAAGCAATGTTTTCCGAAAATGGCTGGACGGGCATCTGGCGCAACGGTGTCTTTGACTATCACCATTATCACAGCGGCGCGCATGAGGTTCTCGGCATCGGACGGGGTCATGCGACTTTACAGATCGGCGGCCCGGATGGAGAGCGGATGGAAGTCTCGCAAGGGGACTGTATGATGTTGCCAGCAGGCACTGGCCATAAGCGGCTGAAATCCTCCGCAGATTTTCAGGTCGTGGGCGGATATCCACCCGGGCAGCACGCTGATATCCAAACATCAGCACCAACAGAAGACACGCTTGCGCGGATAAAGGCACTACCAAAGCCGAAGACCGATCCAGTCAACGGCTCATCAGGCGGTCTGGCCGAACTGTGGTAACCCCTGATCTGGCGCTCAATAGACCGCAGCTAGCAAGACGGATACAAAACGACAGACAGAGCTCATTGCTTTCCTGAGCCGCCTTATTGTCACCTGAGGACTGGCCCTCCCCTCCGGTCCACTCTAGTCCGATTGACCAGGCCTACTCCAATTGGGGTATGCAAACGATGTACACACTCCATATTCAATATACCTTATAATTAATTTAGGAGCATATTGATTGCGCTATGTATTGATGCGGATTGGGCCTTGCGGCGACGAGCCCGTTTTTGAAACTGACGATATTTCGCAGTGCGCACGGTGGATCAGGCGACAGAACCGAGATAATGGCGCATTTTCCGAGAAGGATTACAAGGTGATCGATCGTCACATGGACGCTGAAGTTCCGCCCGCGGCCAATTTTCTGTAACGGCATCTCCGCCGCTGGCGGCGGAGATGAAAAGGGGATGCCAGCGCAAACTCACTCATACATTGCGCACAAGCTGGGCCGGAGACCCCTCCCACGATGTTCCGGCTGGCAGCGTCTCGCCTTTCATGACCACGGAAAGATCGCCAAGCTGGGCATCCTCCCCGATTTCGGCATCGTAGAGCACAATGGCATACGAGCCGATCACCGCGCGGTCAGCGACCGTTACGCCACTCACTTTCATGACGCGGTCTTCAAAAAGGTGAGTTTGCAGGCCGGAGAATTCATTGAGCGCAACTTCGTCGCCAATCCTCACCAGATCATGTTCAGTGATGTCGGTCGTATCGATATAGCAGTCGCGGCCGATCTTGCAGCCGAGAAGACGAAGATAAAAGGCGAGCCATGGCGTTCCCCGCAACGGTTGGAGCAGGTTCGGCACCGCGAGGTTTTCATAGGTCGCCGTCACCAGCTCGGTTCGCCATACGAAGGTACTCCAGAGCGGCTTTGTCGTCGGCTTATAGCGACCCATCACCAGCCATTTCAGCGCGACGACGGAGAGACCGCAGGCGAGCGCGAAACCGATATAAAGGAACGGGAAAATCAAGGCGATCAACGACTGGCTGTCGTCATAATCCTGGATATCGCCGACCATCGAGAAGAGCAGGCTGAAAAATGCCAGAAATAACGTCAGTGGCAGGATCACGCGGATGGCCTCGATGGCAAGGCGCATCGCGACGAGGCGCGGCCGCGGGTTGAAGCGCGCACCCTCGTCGAACAGGCCGACGGCCTGCCGCACGGGCAACGAAATCGGCGGGGAACCGAACCAGGTCCCATCCGGCTGCTCGGCGCCGCCATTTGCCGGCGGCTTGGAAAGCACGCCGATCAGGACGCCATCGGCAATGGTTGCACCAGTAGGCAAAAGGGCCGAATTGCCGATGAAGGAACGCCGACCGATCCGGGTATGCGCAAGTTCGATAATACCGGGCTCATGGCGCGCCGCGCCGAAGACAACCGCATCGGCAATGAAACTCTCAGGCCCGATATCGACGAGGTCGGGCACGATTTTCGCAGCCGTCGAGATTCCGGCGCGTTTGCCGATCCGCACGCCAAGCGCGCGATACCAGGGGATCACGTAGAGCGTCGCATAGATCGGATGAAGCAGCGCCAGTGCCAGATCGGTCACCTGCTGGACGAACCAGAATCGCAGGTAGAACCAGCTATGGATGGAATATCGCCCGGGCCGCACCGGACCGAGGATCAGGCGCTTGGCGGCGACCGTCAGAACGCACATGAGGATGATGTAGGTCAGCGCGAGGACCGGCGAAATCAGCAGGTAGGAATACCCATCCGTATTCCAGTCGATCTCGATCATCGCGATCAGACCCGGCGCAATCGGCAGGATGGCGACGAGCGGAAGAATGGCGGCGGCGATGAAAAGCCCGAAGCCGACCAGCAGGCGGCGCAGGAACCCAGCCTCCTCATCCCGCTTTGCAACACGCCCGGTCGCAATACATTTGGCGGGAGAACCGCTCCAGCTTTCGCCTGCCGGGATCGACTGGTTCATCGGCAGGGACGAGAGATCGTCCAGCACGGCAGCATCGCCAACCGCACTGTTGCGTCCGACCACCGACATGGTTCCGATAAACGCGCTCTTGCCAATCGAGACAGGCCCGATGCGGAGCAGTCCCCGCTCGACCGAACTCGTTGCCAGCATGGCATAGTCGCTGACGATGGCATCATCGCCGATGCTGACCAGATCGGCCGTATCGATGCTGACGGTTCCGATGAAGGCACGTCGACCGATCTTGGCGCCGAGCAGCCGGTAATAAAAGCGGATCATCGGCGTGCCGCTGAGATAAGGCGTGGCGATGATGTCGGAGAGACGTCTAACCAACCACCAGCGCAAATAATAGCTGCCCCACAGCGGGTAGTTGCCGGGCTTGTAGCGGCCGATGATCAGCCATTTGACGGCAATCGCGAATATCATCCCCAATGGCGGAATAAAAACGAAGCTCAGGCCGCCGAGAAGCAGCGCCGATACGCGACCGAAATCTTCGACCAGATAGGTGTAGGCGAGATAGGGGAAAAACCATTGCAGCCCCGCCACCGCATATATCGGCACCAGAGCAATCGTCTGGAGCGCCCAGCACAAGCGCTTCTGGGATTCGCTGACGCGATGAAACGGTTCGAGTACAACGGTATCGGCCATCACACGGTCGCGCAGCCGTTCGGCAAGCCGCCGGATGGTGGGGGCGGCATAAAGGTCCTGAATGGAAACGCCGGAAAGGCCTGGCGATTTGCGGATTGCCGAGGCAAGCCGGGCAGCCTTCAGCGAATGGCCGCCGAGATCCTCAAACAGATCGTCCTCAACTGAAACCTTCTGCGGCGCGAAAGCCTCCGACCAGATGGCGTGAAGCTGTATTTCAAGCGGCGTTTCGGGCGCGACCGCTTCCCGATCCGAAACGGCGACGACGACCGGACGCTGCAACGCCTTTCGATCGACCTTGCCGGAGGCAGGAAGCGTTGGCAGCGCATCCAGCACCTGATAGGCGACCGGCCGCATATAGTTGGGCAGACGCTCATTCACACGTTTGCGGGCGGCTTCGATGTCGATTGCGGCATTTCCCCGTGCAACGAGGAATGCGGCAAGGAGTTCCGATCCGTCATTATCACGGAAAAGATGGACGACGGCCTGCGCGACCGACGCATCTTCGGCAATCACCGCTTCGATTTCCGCCAGTTCGACGCGGAAACCGCGAATTTTCACCTGCGTATCGATACGCCCCATGAATTCGATGTCCCCAACGGCATCGAGACGCACGAGGTCGCCCGAACGATAAATCCGGGCAGGCAGCCCATCCGGTCCGTTAAACGGTGTATAGACGAATTTGTCTGCGGTGAGATCGGGACGGTTCACGTAGCCGCCACTAAGGCCCGGGCCCCCGATGACAAGTTCACCTTCGGCGCCCGCAGCCACCGGCCAGAGTTTTTCGTCAACGATCCAGGCCGTATATCCCGGCAGCGGCCGACCGATGGTGACGCGGCGTCCGCGCTGCACCTCGGTCCAGGTTGCCGTGACAGTCGTTTCGGTCGGTCCGTAGGTGTTGAGAATCCGAAGACCCGGACGCGCCCAGCGGTCGACGAGGTCGGGCGGGCATGCCTCGCCGCCCAGATTGACGACGCGGAGCGTGGGTATTTCGGCCTCGACGAGGGTGAAAAGCGACGGCACGACATGCCAGACGGTGACGTTTTCAGCCGCGAGCGTGAAAGCCACGTCAGGCCCGGCCTTGTGCAGCGCCTCGGTCGCGACAAGCAGCTCGGCGCCGGCGGAAAAAGCGCTCCACATCGTCTCGATCGACATGTCGAACGCAATACTGAACCCGCCGAAAACCCGATCGCTCTCTTCAATGGCGAGGATTGCGCCTTCAGAGCGCAAGAAATGGCAGGCGCTGCGATGGGAAATCATCACGCCCTTCGGACGGCCGGTGGTCCCCGATGTGTAGATGATATAAGCGAGGTCATCCGGAGACGCACCGCTTTCGGCACGCGTGATCGGCAAGGCATCCTGCGCAGCCAGGTCGCCGAGCGTCTCGTTGACCACAAGCGTTTTCACGCGCATGCCGCCGGCCCGTTCGGCATCCGTGACGATCAGCGTGGCGCCGCTATCCTCGGCAATGAAATCGATCCGATCCTGCGGATAGCTCCAGTCAACCGGCACATAACAGGCGCCGGCCGAGAGGGTGCCGAGGATGGCCATATATTGATCGAGGCCGCGCGGCAGGCAGATGACGACGCGATCCCCGCGCTGAACCCCCATGGTACGAAGCTGGCGGGCAAACCGGGTGGCGCGCTCGGCCAGTTGCGCGTAGCTGAGCTCGGTACGGCGGCTGTTCTCGGGATCATGGCCAAGCAGCCTGACGGCGCATTTGGCTTGAAATCGTTTGGCTGTCTGCTCGAATATCTCGTGCAGCATCTCATCGCGGGCATAAGGCTCGTCCTCGCGGACTGGAAGCGACGGCGCAATCGGCGCAAATACTGTGGGTTCCAACTGCCTTTCGGCGGTCACATTCCGATCCATAGGGTCACCAGGCATGTCAAATTGATGCCCCTATACATGATTTGGAATTGCGCCGATAGGAGGCGCAATCAGCCACCAGCAACTGTCATCTGTGGTGATGCGGGAATGCCCCACGGTCATTCACGGCGCAAAGGCAGACCTCTCGGAATTCGGATCGGCGAAAGGCGCGCCGTGTCATCACGTTGCAAGAGCCAGATCGATAGCCGCTTCGCAATGGATGACCGTGGTATCGAAGACGGGAACCGAAACATTGTTTTGATTGAGGAGCATACCGACCTCGGTACAGCCGAGGATCATACAGTCCGCACCCGCATCGACCACACGCCGGGCGACGTTTTCATAGGTCGAACGGCTCTCTTCCCGGATGATGTCCTTGCAGAGTTCGTCGTAGATGATGCGGTGTACCTCCCTGCGGTCATCAGCGTCAGGAAGGACGGCATGAAGCGACGCCGCAACCAGCCTGTCCTTATAGAAGCTTTGCTCCATGGTGAAGGCAGTTGCTATCAGGCCCGGCCGGCTGAGCCCGGCACGCAATATACGATCAGCGGTAGCGTCAGCGATATGCAACAACGGAATGTCGACACCATCCATCATGTCGCGGGCGAGCTTATGCATCGTGTTGGTCGCGAGAAGGATGAAATCCGCCCCACCCCGCTGCAACGCTCTGGCTTCCGCGTTCAATATGGTTGCGGCGGCATCCCACTCCCCACGCGCCTGCAATGTCTCGATCTTCGCGAAATCGAGCGAGCGTATCAAAAGTTCTGGCGAATGGAGGCCGCCGAGGCGGTCTCGGGTGATCTCGCAAAGCTTGCGATAATAGATCTGCGTCGATGCGGCAGACATGCCGCCGAGAATTCCAATAATTTTCATCTGCTGATCATCAATGCGTTTGGTGGAATGGGAAACGGACGCCCGGTGAAATTGTCTGCATATTCTGGCACAGGCCGACTGCGGGTCTCAAGCCCACATGCTGGCGCGACCGGACCACAAGGGATGCAAGGTGCCCCGACGACCGTGCCATGGGGGCCACCTTCCGACATTAGATACGCGCGCCGCCCGTCGCATCGATCATCTGCCCGGTCGTCCAGCGGGCATCATCGGAGACAAGGAACGTGATGACGTCAGCGATGTCCTCGGCACGGCCGATCCGTGAGAAGACTGACAGGGCTTCGGCGCCCGCGCGCGCTTCGGGCGCCGCCAGCCATCCGGCGTTCATATCGGTTTCAGTCACGCCCGGAAGCACCGAATTGACGGTGATGCCGCGTTGGCCGAATTCCGGCGCAAGCGCCAGCGTCAATGTTTCAAGCGCACCCTTGGAAGCGGCATAGGCCGGATGCGTCGGCGCTGCGATGCGGGTAAAACCGGTGGAAATATTGATGATGCGGCCATTGTCGCGGAGATGGTCGGCGACTGCCTGGATCAGGAAAAAGGGCGACTTGAAGTTGATCGTCATCAACTCGTCGAACGCCGCTTCGGTCATGTCCTTCAACGGGGTCGCCGGCGCAATGCCCGCATTATTGACGAGAATATCGAGCGATGGGGTGCCTGTGAAAGCGATTGATGCTTCTTTGAACTGCTCCCAAAGACTGTCCGTTGCCGCTTTTCCCTCGCGTAGATCAGCCTTAAGGGCGACTGCCTTCGGTCCGAGGGCTTCGATCTCGCGGATCGTCGCCTGTGCGGCATCAGGGTTTGCGCCATAATGGACGCCGATAAGACTTGCGCCCTCTTTCGCAAAAGCGAGCGCAGCGGCACGGCCGATGCCCCTTGAACTCCCCGTTATGAGGGCAATTTTGTTCGACAGTTTTCGAGACATGGATCACTCCGTTGCGATTTAACTAGCGATCGATATAATAAAAGCGGAACATGATCTGTCAATATTTTTATAGTGATCGATAGAATAATGGCTGAAACAACGCGAAAACGCGGCAGGCCGCGCCTGCTCGATCGGAATACAGGGCTCGACATTGCAGCCCGGCTGTTCTGGGAACGGGGATATGAGGGAACCTCGGTGGCGGATCTCACCCATGCCATGGGGATCACGCCACCCTCTCTTTATGCGACCTTCGGTTCGAAGGAAGAACTGTTCCGGCTGGCGCTCGATTATCACATCACGCAGCAAGGCGAACGCCGCGCCGCAATCCTGCAGGCGAGAATACCGGCCCGCGAGGCGCTCGCGGCTTACCTCTACGACATTGCTGAAGGCGACACGCAGCCGGACAAGCCGCGCGGATGCATCGTTTCGACCGCCGTTCTCCAGCATTCGGAAGAGAACGCCTCCGTCGCCCGCACCGCGGCGGCATGGCGTGAGGCGGCGATGCAGGTTCTGAAGGAAAGGTTCGACCGCGCCGTAAAGGACGGTGAGCTACCGGAACAAACCGATACGAACACGCTTGCGCGCTTTTACGGCACCATCATTCAGGGCATGTCCGCCCAGGCTTGCGATGGGGCATGCACGGCGACGTTGAAGGCTGTGGTCGACGTGGCGCTGATGGCGTGGCCGGGAAAACAAGGCGCCACCAGCCGTCGGGGTTGAACCACCAGAGACTTGGAGATTGCGCGCCGATGCCTTCCAAGCCATCGCCGGTAGTGCAGAGTCTTATTTGCCTTGCGCTGCTTTGCCTAGACCCAGCAGGTGATAGAACGCAATCGCACCAATCGTCGCCGTGCCGATGCCATCCAGCGTGAAGCCGGCGACATTGAGCTTAAAATTGCCGGCACCCAGAACCAGCGCGATACCCACGGTGATGAGGTTGCGCGGCTCGGAGAAATCCACCTTGTTTTCCACCCAGATGCGCCCTGCGGTCGCCGCGATCAGGCCGAAGACCACGACAGACAGACCGCCGATGACGGGTCCCGGTATCGTCTGGATGAGGGCGCCGAATTTGGGTGAGAAGCCTAGGATGATGGCCACCAGTGCCGCGACGATGAAGACGAGCGTCGAGAAGATGCGGGTGATCGCCATAACGCCCATGTTTTCGGCATAGGTCGTCATGCCCGTGCCGCCGAAGGCACCGGAAAATATCGTCGCAATGCCGTCACCGATAAAGGCGCGGCCGAGATATGGATCGAGATTGCGGCCGGTCATCGCTCCGATCGCCTTGATATGCCCGAGATTTTCCGCAACCAGAATGACGACGACCGGGGCGATCAGAGCAATCGCCGATGCGGAAAAAACCGGCGTGGTGAAGGTGGGCAATCCGAACCAGGATGCAGCCGCAACGCCTGTAAAATCGACGGGCTTGCCAAGACCGAAGCCGTTTGCGAGCACGAGATAGGCAAGATAGGCAATCGCGCCGCCGAGAAGAATGGGCAGCCGGCGCGTCATGCCCGGTGCATAGACTGCGATCGCACCGACCGACATCACCGTCAAAATCGCAATCCAGCGCGACAACTGGTCGCCATCGGGATTGCCCGGACCGGTGCCGGAGGCGCTGGCGATCGCAATGGGTGCCAGCACGAGGCCGATTGCGGCGACGATCGCACCGGTCAGAACCGGCGGCATCAGCTTTTCGATCCAGTTATGGCCGACGATCATGACGATGACGCCGATCAGCGCATAAAGCACGCCGGCCGCGATGATGCCGCCGAGTGCCAGCGCAATATCAGGGCTGGCCGCACCCGCGGCCGCCCCCGTCGCCACCAGCACGGGGCCGATGAAAGCAAAGGACGAACCGAGATAGCTCGGCACACGCCCGCCGACGGCGATGAAGAAAATCAGCGTCGAGATGCCAGAAAACAGGATGGAGACGTTCGGATCGAAGCCCATGATCAGCGGCGCAAGAACGGTGGAACCGAACATGGCCACCACATGCTGCAGACCGAGCACTGCGGTCTGCCCGGCGGGCAGCCGCTCGTCCGGCATGATGCGCCCTTCGGTTTTCAGCCGCCAGCGAGGAAAATAACCACCCGTATCGCTCATCGTCGCCCCCCAGGAAATGCCCGGCACGCATATTCCGGGCTTTCCCGCCCCGGTTGGCCGCCGTGCAAAAATATTTGCTCTTTCGTGATTTGCGCCCGTCGCCCGAGACCGAATCGGTTGCCGGCGCATCTTTTGCCGGTTAGCGCGATTGCCAACCGCTGTCATCGGGATTGGATTGTTTCCCACCGTTACGCGTTGCGGCGCAGGAGCATTCAGCTCCCGCGCCGAAACAAAGACATCAAAACCACGGATAGCGTTATTGCGCCTTTTCGAGCGCCGTCAAAATCTCGTAGGCCGCGGAGACCCGCTCCTCATTGGGATAGTTTTTATTGGCCAGAATGACGATGCCCAGTTTCTCCTTGGGTATGAACGCCACATAGGCGCCAAAACCATTGGTGGAGCCGGTCTTGTTGATGAAAACGTCATCGCGCGGTTTCATCGGCGGCGTTATTTCAGAAACCGGCACCGTCTTCAGAAGCGCACCGCCGTTCAGCTCCATCAGTGTTTTGAGGGGAGCCGGGTGGGTATATTGTTCCCAGACCATGTCCTGCGTCATGGCGCCGACGCTGAAATATCCCGTGTGGGTGTTGGTAATCGCCTGCTGAATTTTTCCGTCCAGTTTTTCGAAACCCATATTGGCATTAACGAAACGGATCATGTCTTCCACCGTCGATTTGACACCATAAGCCTCGGAGGAAAGAACGCCCGGCGTTACGCGGGTTGGTTCGCCGTTTCTTTTGTAACCCTGGGCGTAATCATCCATCTTCGCGTTGGGCACGAGGGTGAAGGTGTTCTTCAGGCCGAGCGCGGGGAAAAGCGTATCCTGCATGGCTTCATCGAAGCCCTGCCCCATCGCCTTCGCCGTGATATAGCCGAGCATGCCGATACTCGGATTGGCATAACTTCTGCGGGTTCCGGCCGTGTATGAGGGTTTCCAGGCCTTGAGATAGGCCATCAGTTGCTGTTCCGTCTTGACATTGTCAGGCACCTGAATGGGAAAGCCGCCGGCGGTGTGAGTACCAAGATGCAGCAGCGCGACGTCGCCGAAAGGTTTTCCCTTCATGGACGGAAGATAGTCGCTGACCTTGCTCGACAGTGACAGCTCGCCGTTCAATTCGGCAAAGGTGCTGAGCGTAACCGTAAACGTCTTTGAAATGGAGCCAAGTTCGAAAAGCGTCTGCGGGGTGACGGGCTTTTCCGTCGCCTGGGACAGGACGCCATAGGTGAAGATGTGGTTTTCACCATTGATGCTGATACCGACGGCCAGACCTGGAATGCCGTTTTTCTCCATGACGGGTTTGATTGCGGCGTCCGTTATCGCTTTCAGCCTGCCGTCATCGGCGGCATAAGCCTGCGCGGCAAGGCCCGTCGAGACCAGGGCGGCCAGTGCGATATGTCTGCGGTTAAATGTCATCTTTCGCGTTCTCCAAAACCTCAGGTGGATTTTCAGCGTGACCGCCGCCCCCAGCGAAAAGACGTGTAGCCGCCCTACATTGCACGAACAAACCATGATATCTCGGAGGAGACACAAGAAAATCTAGGTCTTGAATGGTTCGGCAATTTCTTCCCCTAAATGGCTTGCGAGCCTTCGAGGCATCAGCCCGGCATCTGAGCTTCACCCGCGCGGCGATTGAACTCTGCGTGACGCAGGCGGCTGTCAGCCAGCAGGTGAAAGGGCTGGAAAAGCGGCTGGGTGTCGCTCTTTTCCAGCGTCTTCCACGCGGTCTGAAAATCACCGCCGAGGGTGAGGCCCTGTTGCCGACGGTGACCAGTTCCTTCGACCAGATGGCGACGACGCTTGACCGGATCGAGGCCGGACAGGTGCGCGAATTATTGTTCCTCGGCGTCGTGGGCACATTTGCCGTTGGCTGGCTGCTACCGCGGCTTTCGGCATTTCAAAAGCGGCATCCATTTATCGATGTCAGGGTTTCCACCAATAACAACCGGGTGGACATGGCAGCGGAGGGGCTGGATTTCGCCATTCGTTTCGGCCAGGGGTCATGGCATGGCACGGATGCCTTCCGGCTGTTCGAGGCGCCGCTTTCACCGCTCTGCACGCCAAAATTGGCGGAAACGCTGAAAGAGCCCGCCGACCTCATCGATGCAACATTGCTGCGCAGCTACCGGGCCGATGAGTGGAGCACATGGTTTGCCGCGGCGGGTGTTTCACCGGCGGCGCAGGTGAACGCCGGCATCGTTTTCGACACGTCGCTCGGCATGATGGAAGCGGCGCTTCAGGGGCTGGGCGTGGCGCTCGCACCGCCCTCAATGTTTTCGCGGCATCTGGCCTCCGGCGCGGTCATGCAGCCCTTTCCCGTCACCATCTCGCTAGGAAGCTATTGGCTGACCCGCCTGCAATCGAAACCGCAGACACCAGCCATGCAGGCCTTTTCCGATTGGCTGTTCGAGACCAACAGTGCCGCGTGACCGGCTCTGTTACAGCAAGGCGAGCAGAACGCCGCCCGCCGCGCAGAGCACAACCACGGCCCATGGCGGCGTTTTCCACACTGTCAGCAGGAGAAAGCCCGTAAGCGCGAGGGTAAAATCCTTTGCCGTGAAGATCGCGCTCGTCCAAACCGGATCATAAAGGGCGGCACCGAGAATGCCGACAACGGCGGCGTTTGCCCCGCGCATGGCCGCCTGCACCGTCAGGTGTTTGCGGAAGCCCTCCCAGAAGGGCAGCGCGCCGATAAGCAGCAGCATACCCGGCAGGAAGATCGCAACGAGCGCGATGGCGGCACCAGCAATCCCGTTTGGCTGCGGTCCGACCACTGCGCCGAGATAGGCGGCGAAGGTAAAGAGCGGGCCGGGCACCGCCTGGGTTGCGCCATAACCGGCGATGAAAGCATCTTCCGTGACCCATCCGGTCGCGACGACTTCCGATTGCAGCAGCGGCAGCACCACATGGCCACCGCCGAAGACCAGCGCGCCGGCGCGATAAAATGCGTCAAACAGCGAGAGACCCTGCGATGCCGCCGCCGCCGCAAGCAACGGCAGAAGGCCGAGAAGCAGGGCGAAGGTAGAGAGCGCAATATATGCGACGCGTTTCGACACCCGGAAGCTGAGATGGGTGGCCTGCCCGGCGACACCGGAGCGGCAGAAAACAAGCCCGGCAATTGCGCCGAGGCCAAGCGCTAGAACCTGCCCGAAGGCGCCGGCGACAAACACCACGCAGACAATGCCGGCAAGCGCAATGCTGGCGCGCTCACGATCCGGGGCGAGGCTTTTCGCCATGCCCCAGACCGCCTGCGCCACGACGGCCACGGCGACGATCTTCAGCCCATGCAGGAGGCCGGTGCCAATAGGCCCCTCGATGGAGGCGGCTACCATGGCGAAGAGAAGGAGGAGAATGGCGGAAGGCAAGGTAAATGCCGTCCAGGCCGCCAGCGCACCGAGCGGCCCTGCCCTGAGCAGCCCCAGCGAAAAGCCCACCTGGCTGGAGGCCGGGCCGGGCAGAAACTGGCAAAGCGCCACGAGATCGGCATACCCCACCTCATCGATCCATTTGCGCCGCACGACCAGCTCGTCGCGGAAATAACCAAGATGCGCGATAGGGCCGCCGAAGGAAGTGACCCCGAGCTTCAGGAATGCTGCGAAAACCTCGCCCGGCGTGCCTTGCGGCGCCTTGTTACCTTCACGTTCCTGCGATGCCACACCTATCTCCATACGGTGCCGAACGACTCATCGGCACCGGGTGGATATCAGACACTATTGCAACAGGAACATGAAGGGACTTCGCTTAGACGATCAGGCCCTTCAGAGGCCGGATAAGATCGGATCCGGGAAAGACAAGCTTGTCCAGCGCACCAGCGCCCGCACCGAGATGGTCGATGGCGAGCCCCTTGATGACGGCGCGTAGATCGGTGGTCGCGGCAAGGTCGCGGCCGTCACGGAGCTGCGCCTCCTTCAGACCCGGCCAATCGGCGATGACGCGGCCGCCGCGGATGCTACCACCGGCCAGAAAGGCGGTGGTGGCCGTGCCGTGGTCTGTACCCTCTGTGCCGTTAATTCGCGCGGTGCGGCCAAATTCTGTCGCAACAAGGATCACGGTGTCTTTCCACACCGGCCCCAGTTCCTGTTCGAAGGCCGCAAGGGCATTATCGAGACCGGTAAGAAGCTTGGCGAGGCGATCGACCTCCTGCGCATGGGTATCCCAGCCCTCAAAAGCGAGTGCGGCAACACGCGGGCCTTCTGGATGGGCGATCAGCCGCGCCGCGCCGCGTGCCATCTGCTCCATCCCCTGCGGATCGCCGGGGCCGCCGCGCGCCTTGATATCGACGCCCGACGCAATCCTGCCCGTTTCCACACCTTCGGCCAGGAGGGCGGCCAGCATCGGGTCCGTCTGCCCATAGAGATCAGCAAGGCGGGGGGCGAGATCGCCATCGGCGGGCCGCAGCACGGATGGCGCCCATCCGAGGATCGGTGCCTTGCCGCGAATGACGAGCGGTGCGCTGGCCCCGATGGCAAGTCCGCTCACCCGGTCGCCAGCGGCGGGATTAATGGTTTCACCGGCCGGCATCTGCTCCAGCAGTCGGTTGAGCCAACCGCTCTCGACATGGCCGGGTGTCGCAAAACCGGATTCCAGAACATCCTGCCCGTCGAAGTGCGACCTGTCGCGATAACCGGTGGCGCTGGCATGCACCACGGCTGCCTCACCCTTGCGGTAAAGCCGCTGGAAATTGCGTAACGAAGGATGCAAGGCGAAATAGCCATCCAGCGCCAGCGCCGGGTTCTCGCCTTCCGTTCGCAGCGTCAACTGCTGTCTTAGCGCTTCATAATCGGGATCGCCGACCGGCGGCACCGCAGTCAGCCCGTCAAGCGCGCCACGCAGAATGATCGTGACGAAACGCGGATCGCGTCCGGAGGCTGCATGGGCAAAACGCGGCATGAAAGCCCAGGCGAAAAGGGCACCGGTTGCGCCGAGAACGGCGCGGCGAGTGGGGGAGAAATCTTCGCACAGCATGATTAGCGCCTCTGGAATTCGGGGGAAAGGAAAGCGATGGTCAGACCCTGTGGCTTTGTTTCCGCGCGCTGGACCGCCTGGGCCGTCTCACGCGTGAGAAGCGGGCCGAACCGGTCGGCAACGAAATCGCGGGGGTCGATGCCGCCGGCAACCTGATGGGCGAAAAGGCTAGCGGCATCGATCCGCGTCGCCAGACCCTCGGATGAACCCCAATTATCCGTCACGTCGGAAAACCCGTTCGGCCCGGATGGATCCCAGAAGGGTTGCCCAAGCGCCTTCAGGACAGAAACGATCTGCTCGGGTTTCGGCTTGATATCGCTGCTGCGAAGCATCGCGGTGACGAAATCAAGCGGTGGCCTCAGCTTCTTTAAAGCCGGATCCCAGGCCTCCTCCGCATCCAGCATGGCCAGATAGGTGGTGGCGAGATCACTATGGGATTTGGTGTAGGCCGCAGCGATCTTCGACACCAGTCCTGCGGGAGGCTGGTCGCTGACGAAGTGCCTCGCCAGTTTGAAGGCAAGGTGACGGGCGGTGGACGGGTGATGGGCGAGATCGCGCAATGCCCGCCTGCCCTGCTCTACCCCTGCATCGGCATAGGTGATGCCCATCACCGCGTGATCGCCCGGCTCGTGGCTGTTGGCATTGAAGCTGAAGCGCCCAACCGGCCCCGGCTTGTTCTCATCCCGATAAACGGTCCAGCCGGTGATGATGCGGGCAAGCTCCGTCACGTCAGCCTGATTGTAACCGCCATCAACACCCAGAGTGTGAAGTTCCATGATCTCGCGGGCCAGATTTTCGTTCAGGCCACGCTTGCCGTTTTTGTTGGCTGGTGAGTTGGGACCGATCGATTGCTGGTTATCGAGAAAGAACAGCATTGACGGATGGGTCTCCACGGCAAGCAGCATGTCCTCGAAATTTCCGAATATGTGCGGACGTATCGCTTCGCGCTCGAAGGCGCCGGCGAGCATGTGCACATCGCCACCCTTGCCGATCGCGACGGAAAAGTGGTTTGCCCAGAACATGGCAAGACGTTCGCCAAAGCCGATCAAAGGCTGGCGTATGGTGCCGTTAAACCGCGCATCGACCTCTGCCAACAATATCTGCTGTGGCAGATAGGGTCTCTTGCTGGTCGCATCCGCCGGCTTGTCTTTCTGCATGGTCGGCGCTACTGCCGTGCCGGCCATGTTCATCTTGCTATCCGGAACCGCCATCGCCTTGTCCACGGAGACGGCCATTACCGCCGTCTTCTCACGCTCGGCTTTCACCTGCCTGTTGAAGGCAATGAGCGAGACCATGAGATCGGCGCTGGAGTGCAATTGCGGGCCGGCGGGGACAGGGACCGCATGCTCGGTTATTTCCGACCGCAAAAGATCGCGCGGATCATCCGCAATTGCCTTTATATCGCCCTGACGGGCGCCCAGGCCGAAGCGCCACAAGCACAGCGCTGCATCCACTTCCCTGGAATTTGCCGTCGCATTTGACATGACCGATACGAACTCCGTTTCGTTATCGGTCCTTTAACGGCGCGGATACCGCAAATCCGTCGCCGCTCAATTGTGATCATTTCGTGGCAGGCTTCGGCGCCTCGCGGAAGAGCAAACCTTCGGCGAGACGCCGTCTTGCATCCAGCGAAAGTGTGCGGGCAAATTCCACTGCCTGAAGCTCAACCGCGGCACGGACCTCGTATTCGGCTTTGCGGGCGCGCTCCAGCGCGTCGGACAGCGCTTTCGTGTCCAGAGTGTCGGCGCCCATGAGCGAAGCAGCCTCAATGCGGGCTTGTCTGGCCTCGGCGGACGTTTCACGCATGGGTCTGCGTGCATCGCTGAGTGCGCTGCGGAAGGCTTCCCTCTCCGCCTTAGGTAGCTGCTCGCCGGCAAGCGGCATCCGGGATGAGGAAGCTGCGGTATCGTTGCGCAGATAAACGAAGCCGGCCCCGGCGAGTGCGCAGACCAGGAACGTATTGGCGACGAGCAGCACAACGACAATCCAGCGGAAATTCTGATCGGTCATTTCGCGTCCTCAGCCAACTCGTTTTCACTTTGCAGATTTCCGAATGCCGTCAAATTGTCACCAAACGAGAAGGACGGCGGCGGTGTGAGATTGATGACAGCGACAGCGCCCGTAAGCGCCCCCGCAAGGCTGATGCCGACCATGCCAGCACCTAGTCCGAAACGGACGAACCGGCGGCGGCGTGAAAGCCGGGATGTGCCTTCTGCGAGAATTCGCCCCTGAAGTGCGGCGGAGGCCACTGCCTTTGGCCGGAATGCAGCCAATGCACGATCCAATTGCGCCGCTTCGCTTAAAAGGCGCTGCCCCTCCGCTGTTTCGGAATAAAGCGCGGCTTTCGCGCGGCGATCCTCTGGCCAGCGCTTCGGATCGGCGCCATATGCCGAAACGAGGGCAGAAAATGCCTGCCCGTCCATGCTGTCTTCCATCGACCCACTCATGTCTCATCCTCGTTCAAGATTTTCTGCAGCGCTCTGCGCCCACGCGACAGAAGGCTTTCCAGTGCGTCAACGCTGACCTGCATGATATCGGCCGCCTCCCGGTTCGACATCTCCTGATAATAAACCAGAATGATCGCGTCGCGTTGCCGCTCAGGGATAAGGGAGAGCGCACGCCCGACGGCCTCACCCCCGTCCGTATCAGCCGCGTCATTCTCCGACTGGCGCGCATCGGCGAGGTCCGACGGCTGGGCGACGGATAGTTCGCGTCGCTTCCTCAACCGGTCGTAACAGAGATTCAGCGCCACACGATGAATCCACGTATCAAATCGCGCAGCGCCCTGCCGCCATGTTCCCGCCTGTTTCCAAATCCGCAGAAAGGTCTCCTGCGCGACGTCCTCCGCCTCGACCGGATCCCCAAGCATACGGCTTGCCAGCGCCATGATCCTCGGCAGTTTTGCCTCAACGAGTGCCCGCATCGCCCGCACATCTCCGGCCGCGACATCCGCCACGAGCTTTGCATCGGGGTCACTCACCATGCTTCGGTCGAATCTCCGTTGCGGTCCTGCAAGGCCGGACAAGACATGTCGATAGATGACGTTTTACACGCCATTTTCGACTTTAACGGGGAAAGGTGCGAAAATCCGTCGCAAAACCAGGAGATTTTTTCTGCACAAAGGGCGGGATATCACACCGTCATGCGGTCCGGCTGGAATGCCTCCAGCAAGCCGTGATAGGGCTTGGCGACCGGCGCGGCATAAGCGCCGCCCTTGGCGGTGGATAGCCCCATGGCGACCAGGGATTCCGCCTGTTTGACCGCGGCTGCGACACCGTCGACGACAGGCACGCCGAATTCGGCGCGCAACTCGGCGGTCAGGTCCGCCATGCCGGCGCAGCCGAGCACAATCGCCTCCGCCCGATCCTCCTTCAGGGCGAGCGCAATCTCCTGCCGCAACCGTTCGCGGGCGTTCGACGCGGGATCTTCGAGCGACAGGACAGGAATATCGGCGGCGCGTACATTGCAGCGGGCGGACATGCCATAACGATGAACCAGATGTTCGAGCGGCAATCGTGACCGTTCCATCGTCGTGACGATGGTGAATTTCTGCGCGATGAAGGCAGTGGCAGAGACCGCCGCCTCACAGAGGCCGATAACGGGAATATCGCAAAACGCGCGCGCCGCATCGAGCCCGGTATCGTCGAAACAGGCAATAACGGCCGCATCAACGCCAAGCGCCGGAGCCTTGGCAAGTTCGAGCAGCAGGCCGGGCACGGCGAAAACCTCGTCATAATAACCTTCGATGGAGACAGGCCCCATGGAGGAGGTCACGCCGAGAATTTCAGTATCCCGGCCGACCACCCGCATGGCGGCGTCGGCGATCGTTGCTGTCATGGATTGGGTGGTATTGGGATTGACGACGAGGATGCGCATGAGAGGTTTCTTTACCCGCGTGAATGGCGACGGTTGAGGGTCACGATCAAGCCAAGCGTTGCCGCAATCACCAGAAGGGAAAACAGCGTCGTGACGGCACCCAGCGCATAAAGCACCGGCGTCGTGACATTGGTGGTCATGCCGTAGATTTCCAGCGGGAGCGTGTTGTAGGTGCCCGATGTCATCAGGGTGCGCGCAAATTCGTCGTAGGAAAGCGTAAAACCGAACAGGCCGACGCCGATCAGGCTCGGTGCGATCATCGGCAGAACCACATGGGCGAAGGTCTGCCAGGAGGTTGCGCCGAGATCGCGGGCCGCCTCCTCATAAGAAGGCGAAAAGCGATTGAACACGGCGAGCATGATGAGCACGCCAAAAGGTAGCGTCCAGGTGAGATGTGCGCCGAAAGCTGATGTATACCATGAAGGTTCCAGCCCAAGCTGCTGAAAAAGAACACCAATACCGAGCGATATGATGATCGACGGCACGACGAGGCTCGCGACCGAGAGGTAAAAAAGCGGCGTCGCGCCGATGAATTTGCGCCGGAAGGCAAGACCTGCCAGCAGTGAGACGAGAACAGTGACGGTCATGACCATCAGCCCAAGCCCGAAGGAGCGGCGGAACGAGCCGCCGAAATCGCCAACCGCCTGTTGTTCGAAAAGATTGCCGAACCAGTGCAGCGAAACGCCGTTCAGCGGGAAGGTCAACCCGCCATTCGGCCCCTGAAAGGCGAGGATGAGGATGGCCGAAAGCGGGCCGTAAAGGAACAGCACGAAGAGGGCAAAAAAGAAGGCGAGAACGTAGAACTCACGGCCGCGTTTTTCCTGATGCATGGACTAGAGCTCCTTGCGGATATCGACGATGCGCAGGATGCCTGCGACCATCAGAAGAACGAGGATGAGCAGGATGACGGCATTGGCGGCAGCGGCCGGATATTGCAGCAACGACATCTGGTTCTTCATCATCAGCGCCACCGACGCGCTCTGGCCGCCGGACATGACCTGAACCGTAGAGAAATCCGCCATGACCAGCGTCACGACGAAGATGCTGCCGATGGCCATGCCGGGCTTGGCAAGAGGAATGATGACGTTGGTGAGCGTCTGCCATCCCGTCGCCCCGGCATCACGCGCCGCCTCGATCAATGATTTGTCGATACGCATCAGCGTGTTGAAGATCGGCGTGACCATGAACAGCGTATAAAGATGCACCATGGCCAGCACCACGGCGAAATCGGAATAGAGCAACCACTCGATCGGCTCGGGAATGATGCCGGTGCCGACCAGTGCGCTGTTGACGAGACCGTTTCGCCCGAGAACCGGAATCCAGGAAATCATACGGATGATGTTCGAGGTTAGGAACGGCACGGTGCAGACGAGGAACAACACCATCTGCATGGTGGTGGTGCGGATGTGGAAGGCAAGGAAATAGGCGACCCAGAAACCGCAGAACAACGTGATGGCCCAGACGATCGCGGCGTATTTCAGCGTGTTGAGATAGGTCTGCCAGGTGACCCATGACCCCAGCGTCTCCAAGTAATTGAAGGTCACGAAATCGGGATACATCTGGGCGAAGTCATAATCCCAGAAGCTGACGACGGCGATCATCAGGATCGGCAGCGCCAGGAAAAAGCCGAGGATCAGGAAAAGCGGGGCAGCCTGCACATAGGAGACGAGCTTTTGCGGCAGCGCGAAGCTGCGGGGCGGCCTGTCCTTTTTGTCGCTGACGCCGATGAGTCTGACCGTCACCATCATGAAGCCTTTCGCTGTTTATGGGCAGGCACCGGCGGCATTGACCGCCGGCGCCGTCTTTTCAGGACATCAGGCCGCGATGAACTCGTTCCAGCGGCGAACCATGTAGCGGTCTTCGTCCATGACCGAGTTCCAGCAGGCGACCTTGCCCATGCGCTCCTCGAAGGAACCGCCATCGCGCACCGCGCCGGCCTTTTCCATGACCTTGCCATCAGGCGCGATGATATCGCCCTGCGCCGGCTTGCCTTCGACCCAATAACCCCACTCGTCGGCGGTCATGTGCTCCTTCGCGGTTTCCATGGCCGCGGAATAGTAGCCCTGGCGGTTGAGATATGCGCCGACCCAGCCGGAGGTGTACCAGTTGATATATTCATAGGCTGCATCGAGCTTCGCGCCGGAAAGATGCTTGGCGAGACCGAGACCACCGCCCCAGGAACGATAGCCTTCCTTCAGCGGCTGGTATTTGCAGGCAATGCCCTTGGATCGAACCGCAGCGACGGCCGGAGACCACATGGACTGAATGATGACTTCGCCCGAGGCCATGAGGTTGACGCTTTCATCGAAGCTCTTCCAGAAAGCGCGGAACTGGCCGTCCTTCTTGGCCTTGATGAGGAAGTCGATGGTCTTGTCGATCTCCGCCTTCGTCATGTTGCCCTTGTCGGCATATTTGATGTTGCCCATGGCTTCCATGATCATCGCCGCATCCATGATGCCGATGGACGGGATGTTGAGGATCGAGGTCTTGCCCTTGAACTTCGGGTCCATGATATCGGCCCAGCTGCTGATATCGCGGCCGACCAGATCGGGACGGATGCCGAGCGTATCGGCGTTGTAGATGGTCGGGACCATGGTGAAATAATCGGTCTCACCCTTGGCGAAGGTCTTGTCGCCGGGCTTTTCGACGTAACCGACCGTGTGCGGCGCGGTGCCCTGTGCAACGACGCTGTCAGGCTTCAGCTTGCCGTTTTTGAACAGCGGCACGATCTTGTCGTAATATTTCAGCTTCTTGATTTCCATCGGCTGGATGACACCGGCCGGATAGACCTTCTTCAGAATCCAGTATTCGATATCGGCGATATCGTAGGAGTTCGGCTGGGTGACGGCACGCTGGGCGGCGGCGTCGGAATCCGTTGCCGTCATTTCGAGCGTGATGCCGAGATCGGCCTTGCACTTTTCGGCAATGGCGTTGAGGTTCGACACGCCGGTGCCGAACTGGCGGATGGTGATGGGGTTCTGTGCCCAGATGGTCGGGAAGCCGGTGATGAGGCCGGAGCCGATCGCCGCACCTGTCGCGGCCGCGCCTGCCTTCAGAAGGCCACGGCGGGACAGGCCCTTCTTGCTGTTGGTGGTCTCAGTCATTTCAAAGTTCTCCTCTGGTTATTTTTGGTGTCACTTCTCTACCCGGCCGAGCACGATGGCATCGGCCGCATTCCATGAAAGCGGTATGGCATCACCGGCCTTGACCGGATTTTCGAAAAAGGCGGCATCGCTGAGGATGACGTTGAAATCCTCGATTCCCGCGCCGGTCACGGCGATCTTCACGCTTGCGCCGCGATATTCGACATTCGAGACGATGCCAGTGAAACCGAGGCCAGGCTGATCCGCCTCGCCGACGCGCACACGGTCGGTGCGCACGGCAATATCGACCGCGCCGTCATCCGGGGCTACGCCACTGGCGATAAATGTGCCGCCGCCTGCCACTTCGAGCGCCACGAGATGGCCAGTTTTTTCCCGGTAGCGACCGGAGATGACGTTGTGATCCCCCATGAAACGGGCAACGAAAGCAGTGGCTGGGCGCTCGAATACCTCACGCGGTGTGGCCGCCTGCTCGATGCGGCCGTCATTCATGACGACGACGATATCGGCAAGCGCCATCGCTTCTTCCTGACTGTGGGTGACGTGGACGAAGGTGATGCCGAGCGAGGTCTGCAGCTTCTTCAACTCGGCGCGCATCCGGATCTTCAGAAAGGGATCGAGTGCCGAAAGCGGCTCGTCCAGCAAGAGCGCCTCGGGGTCGGTGATCAGCGCGCGCGCCAGTGCCACGCGCTGCTGCTGTCCGCCGGAAAGCTGAGCCGGGCGACGGCTGGCATAGGGTTCGAGCTGCATCAGCTGCAGCATCTCAAGCGCCTTCGCCCGCCGGCTCTCCTTGTCCGCACCCTTCATCTTGAGGCTGAAGGCGACATTGTCGACGAGATCGAGATGCGGAAAAAGGGCATAGGACTGGAACATCATCGCCGTGCCGCGCCGCGCCGGCGGAAGATCCGTGACCACCACATTGCCGAGCCTGATGTCGCCGCTGGAAATGCTCTCGTGGCCAGCAATCATTCTGAGTGTCGAGGTCTTGCCGCAGCCCGACGGGCCAAGCAGGCAGCAATAGCTTCCCGCCGGTATCTTGAGGCTGATCGCATGCACGGCGGTGGTGGTGCCGTAAATCTTGGATACGGACGCGATGTCGATTGCTGCGGCTTTGCTCATGTACACTCTCCTGCGACATCTTTGTCATGCAGGAGGCGTGCCAATCGGCTTAGCCATTGATATAAAAAAGAATTTTAAAGAGGTCTCGGAGTCCGCCCAACCGGCTGCTTAAATTTGCAGCGATTGTTTTCGATCGAATGGCAAAATTGTATTCAATCCAGCGCCGGATTGTAGATACTCTTCGTTGCCAAAAGCATGTCGAGGCAGAGGCTAAAAACCGCCTCGCCTATCCCGCCCTGAAGCGGTCGAAGGCCGTGAGATGCTTGAGGGTTGGATCGGCATCCCAGCGATAGATTTCGGTGCGCAGGAAATGCAGTTCCTCTTCGAGCTTGTCTTCCGGCAGTTCCACCCACCAGGATTTCGGCCGGCCATCGGAACCATCGGACCAGCGATAACCACGCTTCTTGAGATGATCCTTCATATCGAAAGGGCTGTTTTCCGCGTAGATCCGCACCCTGGAACGCCCACTTGCTTCGAAAAGCTCGGCAAAAGGCGTGGTCGCCTGGCCCGGGCGTATCTGTTCCAGCACCTCCAGCAGGGCGAAACAATCATCCACCGCGCGATGGCCCTCATGGAAATAGCCTGACTGCCCGATGAGATAACCGAGCTTGTTGCCTTCAAAGCCACGCACCCGCCAGTCTATTTCCGAGACGGAGCACGCCCAGGCCTTGTCACGGAAGATCGGCGAGAAGGCTTCGCAGAACGGACGATCAAAACCGGCATTATGGGCGATAATCAGATCGGCATGGGCGATGAGAGAGGTCAGCCGCGCCATGTCGATCGATTGTCCCGCCACCATCTCGTCCGTAATCCCCGTCAGGCGAGTGATGTCTTCGGGAATGGCGATACCCGGTTGCCGCAACCCGCCATAGATGCCGGTGACATCGCCGATCGCGCCGTTATCGTTAAAGGTGAAGGTGATGACGCCGATTTCTATGATCTCGTCCGTTCGATGATCGAGGCCCGTCGTTTCCGTATCAAGGATCACGCCCTGGCGTGGAAATTCTGGCCGTGGCCGGTCAACGACCGGACGTGGCTGGAGCTTGCGCAGGACACGATAATTACCGGTCGCTTCAAGATGCGTGGCAAGCGCCTCATCGTCCATACCGGTCTTCGGCGCCGCTTCGCGACCACCCGACTTTCGTCCCCTTTCAGCCTGAGGAAGCCGCACAGCCGCGGGGGCAAAAAAATCCATCTGGGAAGTCATTATGCGCGTGTCCGTCGTGCCCGGAAATCAAGATTCAGCACTCAAGCATATGCGCAGAGGCTCACAGTAACAACAGCGCTTACCCTCATCCACAGGAACGGCATATTTGACGGGGTACAGTTGAGGGTTGCAGCTTCAATTTACGATGGTAAAAAAGCGCATCGTCCCCGTGTTTCAGGAGAGAAGAAGAATGCCGCTTCCATCACCTTCCAACCCGAAAACGCTTGCCGACCAGAGCCAACTCAAGCTGTTTCCGCTGCAAAGCGGCCCGCATTTCGGCAATATGGGCCTCAGCAACGGCGCGAGCGGCATCGTTTTTACGGGTTATACGCGAGATGCTAACGCGGACAATGAAGCCTTCTCCTGCTGCGGCAGCTACACCCTGCGTAACTCCGTGCATGCGGCCATTGCCGGCACGACCAGCGACAATTGCACTGTCTTTGCGCTGAAAAGCATCATCAACCAGCGCCCGTGTCTGGCGGTTGGAAAATTCGACCCGGATGGCAAACCGCTGGCATTATCGAAAACAGAGTTCGATCAGGTCACAAAACCCCTGTTCCAGTTCGCGGACAAGGTTTCACCGATCCTCGGCAGCGAACCGGCGCCCGGCATTCAGATCCGCAGCGGCGACGCCTCCTATAATTATCAGATCGATGCGCGCAGCGGCCGCTTCCGCTTCACCTATAAGGACAGCATGAGCGGCGGTCGTTACGGACCATCGGCGGACGGCAATGTCTCACTCGAGCACGACGGCAATCGCCTCGCGAAAATAAGTGCGGGTGGCAGCTATGGCACTTCGGGCAATTCGATTGCCGCTTCGGCCTATCGGGATATCGATTCCCGCGGGTTCGAGACGACGGTGCGCAGCGGTGAGGCTTCCGCCATGTTCGGAAGAACCTATACGGAAAACGCAATCACCCGCAAAATAGGCGTCGGTTACGGCAAGACCTCGTTCCGACGCGAGGATACGCCGGGCGGAACGATCAAGGAGAGCCTCGGGCACAAACTGGACAAGGTCACGCTTGAAGTGTCCCGCACGCGCGACCGGGCGAAGGGCACCGAATATATGCTGACCATCAAGATGGAGCTTTGAGGCATCATGCAACAGAGACGGTTGCGCCGGACCGGCTCATGATGCCGGGCGATTGAGAATGTTTTCGCAATTGGCGGGATTGCCGATGATCTCGCTCGTCTTGATGGTGGAGGCGGCATTTGCGGTGATCTTGATGATGCAGTCGCGGCGATGTTCCTTGATCTTCATGCCTTCGGTTTCCGAAACCCTCACCTGCCCGTCGACGGTCGTCACTTCACGCCTGTTGCTAAGCCCGGCATAGGTCTCAACATCGACCTTCAACCAGTAGGATTCGGTTTCACCGTTTTCGATGATGACCTTGTTCGGGCGGCCAAGCTGAGCGATTGCGGCGTCACGCGGTTGCCCCACGAAACCCGCGACCGTGCGGGAAATCTCCGTCTCCCCGGTGCTGGTGCACGCCGCAACGACAAGCAGAACGGTTGCCAGACATCCGGCTTCAAACCACTTCATTTTCAGATCATTCCCCACACCTGCTGCCGGCCGCTTCTTGGCCAGCATCGGCGGCAAATCTATGCATCATCAGTCTGCTCCGAAAGATGGAACGGCCACAAAGCCGATCAACTTGTTATGATCGGCCTCCTCGAAGGAAGATGAAATATCGGATCGACGCCGGTCGTCGCTAACGGTTGCGGAACACGGTGCAGGGAACTCCCGCCCGCCTGATCTCCCCGCAGAGCGCGTTAGCTTCGGTGCGGGTTTCGCGGCCAATACGGGCGGCATAACGCGGGCGCGAGCCGAAATTCCCGCCCCGCTGCCGCACGATCAGGGCGCGCTCGGCATTCAGCGGCTCTGATAGCTGCAAAATCGCGCGGGTGAAAAGCCGGTTCGCCACCCCGGGATTATAATGCGCGGCGAGCTGCACCCCCCAGGGCGCCCAGTCGGCCGAGGCAACGAGAATGGGATCGTTCATCGTGCGGGTATCGGCCAGACGCACGCAGGCATCATGAAAAGAACGGTTGTCATCCAGCGCGGGTGCGGCCTTTTCCGGCGGATTGTCCTTCCAGCTTTCAACGGGATATCCGGTGATCGCGAACACATAGTCGCGGGTCTCCGTCGGCAGGCGGCCAGTGGCGATGAAATTGCGCAGGCCCGCCTCGCCCGCATTATAGGCTGCGGCGGCAAGACCGAAATTGCCGAACTGCACGTTCAGTTCCGACAGGTAACGCGACGAGGCCTCAAGGGCGGCGATGATGTTGAAACTGTCTTCAAGACCACGCAGCCGTGCCGTGCCGGGCATGAACTGGGCGATGCCCTCCGCCCCTTTCGGGCTGACGGCGCTGGCCCGGAACAGGCTTTCGCGCCAGATCAGCCGGGCGAAATAATCCGGCGGAACAGCATGGCGGGCGGCGAGAAACTCGATGGTGCGGCAAAGATCATTATTGTAACTGCCGGTATTGATACACAGTTCCGGCGCGACATCATGGGAGTAGGCGCAGGTGGCTTTTCCCTTGCCAGGCTCCTCCGCTTGCGCCTCGCCAGTGGCTGAGAACAACAAACAGAGGACAACAGCCGCGCAGCCTGTCGATATCATTCCTGCCAAACGAAAATCCCCGCAATTCCAGGCTCGACAACGGATTATCCGCCAATCGGCAGCATATGCCCAGCCCCCGGTGGTATTCAGCGGGATTTCCGGTCGCGGACGTCCGCATTGCCGCTCCCCCATTACCGCTTGTTACGGCAATGAGGGAAAAGGCGGATGCTTCAGAACTCCTGCCATTCCTCCTGGGCGACGGCCAATGCGGCCGAACCACGTGCGGGCAACGGGCGGGCAACCGGACGTCGCTGTGCGGGCGTCGTCTGATGATCAAATCCGCCCCGTGCAGCTACACTGGCGCGCGGCGCATTATCGAAACAGAATTGCCCGAGAAGCTCGAACAGGGCCGCCGCTTCCCGCGCAAGGCTATGGCTTGCGGCAGTCTGCTCTTCCACCATCGCCGCGTTTTGCTGGGTGCCCTGATCGACCGTGTTGACCGCTTGATTGATCTCGGCGAGCGCCGTGGACTGTTCGCGGGCGGCTTCGACGATGGCGACGACATTGACGTTGATGCCGCGCACCTGCTCGGCGATCTCCTGCAGGGCAGAACCAGCCTTGGTGACAAGGCTGACGCCGTTTTCCACCTGCGCGCCGGAAGCATTGATCAGGCTCTTGATTTCCTTCGCGGCCGTCGCAGAACGCTGGGCGAGTTCGCGAACCTCCTGCGCGACGACAGCAAAACCCTTTCCAGCTTCGCCCGCACGCGCCGCTTCCACACCGGCATTCAGCGCCAGAAGATTTGTCTGGAATGCGATCTCGTCAATCACGCCGATGATGTTGGAAATCTCCCGCGACGATTTTTCGATCTGGTCCATGGCGCCGATTGCATCGCGCACCACCTGGCCGGAATGTTCCGCATGATCGCGGGCGCGGGCGACGATCTTGCCAGCTTCATCCGCCCGGCGGCTTGAATCATTGACCGCCGTGGTGATCTCCTCCAGTGCCGCGGCCGTTTCCTCGATCGAAGCGGCCTGCTGCTCGGTGCGTCTGGCGAGATCATCGGCAGCGGAACGGATCTCATTCGAACCCGACGAAATCGCACCGGCATTTTCGGAGACCAGCGTCATGGCCCTCTTCAGCTTTTCAGAGGCCGCATTGAAATCCGTGCGCAGTCTTTCAAGAGACGGAATGAAAGGCTTGTCGATGCGCTGCGCCAGATTGCCCTCAGCGAGATCGTTGAGACATTGGGCCAGTTTCTCCACATTCTCGACGCGTCCGGTGACGTCGGTGGCGAATTTGACGACCTTAAAGACCTTGCCGTTCATGTCGAAGATCGGATTATAGGAAGCCTGGATGAAAACCTTGCGGCCGCCCTTGCCGAGCCGCATGAACTCATCGGCGACCAGGTCGCCGCCAGCGAGCCTCTGCCAGAACTGCTTGTATTCCGGCGACTGCGTATAGCCCGGTTCGCAGAACATGGAGTGATGCCTGCCCTGCACTTCACTGAGCGAATACCCCAGCGCCGCCAGAAAATTGTCGTTGGCGGTCAGAACTTCGCCCGCAGGAGAAAATTCGATGATCGCCTGCGCCCGCGACAGAGCGTCGATCTTGCCTGCATCTTCCGCAGCCTTCAGCTTGCGTTCGGTGATATCGGTGGCGATCTTCACCACCTTGACCGGCCTGCCGCGGCGAAACACAGGATTATAGGAGGCCTCGATCCACACTTCGCGGCCACTCTT
The DNA here is from genome assembly GCA_023444445.1 of Pseudomonadota bacterium. Taxonomy (GTDB): domain Bacteria; phylum Pseudomonadota; class Alphaproteobacteria; order Rhizobiales; family Rhizobiaceae; genus Agrobacterium. The sequence continues at coordinate 48,620 of JAEXMK010000016.1, read as the reverse complement.
GCCGATGCGCTTATATTGCCGCTGATCGAACTGGCCAGACGCAAGCTTTGACCAGAAGGCCTTGTAGTCTGGGGACGACACGACGGAGGGCTCGACGAACAAGCTGTGATGCCGGCCAACGATTTCGGCAAGCTCGTAACCAAGCGCCCGACAGAAACTCTCATTGGCCGTCAGAATTTTGCCGGAAAGGTCAAATTCTATGATGGCCTGGGATTTGGAAAGCGCGGCAAGAACCGCGACAGCATTTGCACCACGATCAAGAATAGTCACGCACGATCCTCCGAAGACGACAAGGTTTCTTTTAAAAATTATTTCCAAATATTATTATTATATTATTAAATAATATTTAAGGATAATATTGACTTCCGCGATCAAGATTTATGCCGCGCAACGACTATTTCGGGTCGAACCCTGTTTCTCCAGGAACGTTTTCCCCAAGGGCGTCATTTATGTCCGACGGAGGAAAACGAGCTTTCGATTTTCCACCGCCTGGGCAAGCCCTCACTTAGAAGGATCACGCACATGGAAAAGAACACGATCTGCATCTGGTACGACAAGGATGCTGAGGCCGCCGCCAGATTTTACGCCGAGACCTTTCCCGATAGCGCAGTGACCGCCGTGCATCATGCGCCGGGGGACTATCCGTCCGGCAAGAAGGGCGATGTTCTGACGGTTCAGTTTACCGTGGCAGGCGTTTCCTGCGTTGGCCTCAACGGCGGACCAGCCTTCAAACATAGCGCTGCCTTTTCGTTCCAGATTTCGACTGAAGACCAGGAGGAAACCGATCGCTACTGGAACGCCATCGTCGGCAACGGCGGTGAAGAAAGTGCCTGTGGCTGGTGCAGAGACAAATGGGGAGTTTCCTGGCAGATCACGCCCAGGGCACTGATGGAGGCCATGGCTGCCGGCGGCGCGGAAGCCAAGCGGGCCTTCGACGCCATGATGGGAATGAAGAAAATCGATATCGCCGCCATCGAAGCCGCACGTCGAGGTTGATGTGAACTGCTGACTCAGCATTGAGTGGTGACGTGAAGCGAAAATATCAAACGACTGAGAGTCAAAGAAAAAGGCAGATTTATTTCATTGATGTCGCATTTACAGCCGCGCAAAAAGACTTGCGCGGCCAGTCATCATAAAACGTTCAACAAAATGTAAGCGATCCGTCAAAGACGACTGTTAGCAGAGCCCGTGGCGTCGTGCCGGGGACGTAAATGTCCTTGCCGAACAGGCCATCCTTCCATCAACGGGGCTCAACTCATGAAATCTTCCGCTCTGACCTCCTTCGTCGCTGGCATTGCCGTCGCCGCCGCATTCGGCGCCACGGCTGCCCACGCAGAAAAGACCAAGTTCGAATTCTGGTACGGCCTTTCCGGCGATCTCGGCGACCGCGTTCAGGAAACCTGCAAGAAGTTCAACGACTTCCAGGCCGACTTTGAGATCGTCTGCACCTCGCAGAACGACTACGAAACCACCCTGCAGAACACCATTGCCGCCTATCGCGCCAAGAAGCAGCCCGCCATCACCCAGATTTACGATGCCGGCACGCTGGACATGATGCTGTCCAAGGCCTTCGTTCCCGCCAAGAAGCTGATGGCCGACAACGGCTACAAGATCGACTGGAACAATTATTTCCCCGGCATCGCCAATTATTACGCCACGGCGTCGGGCGAGCTGAACTCCTTCCCCTATAATTCTTCTACCGCCGTCTTTTATTACAATGTCGATGCCTTCGAAAAAGCCGGCATCACCTTCAAGCCCGACACCTGGGAACAGGTTGAAGAAGCTTCCAGGAAGCTGAAGGCCGCCGGTTTCGAATGCCCGCTCGCCTTCAATTTCGACACCTGGATGCTGATGGAGCAATTCTCCGCCATCCACAACCAGCCGATCGCCACCAAGGGCAACGGTTATCAGGGTCTCGATGCCGAACTGACCATCAACAAGACCAAGTTCGTTGACCAGGTCAAATTCTTCAAGAAGATGCAGGATGAGAAGCTGTTCGTCGTCAAGACCAAGCAGCTCGGCATGGACATCCTGCCCGCCTTCACCTCGCAGACCTGCCAGATGTTCATGTCCTCGATCGCCGGCCACGGCACCGTTGGCAAGGCCATGCCTGAGGGCGTGAAGTGGGACGTCGCCATGCTGCCGATCTGGAAAGGCACCGAGCGTCACAATTCGCTGGTCGGCGGCGCGTCCCTGTGGGTCATGGCCGGTCGTCCGGAGGCCGAATACAAGGGTGCCGCCGCATTCCTGAACTTCATCGCCCAGCCTGACATGGTTGAGTGGTGGTCGACGGTTACCGGCTACATCCCGGTCACCAAGACCGGTTTCGACGCCATGAAGGCCAACGGCTTCTACGACAAGGCTCCCTACAAGGGCCGTGAAAAGGCAATCGAGAGCCTGACGTTTACGCCGCCTTCCGAATATACCCGCGGTATTCGCCTTGGCGGCTTCACGCAGATCCGCAAGGAAATCGCCACTTCGCTCGAAGCCATCTTCATGCAGAACGCCGATATCCAGACCGAACTCGACAAGGCCGTCGAGCGCTCCAACGCCGGTCTGCGCCGCTTCGAAAAGACCTATGAAGGCGCCAAGCTGAACTAAGCCCGCATTCGTTGCCGTCATAGGCCTGTCCGGAAGTCCTTCGGGCAGGCCCACCTAAATCTCGAACATTGCCGGTCTCCAATGGAAAAACGCACCGTCTTCAAAAGCACATGGCTGCCTGTGCTCTTCGCCCTGCCGCAGTTCCTGCTCATCCTTCTGTTCTTCTATTGGCCGGTTGCCGCGGTGCTGAACTGGGCATTCACCCTCGAGCCGCCCTTCGGCGGCCCGGCGGAATTCGTCGGCCTCGCCAATTTCGTGGAAACCTTCGGCGATCCGCTTTATTGGCAGTCGATCATCACGAGCCTGACCTTTGCGATCGTCGGACCGTTTTTTGCCATTCTCATCGGCCTCATCCTCGCCCTGGCGGTCGATCGCCAGCTTCCTGGCTCCGGCTTTTTCAGGGTGCTCTATATCCTGCCCTACGCGATCGCCGGTCCCGCAGCCGGCATGGCCTTCCGCTTCATCCTGTCACCGGAACGCGGCCTCGCCGCCTCCCTGAACGCCTGGTGGCCGGATATCTGGAACCCGGCCAAATATGGTGAACATGCGCTGATCCTCATCATCGTCATCTTCATCTGGAAATGGGCGGGTTACACCTTCATCTTCCTGTTCGCCGGCCTGCAATCCGTGCCGCGTTCGCTGACGGAAGCTGCTGCCATGGACGGTTCGGGACCGATCCGCCGCGCCATCGACATCCAGGTGCCGCTGCTAGCTCCCACCCTGTTCTTCCTGACAGTCACCATGATGACCGAGGGTTTCGTCGGCGCCGACACATTCGGCATCGTCGCCTCCACGACCGAGGGCGGCCCCAACCATGCCACCGAAGTGATGGTCTACCGCATCGTCAACGAGGCCTTCCAGGGACTGAACTATTCCGGCGCCTCGGCCCAGAGTCTCCTCCTTATCGGCCTCATCATGGTCTTTACCTTCATTCAGTTCCGCTTCGTCGAGCGGCAAGTCCATTACAAGTGAGGCGGCGATGATCCAGCGCACACCCTATGCCGACGCCCTGACCTATGCGATCATGGTTGCAGGCTTCCTCCTGCTCATCGGCCCTTTACTCGTCGTCATTTCCGGCGCCAGCCAGACCGTCCAACAGGTCAACAGCGTGCCGTTCAGCTTCATGCCGCAGGGCGAATTTTTCGCCAATGCGCAGACCGCCTGGGTACGCGCCAATCTCGGCAACGCCCTTTGGAACAGCCTGATCATGGCCACACTGGTGACCATCGGCAAGGTGGCGCTGTCGGCCCTGACCGCCTTCGCCATCGTCTTCTTCCGCTCACCGCTGAAACATCTGTTCTTCTGGACGGTCTTCATCACCCTGATGCTGCCGCTCGAAGTGCGCGTGGTCCCGACCTATTCGGTCGCCGCCGATATTTTCCAGCCGCTCCGCTCCATTCTCGGCCTATTCGGCATCGAGGTAACGCTGGAATGGAACCTGCTGAACTCCTATGCCGGTTTGACCCTGCCGCTCGTGGCCACCGCCACCGGCACATTTCTTTACCGGCAGTTTTTCATGACCATTCCGGACGAGCTGGCTGAAGCCGCCCGCATGGACGGTTCGGGCGCGGCCCGTTTCTTCGTGGATATGCTGTTGCCGCTCTCGCGCACCAATATGCTGGCGCTTACCACCATCATGTTCGTTTATGCCTGGAACCAGTATCTGTGGCCACTGCTGATGGTCACCGATCCTTCCTACAAGACGGTGATGATGTCGCTCAGGGCGCTTCGACCCGCCGATGACGGCACGCCGGACTGGAATGTCACGCTGGCCGGTTCCCTCATCATCATTCTGCCGCCGCTTTTCGTCGTGGCCTTCCTGCAACGCTGGTTCGTCCGTGGCCTCGTCTCCTCCGAAAAATGACGCGCGGCTTTCAACAACAAGGTTTTTATCATGGCTCAGATCGATATTCGTCAGGTCCGCAAATCCTACGGCAAGACGCAGACCCTGCACGGGGTGGATCTTTCTTTCGAAACCGGCGAATTCGTCGTCATCCTCGGCCCTTCGGGATGTGGCAAATCCACACTTTTGCGCATGATCGCCGGTCTGGAGGAAATCACCGCGGGCGAGATTGCCATTGGCGGGCGCGTGGTCAACACGCTGGAGCCGCGTGAGCGTGGCTGCGCCATGGTGTTCCAGAATTATGCGCTCTATCCGCATATGTCGGTGGCCGGCAATATCGGTTACGCGCTGAAGGTCGCCGGTGTTCCAAAGGCCGAACGCCAGCGCCGTATCGAGGAAACCGCCAAGATCGTCGGCCTGTCCGACTATCTGGAACGCAAGCCTGCCGCCCTTTCCGGCGGCCAGCGCCAGCGCGTGGCCATGGCCCGCGCCATCATCCGCGAACCTGCGGTGTTTCTTTTTGACGAGCCGCTCTCCAACCTCGACGCCAAGCTGCGTGTGAGCATGCGCGCGGAAATCCGCAAGCTGCACCAGCGTCTCTCCGCCACCTCCATTTTCGTTACCCATGATCAGGTAGAGGCCATGACGCTGGCCGACCGGCTGGTGGTTATGAACAAGGGCAATGTCGAGCAGGTCGGCCATCCGCTTGATATCTATCACTACCCCGCCACCACCTTTGTCGCTTCCTTCATCGGCTCTCCCGCCATGAACCTCTTCACCACCAAAGTGGAAGTGGAAACGCCTGCTGTCATGCTCTCCGGCACCCCGGTCAAACTCTTCCCCGAAGCCGCACTGGAACTGCGCGGCCGCAACGTGACAGTCGGTATCCGCCCGGAACAATGTGTGGTGAGCATGGATGGTCCCGGCGTGCCTGCCGTCGTGGATTTCGTCGAAGAGCTTGGCTCCGGTCGTATCGTGCATGCGGACATAGCCGGCGAAACCTTCTCCGCCGCCATCGGGGAAGATCTCTTAGTAAAACCCGGCCAGCGCATCCATCTGGATCTTCCACCCGCCCATCTTCACTTTTTTGATCCGGCCACCGGCAAACGGATCGAAGCGGAAGCTATGGCGGAGACACCCCGCAGCATAAACGAGAAGCTGCTCGCGGTTTGACACTTCTGCGGGACATGTCCGGTGCGGTCTGGAAAATTCCGTCTCCGCGCCGGACCCTGCAATTGGCGCGCCGCATCATGCAACGGGTCCGGCCCTCACCCTTTCACGCCGGACGAGATCATGATCGCTTCCGTTACCCGCCTCTGGAAGATGACATACGCGATGATAACAGGCAGCGCCGCCAGCATGGCGATGGCCATCAGCCGCGCATAGGCGACCCCGAATGTGTCGTTGACCTGGGTAATACCGACCGGGATCGTCATCATGTTCTCCGAGGTGACGACGAGGAAGGGCCAGAAGAAGGCGTTCCACACCGTGATGAACGTCACGATCGCCATGGCGGTCGTGATGCCCCAGTTCAGCGGCAGATAGACCTTGAACAGAATGGTATATTCGCCGCCGCCATCCAGAACCACCGCCTCGCGCATCTCCTTCGGCACGCTGTCGAAGAACTGCTTGTAAACGATGATGACGATGGGCGTGATCAGCTGCGGCAGGATGATACCCGCCCAGGTATTGATGAGGTTGAGGTTCTTCATCAGAATGAACTGCGTGACGACAAGCGTCTGCGCCGGCACCATGAAACTGGCCAGCACGATGCCGTAAAGCAGCCGTCGGCCCGGAAAGCGTATCTGCGACAGGGCATAAGCGCACAACATCGAAATCAGCAGGACCGACACGGTAACGATCGCCGCCGTGCCGACGGAGTTGATATACCAGTTCATCAATTTCGTATTGAAGATGGCACTGACATAGGCGCTCAGCCTAAATTCATCAGGGATCAGCGATGTATTGCCCGCGACATTCTCATCCGAACGGATGGACGTCACGAATGTCCAGTAGAGCGGGAAAATCCAGACCAATGCCGCAGAAAAGGTCAGCACGGTCAGGATAATGTTTTCTAGTCTTCTGGTAACGCTCATGAGTTCCTCCGGATGCGCAGCAGCTGGAACTGGAGAATGGAAACGATCATGATGAGCAGGAACAGCACGGTCGCGACAGCGGAGGCGTAACCGCCATTGTTGAGCTGGAAGGCTTCACGATAGACCTTGAGCAGAAGCACGAAGCTGGAATTGAAGGGTCCGCCGCCGCTGAGCAGATAAATCTGGTCGAATATCTTTAGTTGCAGGATCAATTGCAGCGTGAGCACGAGAGCTGTCACCGGCCATAACAGCGGCCAGGTCACGCGCCAGAAGCGTTGCCACGTCGTTGCACCGTCCAGCGAGGCAGCCTCATAAAGCTCGGCCGGAATATTGCGAAGACCCGCGATGAACAGCAACACGTTGAAGCCATTCGTCCACCAGATGGTGACGACGGCAACCATCGGCATCACCCAGTATGGATTCTTGAAAACTGCAACCGGTTTTCCGGCAATAAGCGAAATCACCGGCTGTAGAATGCCGAACTGAAGATCGAGCATCCACGCCCAGATTTCGGTGACGACGGACACCGGCAGCACATAGGGCAGGAAGAACAGGCTCATGGCAATCGTCTGTTTCACACCCGACAGGCGGCTGACGGCAAGGGCGATCATCAGGGCGATGACTGTCGTCGGCACGACGGTTAGAAGCACAAAATAGCCGTTGTTCTTGAGGGAGGTGACAAAAAGCTTGTCGCTCAGCAGCTTGGCGTAGTTGGCCAGCCCGACCCAGTTTCCGTCGCCAATTAGCGGCGCGTCGGTGAAACTCATCCGCACCATTTCGATTAGCGGATAAAGAAAGAAGGTGGCGAAGACCACGATGAACGGCGCCACCATCGACAGCGCGATCAGCGATTTCTTGCGCCGGTTTTCAATCATAGCCATGGACAGTCTCCGGGACCTCATACATTGCAGGCACCCTCCGGCCCCAGGCCGGAGGGCGGCTCCTGTCACTTCAGCTTGCTTTGCAGCTCTTCCTTGATCTGCTCCACCGCATCCGTGCCGCTCATGAAGCCCTGAATGGCCGGAGCGATGACGTTGAGCGCCGCGTCATAGGCAGGCGAGGCAACCCCGGTGATCGTCGTTTTCGGATCGAACACGGCGGCCTCCGCGAGCGACGCATAGGTGGCGTTCGGCTGCATTGCCTTGTAGTCGCTGCCTTCAGTGATCGATTTATAGGCTGGAATATGGCCGGCATCGGCCCAGCTGATGGCGTGTTTTTCCATCCAGCCGATCACTTTCATGACGGCGGCGCGCTTCTCACCCGAAACGGTCTTGTCGCCCTGGTTGGGAATGGCAAAGGCATGTGAATCTGCCCAGGTGGCGCGTTTGCCCATGAAGGGCGGAACCTCGACCGCGCTCCATTTGAAGCCCAGCTTGTTGTTCTTTTCCAGATCCTTGTAGGTTGGCACTTCCCAGACCCCGTTCAGCTGGAAGGCTGATTTTCCGGCGGAGAAGAGCGCAACCGAGGCCGGATATTCCGCCTGCTCAGGCGCCCAGCCGTTTTCACGCCATTTCGACATGGTGTCGATGGCCTTGGCGGCTTTCTCGGCATTGTCGCCGGCCAGCACTTCGCCATTGGTAACGAGTTCGCCGCCCTGCTGTGAGAACAAGGTATAGAAGACACGCCAGACACCGGCCTCACCGCCGGACTGGTAGGTCACCGGCGTTTCGACGCCTTTCTCCTTCGCCCAGGCCAACGCCTTTTCAAAGTCATCCATCGTCTTGATGCCGGTCAGCTTGCCTTCGGCATCGATATAGGGCGAGCCTTTGAGAAGATCGGCATTGTAATAAAGAATAAGCGCGTGAATATCGAAAGGCACGGCGTAGAGCTTGCCGTCATGAGTGGCCGCTTCGAGCGGTGCACTGAAGAAATCGTCCTTCTTCAGACCGGCATCTTGGAGGTCCTTGTCGGTGATCTCGCTCAGCACCTTTTCCTGCAGCGCCAGCGGCGCGCGGGAGAGGTGGTAGGTCATGACATCAGGACCCTCGCCGACGGCAGAAGCGGTCCGCACCTTGGTATAAAAAGGCACGCCCCATTCGAGCGTCGTTCCCTTGACCTGAATATCCGGGTGCTCCTTGTTGAAGGCATCGATCAGCGCCTTCATGCGCACGCCGTCGCCGCCGGACAGAAAGTCCCACCACACGATATCCTGTTTGGCCAGCGCCGGCAGGGCGGTCAAACCCAGAACCGTGCCAACAAGCAATGTCTTGATCAGTCGCATCGTTCACTCCTCCCGTTTATGTGGAAACACCCCTTGAAGAGGTGGTCTGCTCATCGAAAGGCGCCTCCTCGCGCCTATCGCAATCTCTTGCCGTCGCTATCAAAAACCAGAATGTGGTCTGGCGAAGCGCTGAGCGACACGGACCGGCCATCGAGGCTTTCGCGTGAGCCCTGCCGCTGCACGATGATTTCCTTGCCCGAGGGCGCGCGGGTGTAGAGATAGGAAACATCCCCCAGCTCCTCCGCTACCTCGACATTGACGGGCAAGGCGCCCTCCTGTTTTATCGTAAGATGCTCGGGCCGAACGCCAATCTCGACCCGCTGGCCGGCGGAAACAGGCTGTGAAAGCCGTGCTTCGAGATGTCTCTCGCCGCCATCGAGCGACAGCGTCACGACGCCGTTTCGCTGTTCGACAATCTGCGCCTGCAGGAAGTTCATTGCCGGTGAGCCGATGAAGCCCGCGACGAACCGGTTATCAGGATCGTCATAAAGGGTGAGCGGTGCACCCGCCTGCTGCACAACGCCGCCTTTCAGCACGAAAATCTTGTCCGCAAGCGTCATGGCCTCCACTTGGTCATGCGTGACATAGATCATCGTGGCGCCGAGCTTCCGGTGAAGCCGGGTCAGTTCCAGCCGCATCTGCACGCGCAACTCCGCATCGAGGTTCGAAAGCGGCTCGTCGAAAAGGAACACCTTCGGCTGCCGCACGATCGCGCGACCAATCGCCACGCGCTGCCGCTGCCCACCGGAAAGCTGCGACGGTTTTTTATGCAGATGGTCTTCGAGCTGCAGGATGCGGGCTGCCTCGCCTACTCTTTCATTGACCTCCGCTTTTGGCCTGCGGGCAAGCCGAAGGCTGAAAGCCATGTTCTCGAACACCGACAGATGTGGATAAAGAGCATAGTTCTGGAACACCATGGCCACACCGCGATCGGCCGGTTCGACGGCCGTGACATCACGGTCGTCGATGGCGATACGTCCGCCGCTGGTCTCCTCAAGACCGGCAATCATGCGCAGCAGCGTGGATTTGCCGCAACCGGAAGGTCCGACGAAGACCGCAAAGCTGCCGGTCGGGATTTCCATCGAGACGTCCCGGATCGCGGCAAACGATCCGAAGGATTTGGCGACATTGTTGAGACGGACACCCATGGCCGCCTCACTGAACCTTCAGGCGCAGAACGTGATAGGACAGCGCCGGCACCGATCCCTTTAGCGCCCCGTCTTCCACACCAACACCGCTGCCGGGCACCGGCACGACACGATCCGGCTTATCCGGCCCGTTGCCGACACGCAGGTCATATCCCGCCATGGCCAGATGCAGGTCGAGTGTTGCCGACGAGAACCCGGTGAGGCTGACATTGATATCCGCCGCCTCAGTCAAATGCCGGTTCAGCACGAACAGCGTCACCATGCCTTCGGCTTCATCATAGACCCCGGCGACATCGAGATATTTGACGTCATCGGCCGCGTTGCAGTCATAAGTCGGGCAATCGACCGCAACATTCAGCGCAACGCCGCGACCATAAAGCGAGGCGAACTGATAGGGATAATAGATCGTCTGGCGCCAGGCCGGCCCGTTCTTTTCCGCCCGGATGGGGGCGATGACGTTGACGAGCTGGGCGATACAGGCGATGCGCACCCGGTCCGAACGGCGGATAAACTCGTTCAGCAGACCCGCGACGAACAGCGCGTCCTCGAAATTGTAAGTTTCCTCCAGAAGTGCCGGCGCTTCCGGCCAGTCCCAGCTCTTGATGCGTTTGCCGTCTTCTTCACGGATGTGATACCAGACGTTCCATTCGTCGAAGCAGATGGACACATCGTTCTTGGCGCGCTTCTTCGCCTTCACATAATCGATGACGCCTGCAATCGTCTGGATATAGCGCCCGGTTTCCTCGATCTTGCCGAAATAGTTCAGAGTGTCGCGGCTGCTATTGCCGAAATATTTGTGCAGCGAGATGTGATCGACATTCTCGTAGCACTCCTCCAGCACCTCACGCTCCCATTCGGGATAGGTCGGCATGCCGTCATTGGAGCTGCCGCAGACGATCGCTTCAATTGTCGGGTCGAAACCCTTGAAAGCCTTGGCAGTTTCGTTGGCGAGACGCCCATATTCCACCGCTGTCTTATGGCCAATCTGCCAGGGGCCATCCATCTCGTTGCCGAGGCACCACATTTTCACGCCATGCGGTTTCTCCGTGCCATGGCTACGGCGCAGATCGCTGAGAGCGGTGCCGCCTGGAAAATTCACATATTCGAGGAAGTTGCGAGCATCATCCAGACCACGGGAACCGAGATTGACGGCAAGCATCATCTCGATGCCGGCCATCTGCGCCCAGTCGGCAAATTCATTGATGCCGATCTGGTTGGTTTCCTTCGAACGCCAAGCAAGGTCGAGGCGGATGGGGCGCTGATCGCGCGGGCCAATACCGTCTTCCCACCGATAGGCCGAAACGAAATTGCCGCCGGGATAGCGGATCGCGGGGATTTTCAGGTCCTGTACGAACTTCAGGACGTCCTTGCGAAAGCCGTTCGCATCCGCCTGCGGATGTCCGGGCTCGTAAATCCCGCCATAGATCGCACGCCCCATATGTTCGATGAAGGCGGAATATAGGCGATCGTCGATGCGCCCAATCCGGAAGTCCCGGTGGACTGAAACCCGCGCTTTCATAGGCTCTCCTCCCATGCGCATTTATATCTTAAAATATGATATGAACCATATTTGATAATATAGTTGCCGAGGGAATCCGCGCCTGTCAACCGCGAAAATCATACTTTTGAAAATTTGGAGGTCAGTCTGCGGTGCGCAGGCGGAGGATGATGTCCTGGTCGTAATTGCCAAAACCGCGGCCGAATATATTCAACCCGCCTGGATGTTTCGCATCGGCCTTGACCTCGATGCGCAACCGGATGGAACGGTGGCTGGCGAGATCGATATCCGCAAGCGTGACACCCGAAATCCGCGTCCCGTCGACATAGGTTCCCTGTGGCGTGATGCGCCAGGTTTTCAGCATCCCGTATTGGGAACCGGACAGTTTCCACCAGTCCGGCGTGAAGACGCCCCTCTTGTCGCCGAAGTCGCCGGGCGAGGTCCAGACGCCGATTTCCTTGCCGTTGACGGACAGCGTGATATCGGAGGGCCAGTTGCTGTGGGTTCCCGGCACCTCGGAGCTCACCTCCATCGAAAACTCGATTTCCTCGACTTCGCGGCCCTGAATCTTGGCATTATTGGGGAATTGATACTCCACGAAGCCCGACGTGAGCCACAGCAGCGCCGTCTTCATCCTGTCTGGATCCATGAAAGTATCGGGCACATCGAGCAGTCCGATAATACCCTCCGGCGAGCAGATACCGCAGGGCGCAGTAACAGAACTCTGGGTATAGAGGCCGAGCGGCATGGCGACCGCAATGTAATTCGAGACCACCGGCACCTCGGGTTTCCGGAATGAAACGATCAGTTCGTCACAGGTGGCAAAGCAGATTTTCTGGTTGCCCTTGCGCGCCTTGCGCGTCTCGGTTCGCAGCAACCCCGCCTCCTCCAGAACGGCCACGCCGGCGGAAACGGTGGACTGGGGCAACTCCAGCCTCTGCGCAATTTCGTTGACGTTGAGGCCATTCGCCTCGTGCAGCAACTTCAATATCTGTACGCGGATCATCGACGCCGCCGCCTTCAGCACATCGAATTCTTTTTCAGCATCAACGAGGAGGAAATTGGGAGCCATGGTCTAATCTTCAGATTTATCGATCCAGATCAGAATTTCTGGCTTAAATGCCCTGCCCTTGTCCAGTCCTGTTTGTCATAAAGGGCTTAATGCGCCGCTCATCCCGTCACGCCCCATGAAAAAGGCACCGCCACGCGGCCGCGAGACCGCATGGCGGCGCCCTTTTTGTCGTCAACCGCGCTTGCGCAGGGTCCGCGTGCCGGTGTCGACAAGATTCTGCGCCGCCTCATCGACGCTGGCGCGACCAAAGGCGAGCGAATCGGCAATCGGGCGCATCACCCCACGGTCGAATTCATTAGCGCCGATCGGAGCCGGTTCCGGGTAGGGATCGAGCTTGCCGGACAGGCTCTCGATGTAATCCACCGTTTTGCGCTCGGTCTCATTGAGGCTCGGCAGCACCGCCTCGCGCACCTTCTTCGCCGGCGGCACACCGCGCTCGACACCGAGAACCTTGCCGGCATCGACATCGTTGACGAAGAAATTGATGAATTTCGCCGCCGCTTCCGGATTGGTGGAGGTGGAAGAAATGGACCAGATAAGTCCCGGCCGGTAATAATGTCCCGTCGGCTTGCCTTCTCCCTCACCCGGCAGCATGCCGATGGAGAGCGCCTTCTTGTTGAGAGCCTGATAACCCACGAGCTGGTTGGAATAGGCAAATCCAATGGCCGAATTGCCAAGCGTCAGCGCGTTGGATTCAATGGTATTGTCATCCCGCGTCTGGATATCGGCGGAAACGCAGAGCTTGTCCTCGCGTAGCTTCTCCCAATAAGCGAACCACTCCTTGGCGTCTTCCTTGTTGAAACCGATGGTGCCATCCTGGAACAGGAGCTTGCCACGCTGGCGCAGCCAGACATCGAAAACATAGTGATACCGTGCGCCATAGGGTACCGCCCAATAATTTCGTTTCGCCGGACCGTTCTTCTTGAAATCGCGCGCCAGTTCGGCCAGGGCCGTCCAGGTGATCTGCCCCGCCGGCATGGAGACCCCCGCCTCTTTCAGCGCCTCGGCGTCATACATCATGCAGAAGGAATTGAGCCCGAGGCCGACGCCGTAGAGCTTGCCGTCGATGCGGCAAAGATCGATCTCGCTCTTGCCGAAGTTGGAAAGATCGAGCGCCGAGCCGACGAACTGGTCGAGTTCCATGCAGGCTCCACGACCGGAATAATCGGCAATCGTGGAGGGCTCGAGCTGAAAGATATCGGCGACATTGCGCCCCGCCATCGAGGTCGCAAGCTTGGTCCAATAATCGGAACCGGCGATCATCTCGCCGCTGACAACCGTTTGCGGATCCGCCTTCTGGTAGAGTGCAATTACCTCATTGGTGCGCTTATTACGATCCGCCGAGCCCCACCACACACAACGAAGCCTGGTTTCCGCCGCCATGGCGCGAAAACCGCCCGCCGCAGCCCCCAGACCGGCCAACGCCGCCGTCACCAAAAATCCACGTCTATCGATCATTTGCATCTGCTCCTCCCGCGTTTTGCAAATTTTTCAGATGTCACTTAAATTCTTGCAAATTTTCTTAGTTTGCAATATTTGCATCACAATAGATTTTTTTGCAAGCGCAGGAGACGATATGAACGATACGCCCGACATCAGCCGCCCGCGCCAGTCGGATATCGCCCAGCGCGCCGGTGTCTCCATCAGCACGGTTTCTCGTGTTCTCGCAGGGGAAAAAGGCATCAGCGCCTCGATCCAGACGAAGGTGCTGGGTGTGGCCGCCGAGCTTGGTTACCCGCTACGCCCGGTCGGAAACCAAGCCAGCGGCGTGACCCTGGAGGGCAAAACAATCCTTGCGCTGATGGCTGCGGAAAGAGCCACCGGCGATATCGGCGCCTTTTATCACGACATTTTCGACACCTTGCGCAGCCTTGCCCAGACCGATGGTTTCGAACTCGATATCCGGCTCCTGCACCAGAAGCAGATCGATGACGCCCTGACGCAGCGGGTCTGCGAGGTGGATGGCCTTCTCGCCATTGGTCTCGATCCGGAAGAGGAGATCATTCACCGCATCACGCAGGGTGTGTTGCAGCCGGTTCTGGTCAACAGTGCGGATCCTGCAATGCTGCTGGACTGTGTTTCGCCTTCCAATTTCTACGGCGGCGCAATGGCGGCGCGGCGGCTTCTGGAACTCGGCCACCGCAAGGTCGCCTATATCGGCCCGCATCATCGCCACACCATACGGGAGCGCATGCGCGGCTTCCGGCAGACAATCCTCGAGGAAGAGGGAGCCACCTATGAGGAATTGCTGCTTTCAACGGCGGAGAGCGGCTTTGGGCAGGCCGGCGATGCGGTTCGCCAGCTGCTCGCCAAAAACCCCGAGATAACAGGCATATTCTGCATGAATGACGCGATTGCACTCGGCGCGCTGGGTGCAGCGCAGGAGCTTGGCCTCGGCGTGCCGGACGATCTTTCCATCATCGGCTTCGATGACCTGCCCTTTGCCGAACTCTCCACGCCAAGGCTCAGCACGATCAGGGTCGACCGCCGTGAAATCGCTCGCGAAGCGGTGGAGCTGCTGCGGCGGCGAATGACGGAACCCTCCGCCAATGCCCGGCATGTGCAGCTTGGGGTTCATCTGGTGGAAGGGCAGACCGCCGGACAAGCAAAAAAGACCGGAAAGGCGGCACGCGATGCATGACACGGTAGCCAGACGCGACATGGCGAGATTCAACCCCCTGCATGGCAATCCGCTCAAAACCCGTGCCGACGTCCGGCGGGCGCTGGATGACAGTTTCGCGCCGCTTCTGCCCTATTTTTCACCCGGCGGTGCAAGAGTGACGCTAAGCGGCACCGCCGCGCATTTCGACCGGGCCGCAGCCGATCTGGAAGGATTTGCCAGACCACTCTGGGGCATCGCACCACTTGCGCTGAGCGGCGATCATTTCAACCATTGGCCGCTTCTGGCAAAGGGCATCGCCAACGGAACCGATCCTTCGCATCCCGACTACTGGGGCGATGTGCGCCAGAAAGATCAGCGGCTGGTCGAGCTTGCAGCGCTTGGTTTCGCGCTGCGGCTTGCGCCGCAGCACCTGTGGGAGCCCCTGTCCGACGCACAGAAGAAGAATGTAAGCCGCTACCTATTGACGGCGCGCGAACGCAATTATGCCGACAACAACTGGAAGTTCTTTCGGGTGATGGTCGATATGGCGCTCGACCATCTCGGTATCGATTTCGACCGTAGCCTGACCGAGACATTCCAGAGGGAACTGGACGATTTCTACATTGCCGATGGCTGGTATCGTGACGGAAACTATCGCCGCATCGACCACTATATCGCCTTCGCCATGCATTTCTACGGCTTGATCTATGCCAGGCTTAGCAAGCCTGACGATGCATACGCCAAACGTTATCGCGAGCGTGCCCGCCTCTTCGCCGGCGATTTCGCCAGCTGGTTCGATGAAGATGGCGGCACGCTCGCCTTCGGGCGCTCCATGACCTATCGTTTTGCCTGCGGCGGCTTCTGGGCCGGTCTTGCCTTCGCCGATGAGGAGGCGCTGCCCTGGGGCGAGATCAAGGGGCTTTATCTGAGCCACCTGCGCTGGTGGGCCGATAAGCCGATTGCTGACCGGGATGGCGTGCTCTCCATTGGTTATGCCTATCCGCAGCTCACCATGTCGGAGAGCTATAATTCCGCCGGTTCACCCTATTGGGCCTTCAAGGCGTTCCTGCCGCTGGCGCTTCCCGAAAGCCACCCCTTCTGGCAGGCGGAAGAGACCCTGCCAAAAATATTAGCCAAACCACGGCCGCTCATTCATCCCGGCATGGTGATGATGCGCGCCAAAGGCAACGTCACGGCGCTTTCCAGCGGACAGGAAAACCTCGCCATGCGCGGCGGGCCGGAGAAATATGCCAAATTCGCCTATTCCTCCCGTTACGGCTTTGGCGTGGAAGTGGATGAGCGCGGCTTCAAGACAAATGGTTTTGACAATATGCTGGCCTTCTCCGACGACGGCCTGCACTACCGCGTGCGTGAGACCAATCAGCAGGTTCTGCTGGCCGGGGCAAATCTGCGCGCGACGTGGAAGCCATTTGCGGATGTGACGGTGGAAACGACGCTGGTTGCGGCCGGTGAGTGGCATATAAGAATGCACCGCATCACCTCCGCGCGCACCCTTTCCGTTACCGAAGGCGGCTTTGCGATCAACCGCAACGATGGTGACCGCGATATCGTAAATGAGACCGGCGGACGGGCGACAGCCGATTGCGGCACCGACATATCTGCCATCGTTGATCTCGGCTCCACAATAAGCCGTCAGGGCGTGGCGCTGAAGGCGCTGCCCAATACCAATCTCATCAACGCCAAGACCACGGTGCCGCAATTGCGGGGCGAGATTCCGGCTGGCGAAACCCTGCTCGTCTGCGCCGTCCTTGCAGGCGTCACCGGAGCCGAAAGCGAAAAAGCGGTCGCCACCGTTCCCAAACGCCCGGACCTTGAGGCGCTCGACCGCCTGTTTGCGGAAACGGGCGTTCCCGTCAGCGCCATGGCGGGAGAACCGCAATGACGAGCCCGCTTCCGCGTCTCAGCCTTGCCATGGACCCGAAGCGAACGCAGCATGTATTGACACCGCAGGCGCTCGAGAAGCTGTCGCAACACGTTGAAATCCTCGATGTGGAGCGGATCTGCGATTTTCACGATCCATCCGTGCAGGACCGGCTGAAACGCACGGATATTCTCCTGACCGGCTGGGGCTGTCCCGATATCGGCGCACGGGAGCTGGCGCTGATGCCACGACTGAAGCTGATCTCCCACGCCGCTGGCACGGTCAAATATTTCCTCTCGCAGGCGGTATTTGAACGCGGCATTACCGTATGCAGCGCGGCGGAGGCGAATGCAAAACCGGTTGCCGAATTTTCGCTGGCGATGATCCTGCTAGCAGGCAAACGCACCTTCGGCTTCAGGCGCCTCTATAAGCGGGATCGCGGGCGCAGCAACGTCGAACGACTGCAATCCGAGCCCATCGGCAATCTCGGCCTTACCGTCGGCATCGTCGGGGCGTCGCGGATCGGACGGCGCGTTATCGCCCTCCTGCGCCCCTTCGATCTCGATCTTGTCCTGTTTGACCCCTTTCTAAGCCCGACGGAGGCGGAACGGCTCGGCGTGCGCCTCGTCTCTCTCGATGAGCTGATGGCGATAAGCGACGTCATATCCCTGCATGCGCCCTCCCTGCCGCAAACCCGGCATATGATCGGTGTGGCGGAGCTCGCCCGGATGAAGGATGGTGCAACGCTCATCAACACGGCGCGCGGCGCGCTAGTGGATGAAGACGCGCTTTTGCAAGAACTGAAGACCGGTCGCATCGAAGCGGTCATCGACGTGACTGATCCGGAGGTGCCGCCGCCGAATTCGCCTTTATACAGCCTGCCGAATGTGTTCCTGACGCCGCATATCGCCGGCGCCACCGGCCTGGAGCGTGCGCGTCTGGGCGACATGGCGATTGCCGAGATCGAACGTTTCTGTCATGGCCGGGTGCTGGAGCAGGAGGTGCGGCCTGAACATCTGGAATTGATCGCATGAGGTTTTTCGAGCCCGGCCTCTGCTCCGTCACCTTCCGCTCCCTGTCGCCGCAGGCCGTCATCGACCTCGCGGCGGCGAACGGAATCAAGGCGATCGAATGGGGCGCGGATATCCACGCACCAGCCGGCGATATCGACAGGGCAAGAGACGTGGCGGAACGCACGGCCAAAGCCGGCCTCACCATCTCCTCCTATGGCTCCTATATCTTCGCGCCGGATTTTGCCCCGGAAGACGTGACGGCGGTTCTGGAGACCGCCAGGGCACTTGGCACCAGCCACATCCGCATCTGGCCCGGCCACCGTAAACGCCCCTCCATGGATTATTCATTGGCGGAACGCCGCAAAGCAATGCAGGCGCTGGCAAATATTGCCCGCCGGGCGGAAGACTACGGCATGACCATCGGTCTCGAATACCACCCCAATTCGCTCACCGACACCCTGCCCTCTGCCCTGCAACTGGCACAGGATTTGACCGCTCCCAATCTCTTCTTCTACTGGCAACCCGCACCCGGCCTGCCACTCGTTGACGCCCTGACCGAAATCGCCGCCCTCGGCCCGCGCATCTGTCACCTGCACGTCTTCGCCTGGCTTGCCGATGCCAGCCGACTGCCGCTTGGCGAGCGCGCGATTTATTGGCGGTCATGTGTTGAGGCTTTGCCGAAAAGCGATTGGGACAAAACGGCCTACGCAATGCTGGAATTCGTCAGGGGTGACGATGTCGGTCAGTTCGCTGAAGATGCACAGACGCTTCGGAAGGTTCTCGGCGGATCCTAGAACCCGCCTGCTCATCATAAATACCCTCCAGCAACACTTCACACAGTGAAAATTATGCACTATATTTATTGAGTAGTATGGGTGCTGGATGGGCAAGCTTGTTCAAATCGGAAACATCATCATAAGCGTGTACGCGAACGATCACCTGCCACCACATTTCCACATCATAACACCTGATGCGGATGCACTTGTCGACATAGGAAGTCTGGAAATCCTGCGTGGCAAACTATCCCGCAGGGCGGAGGCCGAAGCTTTGGAATGGGCGAAAGCCAATGGAAGCCTGATTGTTGAGGAGTGGAATCGCACGAATCCGCGTTTTCCCATTACAGAAAAGGGAAGCAAGTCATGACACCACGCGTCAAAACCATCCTGCCCACCCTGCCCAGCTCTCTCACGATCGACTGGGTCGATGGTAGACGGTCAACCGCCAATCTGACGGGGTGGATCGCAACAGGAGGAGAGTTGCTCGCCCCCCTCCGTTCAGCGGGTATCTGGGAGACTGCGAAAGTCACCGACTATGGCGCCAGCGTGGAATGGGACGGCGACGATCTCGCAATCGACGCCTATCATCTTTACCAGATCGCCGAGGACCAGCGCGACTTTGACGTCGACGACCTGCGTAAATGGCAGGAGGACACCGGCCTCTCCAACAATGAGGCAGCGGATTTTCTTGGTGTGACCTTGAGGACATGGAACAACTACCGCGCTGGTACACCGGTAAGCCATGCAGTGAAGATGCTGTTACGGGCCAGCCAGCGCGACCCGCTTTTATTACATGCTCATTTCCGTCCCCGGCGACCGGGACGTCCCAGACACGCTGCATAAGACAGTTCCCTATGCGGCACTATATCCGCCGCCCATCCGCCCCGAACAGATGCGTCTTCGAAAGATCAAACGCAAAGGGAATGGTCTCGCCGATGCGGATGTGGCGCTGGCCGTCCAGCAGCACGGTCGCTGGTTGGCCATCGGGCGTGCTGGTGTAAACCACCGTCGAGCCGCCGAGATGTTCGACGAGCTGGATGGAAGCTTCGCCGAGCGAGGATTGCGACTGCGGATTCACATGTTCCGGACGCACGCCGAAGGTGAGCGGCTCGCCTTGTTGAGCGGCGACCGGCTTCTCCAATATGATGCGTTGGCCGGCGACCTCGATGGTTCGGTTAGAGGTGTCGCCTGAAGCAACCTTTGCGGAGAGGAAATTCATCTTGGGCGAGCCAATGAACCCCGCGACGAACTGGTTGGCCGGGTTATTGTAAAGATCGAGCGGGCGGCCGACCTGCATGATGCGGCCGTCGCGCAGGACGACGATCTTGTCGGCCATGGTCATGGCCTCCACCTGGTCGTGCGTCACATAGATCATGGTGCTGCCGAGCGTCTGGTGCAGCTTGGCGATTTCGACGCGCATCTGAACGCGCAGTTCGGCATCGAGGTTGGAAAGCGGCTCGTCAAAGAGGAAGATTTTCGGCTCGCGCACGATGGCCCGGCCGATGGCGACACGCTGGCGCTGGCCACCCGAAAGCGCCTTCGGCTTGCGCTGCAACAGCGGGCCGATCTGCAGGATATCGGCAGCCTTCTGCACCCGCGCCTCGACCTCCGGTTTTTTGTAACCCGCTGTTTCCAGACCGAAGGCGAGGTTCTTGTAGACACTCATATGCGGATAGAGCGCATAGGACTGGAAGACCATGGCGATGCCGCGTTTGGAGGCGGCTGTTTCGTTGACCCTTTCGCCATCGATGCGAAGATCACCCTCTGAGATTTCTTCCAACCCGGCAATCATGCGCAAAAGCGTGGATTTGCCACAGCCCGAAGGGCCGACGAAAACCGTGAATTCGCCCGGCTCGATCTTGAGATCGATACCGTGAACGACCGGAAAAGCACCGAACCGCTTGACGATTTTTTCCAGAGTAATGCTGCTTGCCATGCTGTTTCTCCCGACTGTCGCGCCGCGCCAAGGGCAGCCGCGACAGTATTGATGGTCTTATAAAATGTTTTCTCAGTTCAGCGTTTCATTCCCGTCGTGGCGATGCCTTCGATCAGCAGCCGCTGGAAAAACAGGAAGAACAGGAAGACCGGCACCAGCGACAGGTTGGACATGGCGAAAAGCGAGGTCCAGTCCGAGCTGCCGGTGGAATCCACGAAGGATCGGAGGCCGAGCTGCACGGTGTAGGTGTTGATGTCGTTCAGATAGATCAGCGGCCCGAAAAAGTCGTCCCAGGTCCAGATGAAGGAAAAGATGGCGGCCGTTGCCAGCACCGGCAGCGACAGGGGCAGCATGATCTTCCAGTAGATGCGGAAGGGCGAGCAGCCATCCATGACAGCCGCTTCATCCAGTTCACGCGGAATGCCGCGGAAGAACTGCACCATCAGAAAGATGAAGAAGGCGTCCGTCGCGAGGTATTTCGGCACGATCAGTGGCAACGACGTGTTCACCCAGCCCATTTCCAGGAACAGTATATATTGCGGGATGAGCACGACATGGTAGGGCAGCATCAAGGTGCCGAGCATCAGCGCGAACCAGAAATTGCGCCCGCCGAACCGAAGCCGGGCAAAAGCGAAGGCAGTGAGCGAGCAGCCGACCACGTTTCCTATGGTGGCAAGTACCGAGATGAAGAAGGAGTTCCAGAAGAACTGCCCGAAACTCACCTGCAGCCCGCTCCAGCCGCGGATATATCCGCCGATATCGACCGACGAGGGGATGAGCGAAGACGAGCCGAACAGCTCATCCTGCGGACGGAATGAACCTGAAATCATCCACAGGATCGGATAGAGCATCGCGAATGAGGCGATGATCAATGCCGTGTGAAGCATCACCGATTTCAGCGGCGAGCGTTGCGGGCCTTGTCCCGGCCGGGGAGCGGTAACAGCGTCAGTCATCGTAATGCACCCAGTATTTTGCGCTGAGGAACGAGAAGGCCGTGAACAGCGAGATGATGATCACCAAAATCCAGGCAAGCGCCGAGGCATAGCCCATGCGGAAGAAACCGAAGGCTTCCTGATAAAGGTAGAGCGTGTAGAACAGCGTCGAATTGATGGGCCCACCCGAGCCTTCCGAAATGATGAATGCGGGGGTGAAGGCCTTGAAGGCGTCGATCGTCTGGATCACCGCATTAAAGAAGATGACCGGCGTCAGAAGCGGCAGGGTAATGCGGAAGAACTGCCGCAACTTGCTCGCGCCGTCGATTTCGGCGGCTTCATACATATCCTGCGGGATTTGCCTGAGACCAGCGAGGAAGATGATCATCGGCGAGCCGAACTGCCAGACCGACAGGATGACCAGCGTGTAGATCGAATAATCCGGGTTCGAAATCCAGCTTGGGCCTTCATAACCGAAAGCTTGCCAGAGCAGCATGTTGACGAGGCCGTCGGACGCGAAAAGCTGACGCCAGAGAACGGCGATCGCCACGCTGGAGCCGAGCAGCGAGGGCAGATAGAAGATCGCCCGGTAGAGCGTCAAACCCTTGATGCCGCGATTGAAGGCGAGCGCCACCAGCAGCGCGAAGATGAGCTTCAGTGGCACCGACAGCAGTACATAGGTAAACGTCACCTGCATGGCGGCGGCAAATTTCGGGTCGTCGGTGGCGATGCGCACATAGTTTGCCGCCCCCACCCAATCCGGCGACTGCAACAGGTCGTAATTGGTGAAGGATAGATAAAGCGACGCCAGCGCCGGGCCCAGCGTGAGGCCAAAAAAGCCAATCAGCCAGGGCAGGAGAAACAGGTAGGCGTGAATGTTGCGGTCGAAAATCCGCTTCAGGCCGCCCCGTTTCGGGAGAACCACGCCACGGCTCTCCCCCACAAGAGTTTCAGATCGAAAGGCCATAAACCATCACTTCCGTTTTATAACGGTTTCGGATTCCTTGACGAGGCGGTCACCGCCCTCTTCAGGCGAAATCTTGCCGAAGCCGACTTCTTCCGCCGTGCGTTTCAGGACAAAGGCAAATTCGCCCGCACCCGGAGGTGGCGCCGGCGGCAGATCGCCGACGCCGGGCGTAATTTCTGCGATATATTCCACCATGCTCTTGCTGACCTCATCGAGCTTGGGGGTAAGCGCGTTGCGCATGGACTCTGAAGCAGGAACGCCGCGTTCAACGCCGAGAATATCGATGCCCTGCGGGTCGGCGACCAGGAAGTTGATGAACCCAACCGCCTGCTCGATGCCGGCACTGCCATTGGCGACGCTGATGAGCATGGAAGGTTTCAGATAGTGGCCGGAAGGGCCATCCTTCGTGCTCTTCGGATAGGAGCTTATGGCAAGTTTCGCCTTGTTGAGCTTCTGATAACCGACGAACTGGTTGGAATGGGCGAACGCGGTTGCCGCCTTGCCCGTCGTAAGGGGGTTCGTTTCTATGTTGAGCTGGTCGAGCGCCTGCACATCGGCGGGCACGCACGCACCACTCTTGCGCAGATCCGCCCAGAGCGTAAACCACTTGGTCGCGTCGGTCGGGTCGAAGCCGATGCCGCCATCCTGTGTATAGAGCGATTTGCCGTTCTGCCGCAGCCAGTTCTCGAAGCTCGGCTCCACGCCGCTCGCATCGGCCGTGGCGAAATAACCGGGTTTAGGCTTGTTCTTGCTGAGCTTGGCAGCGTTTTCGGCAAACTCCTCCCAGGTCTGGCCGATCGATGGCGGCGTTGCACCGGATTTTTCCCAGGCCGCCCTGTCGAAGAAAACGGCGCTGGAATTGACGCCAAGATTGATGCCGTAAAGCTTGCCATCGACCCGGCCGGAATCGATGTTCATCTTGCCGAAATCCTCGATCTTCAGGCCCTTGCCGATATAGTCATCGAGCGGCGCCAGCGCGCCGCGACGGCCATATTCGAAGATGTAACGATAATCCATCTGGATCAGGTCAGGCGCATTGCGGCCCGCCACCTGCGTGGCAAGACGCGGCCAATAATCGCTCCAGCCGGCAAATTCACCGGCAATGTCGAGATCAGGTTTGACCTGCTTATAGGCCGATATCGCCTTGGTGGTGCGGTCGGCGCGCTCCTGCGACCCCCACCACAACATGCGAAGGCGCGTGGCCTGAGCCTGTGCCGACCCTCCTCCCAATGCTGCAAGCGACAGGGCCGCAAGCCCCGCTGAAAGCACACCTCTCCTGTGAAGCATCACGGACATTGGCAACTCCTCCCTAATGACTGCCAAATTGATGATGAACGTAAACGACACTTGCCGTTTTATAACTAATTGGTTACATGGGAACACCGATCGCAAACATTGTCAAGCGGGTGCTGAAATGGAAGAAACGACAAAGGACCAGCCACTCGATGCGGCCCCGGAAGAAACTCCGGCGCCCAAGCGCAAACGTGCCACCGCACAGGTGCGGAACCCTGAGAGAACCCGGGCAGCCATCCTTGAAGCGGCCCGCCGCGAGGTGGCGGCGAAGGGGCTGGCAGGGGCGCGAATCGATGTCGTCGCCCGCCGCGCCGGCACCAACAAACGGATGATCTATCATTATTTCGGCGACAAGGATGCACTTTATCTCGCTGTCCTGGAAGACGCCTATCGCCACATCCGCCACACCGAAAGACGGCTTGACTTGACACGCAAGCCGCCTTCGGAGGGCTTACGGGAACTTGCGCTTTTCACCTGGCATTATTTCCTCGACCACCCGGAATTCTTGAGCATTCTCGCCACGGAAAACCTCAATAAAGCCCGCTATCTCAGGCAATCTCCGACGATCACGGCGATGCATTCGAATTTCATTTCGGAGCTGGAGGATGTGCTGCGGCGAGGCCGCGACACCGGCGAATTCCGCGACGGTCTCGATCCGATCGATGTCTATCTGACCATCGCTTCGCTCGGCGCTTTCTATCTTTCGAACCGGTTTACACTGTCGACGATCTTCCAGCGCGACCTGACCGACCCATCTGAACTGGAACGCTGGGGCCAGCACATCGTCAACACGCTGCTTGCTGCAGTGCGGCCAGTCTGAGCCAAGAGAACCGAATTCTCGTTTAACAACAGCGACGACGCGCTATTCGCATTCGCGAAGGGCGTCGTTTTCTTTTGCAGCGCGGCGAAAGAGGCTGACAGCCGCCCTTCCCAAAATCCAAATTTTTCCTGCCAAAAACACCTTGACAGATTGCACTCTTCACGACCACAAATAACCAAATGGTTACAAATTACCATGTTTGACGGAAGCGGCTTTCGGGAAAAGGCCGCCTTGGGAGGAAATTCATGAAACGTATCGGCGTCATCATGCACGGCATCACCGGCCGCATGGGTTACAACCAGCATCTCGTGCGCTCCGTTCTCGCCATTCGCGACCAGGGCGGCGTGCTGTTGAAGAACGGCGAAAGGGTCATGCTCGACCCCATTCTGGTCGGCCGCAACGGCGCGAAGATCGAGGAAATCGCCAGGAAGCACAATGTCGCCCGCTGGACGACCGATATCGATGCTGCTTTGGCAAACCCTGATGACACCCTGTTCTTCGATGCTGGAACCACGCAGATGCGCGGCAGCCTTTTGGAGAAAGCCATCAAGGCCGGCAAGAACGTCTATTGCGAAAAGCCGATTTCCGATACAATGGAAGAGGCACTGGCGATTGCCCGGCTCGCCGAAAGCGCCGGCATCAAGCACGGCGTGGTGCAGGACAAGCTCTTCCTTCCCGGCCTTCGCAAGCTGGCCATGCTGCGCGATAGCGGCTTTTTCGGCAAAATCCTCTCGGTGCGCGGCGAGTTCGGATACTGGGTTTTTGAAGGCGACTGGCAGCCGGCGCAGCGCCCCTCATGGAACTACCGTCTGAAAGATGGCGGCGGCATCATTCTCGATATGCTGTGCCACTGGCGTTATGTGCTCGACAACCTGTTCGGTCAGGTGAAATCCGTTAGCTGCCTCGGCGCGACCCATATTCCGGAACGTTTCGATGAGCAGGGCAAAGCCTACAAGGCGGATGCCGATGATGCCGCTTATGCCACCTTCGAGCTGGAAGGCGGCGTGATCGCCCACATCAACTCCTCATGGACGGTGCGCGTGCGTCGCGACGATCTCGTCACCTTCCAGGTGGACGGCACCCATGGTTCGGCGGTGGCGGGCCTGACCAAATGCTTTACCCAGCACCGCACCAACACGCCAAAGCCGGTGTGGAACCCCGACCAGCCGCAGACCATCGATTTCTACAAGACCTGGCAGGAGGTGCCGGACAATGTCGTTTATGACAACGGCTTCAAGGCGCAGTGGGAAATGTTCGTGCGCCATCTGATGGACAATGACCCATGGCCCTATGGCCTGATGGAAGGCGTCAAGGGCGTGCAGCTTGCCGAACTGGGGCTGAAATCATGGAAGGAACGCCGCTGGCTCGACGTTCCCGCCATTTCCTGAGGAGGCTGACGTGAGCGAACTCAAGCTACCGAAGGACGACCGTAGTATCGAGGTCTACAAATTGTCCGGCACGCCCGTCGCGGTCGAAAAACGAAGTGCTGCGGATTTCAACCGCGTCGCTTTCGCCGCCGCCCATGTGGTTGCCGATCCGCTTGCCGACAATGACCCGTGGCTGACACCCGCCATCGACTGGGACGCCACCCTGCGCTTCCGTCATCGCCTCTGGGACCTCGGCCTCGGTGTCGCCGAGGCCATGGATACCGCACAGCGCGGCATGGGCCTGGCATGGCCGCAGGCGCAGGAACTGATTTCCCGTTCGCTGAAGGAAGCAGCCAGCCGCAAGGATGCGCTGATTGCCTGCGGAGTCGGCACCGACCACCTCGATGGGG
This sequence comes from Pseudomonadota bacterium, assembly GCA_023444445.1. Classification (GTDB taxonomy): domain Bacteria; phylum Pseudomonadota; class Alphaproteobacteria; order Rhizobiales; family Rhizobiaceae; genus Agrobacterium. The sequence continues at coordinate 22,143 of JAEXMK010000016.1, read as the reverse complement.
TCAATCACGACCTCGATCACATTGTCGAAACTTACCTCGAACAGCTTGATTTTGTTCAGGGAGAAGGCGGTCGCGTGATCCTGATGGCGAGCCGCGCGCTGGCCGCTGCCGCTCGTTCCCCGGATGATTATCTCAAGGCCTATTCCAGGGTGCTTGGCCACGCCGAGCAGAAAGTGGTGATCCACTGGCTGGGCGAAATGTTCGACCCGGCGCTTGAGGGCTACTGGGGCTCGGGCGACCATATGGTGGCTATGGACACCTGCCTTGCCATGATCGAGGAGAATGCCGACAAGATCGACGGCATCAAGATTTCGCTTCTTTCCAAGGAGAAGGAAATTGCCATGCGCCGCCGCCTGCCATCGGGGGTGCGCATGTATACCGGCGACGATTTCAATTATGCCGAACTCATCGCCGGCGACGAAAAGGGCCATTCAGACGCCCTGCTCGGCATTTTCGACGCCATCGCGCCTGCTGCGTCCAAGGCGCTGGCCAGTCTGAAGCGCGGTGCTGACAATGAATTCTTCGATATTCTGGAGCCGACGGTGGCGCTTTCACGCCATATCTTCAAGGCGCCCACCCGCTTCTACAAGACCGGAGTGGTGTTCCTCGCCTATCTCAACGGATTGCAGGATCATTTCACCATGGTCGGCGGCCAGGAAAGCACCCGTTCTACGCAGCATTTCGCCGAGCTTTTCCGGCTGGCGGACAAGGCCAATGCGCTGGCCGAGCCGGATCTGGCCACGCACCGCATGAAGGCGTTCCTTTCGGTCCGGGGCATCGGCTGAAGTAGCAGAACTACGGGAGATATTGATATGAGCCTTGAAGGCCTTTCCATCAATTTTGCCACCGTGCGGCAAGGCGCTAACTTCGGCGCCATTGTTGACGCCTGCCTCGCCCACGGCATCACAACGATCTCGCCGTGGCGCGAGCAGGTCCATGGCGTCGGGCTGACCGAAGCCGCGCGCATCGTCGAAGCGAACGGTCTGCGCCTTTCCGGCCATTGCCGTGGCGGCTTTTTCCCCGCCACCGACGCTGAAGGCCGACGTCTCGCCATCGAGGACAATAAACGCGCCGTTGATGAAGCCGCCGCCATGAAGGCAGACTGCCTTGTGCTTGTAGTGGGCGGCCTTCCCGCCGGTTCGCGCGATCTGAAAGGTGCACGGCAGATGGTGGAGGACGGCATGACCGAACTTCTTCCTTATGCCCGAGCCGCCGGCGTACCGCTTGCCATCGAACCGCTGCATCCCTTCTATGCCGCCGACCGCGCCTGTTTCAACACGCTGAAACAATCGCTCGATCTCTGCGACAGGCTTGGCGCAGGAACCGGCGTCGCCATCGACGTCTACCATGTCTGGTGGGATCCGGAACTGGAAGAACAGGTGGCGCGTGCGGGCAGGAACGGGCAAATTCTCGCCCACCACATCTGCGACTGGCTGGTGCCGACCACCGATCCGCTCAACGATCGCGGCATGATGGGCGACGGCGTGATTGACCTCAAGGCATTCCGCGCCATGATCGAGGCCGCCGGCTTCCACGGCCCGCAGGAAGTGGAGATTTTCTCGCATCGCTGGCAGGCGCGCCCGGTGGACGAGGTCCTCGCCACCGCGGTTGAGCGTTTCAAGACTGTTTGTTGATAGATCGGGGAGAGAGACAATGCCTGAAAGGGTGAAACGCAAACGTTATGCGCTGGTCGGCACCGGCAATCGCGGCACCACCATGTGGGGCCGCGAACTTCTGGCCGGCTGGAGCGACTATGTCGAGCTGGTCGGCATTTGCGACCTGAACCTGATGCGCGCCGAACGCGCTCGCGCTATGATCGGGTCGGCAGCGCCGCTTTACGACGACTTCGACCGGATGATGACAGAGCAGCGCCCCGAACTGGTGATCGTCTGCACGCCTGATGATACGCATGACGACATCATCATCCGCGCTCTGGAAGGCGGGGCCGATGTCATCAGCGAAAAGCCCATGACCACCACCCCGGAAAAGATCGATCGCATTCGCGCGGCGGAAGCCAAAAGCGGCCGCCGTGTCGACGTATCCTTCAACTACCGTTTCTCGCCCACCGCCGCACGGATCAAGGAACTGATCGATGACGGCGCGATCGGCACCGTTACGTCGGTCGATTTTCACTGGTATCTGGATAACCAGCACGGGGCGGATTATTTCCGCCGCTGGCATGCCTTCACCGAACATTCCGGTAGCCTGTTCGTGCACAAGGCAACCCACCATTTCGATCTGCTGAACTGGTATCTCGATTCCGACCCCGTCGAGGTAAAGGGCTTTGGGCAATTGCTGCATTATGGCAAGAACGGGCCGTTCCGCGGAACGCGCTGTCGAACCTGTGCTCACAAGGATGAGTGCGATTACTTTATGGATCTCGGTGCTGATCCCTTCCTCGATGCCCTTTATGAAGACCCTTCTAGCGTGGACGGTTATGTGCGTGACGCCTGCGTCTTCCGCGAGGAGATCGATATCCCTGATACGATGAGCGCCTCGATCCGCTACGCCAGTGGCGTACAGGTGTCCTACTCGCTCAACACCTATATGCCGATCGAGGGCCACCACATTGCCTTCAACGGCCATAAGGGCCGCATCGAGATGCGCCAATATGAAAAGCAACCCTGGACGGAGCCACCGGCAGACGAAATCCTTGTCGTCAAAAGTTTCGGTGGCGGTGTCGAGCGCATATGGGTGCCGCATGAGCCGGGCGGCCACTATGGCGGCGACAACCGCATGCGCGACATGATCTTCAAGCCGGGTTCTAACGACCGGCTGCGCCAACGTGCCGGATCACGCGCCGGCGCCATGTCCGTTCTGACCGGCGTGGCGGCGCTGAAAAGCGCCCGCGAGGGCGGTTCGCAGTCAGTAAAATCGTTGCCGATCTGATCGATTCTGGCCCGTGGCGTGTCAAGGCACGGGCCGCAGGCGGCACAATTGTCAAAAAGAACAGACGATATTCCGCAGATTACGCGCTTCTTCTATGCCGATAGAATGATCGTCGGGGGAAGAAAGAGTGAATCATGTCGAGTTTTGAATCCTTCGTTCCGCTCATCATTATCGGTGTCAGCCTCTTCCTGTTTTTCAAATGGGTCGGACGCGATATGAACCGCGAAGAGAAAAAATCGCGATCCCGCCGCTGACGACTCAGCGCCGGTCCGCCCTTGCGCGGTCGCGGAACTTTGCCCTCTTCCCGGCGTTTTCCAGCCAAAGGAGAACGCCCATGACTGAGCAGCAAAAAGCGAAACCTACCGACAGAGCGCCCTCGAAAGAAGGCGACATTCCGCCCGCCGGGCCGCACGCCAAGCCCTCACTGACCGACCATGAAAAGACGCCCGGCGCCGGTAGCCTGCCAGACGATGACAGCCAGGACGTGACGCCTGGCGCCGGTTGACAAGGAGCTGGACCCAGCATCTTAGGACAATATATTCCATCGTAAAAACAGTGGCTTAGCCACTCAAGTGAGAAGTGACCCCTATTTTCCCTGCATGGTCATTGCAAAATCAAAAATTGTGCCTATATTTGCATCATCGACCATTGCTTGTGACGTCGTTCTGGAACAGACTGTTCCCCGTCGGATTTCCTCTCAAATAATCGATCCAATCCCGCAAGGTATCGCGGGAACCACAACGATTCCAAGAAAGAAAATCGTTATGAACACTGGTACTGTAAAGTGGTTTAACGCCACCAAGGGCTTCGGCTTCATTCAGCCTGACAACGGCGGCACGGACGTTTTCGTTCACATCTCCGCTGTTGAGCGCGCTGGTATGCGTTCGCTGAACGACGGCCAGAAGATCAGCTACGAGATCGTTCAGGACCGCCGGTCTGGAAAGAGCTCTGCTGACAACCTTCAGGCAGCTTAATATTCGTCATTTTGGCCCCGCAGACCACGGATGTACTGGCTGCAGGCGCAAATGACTGTGAGAGGTCGGGTTAGAGCCCGGCCTTTTGTTTTTGGGCCATGGAGGTCCTTATGCGCAGAAATCCCTATCATTGCGGCGACGCCGTGTTCTTGAAGCCAGGCGTGCTTGGCAATACCCATCCTGATGGCCCCGGCCGGATCGTATCCGTCCTGCCTGAAGCGCAGGGAGCGGTTCGCTATAGGGTGCGTTTCCAACACGAAAATTTTGAGCGCAACGTGGCGCTCGATGAGATAGATGCGATGATGTCGACGGCATCGCGGCCAGGCAAAGCAGAAAACCCTTTGCCACGCGAAACCGGATCGAGCTGGATCAATCTGAATACGATCAAAATCAGAAAATAGCGGCATCCGCTGCTGAAAGGAGATATTCTTGCAGGTACTCGTCAGAGACAACAATGTAGAGCAGGCCCTTCGCGTTCTGAAAAAGAGAATGCAGCGCGAAGGCATTTTCCGCGAGATGCGCGCTCGGGAGTCCTATGAAAAGCCTTCGGAAAAGCGCGTTCGCGAGCAAGCCGAAGCCGTGCGCCGCTACCGCAAGCTGGAAAAGAAGAAAATGCAACGCGAAGGCCTGCTGCCAGCGCCCAAAAAGGCCGCCCGTACCCGGTAACCATTCGATACCGCTCTTCCGTGAAGGAGAACTGCCATGGCCGCTACAAAAGAAGCTTTTTTCAAACCCGGAAAATTATCCGCGCAGGACAAAGCATCATTGACCGATAGCGCGGCAAAGCAGATCATCAATGCCGAAGCAGACCAGCGCGTCCGCAAGACGGAGCGCCTTCGCCAGCTTCGCGAAGCACAGGAAGCGGCTATTGTCGTCACCGAACCTGTGCCCGCGAAGAGGCGATCCGGCAAGAAATAGCGGGCGGTTTTTGACCACCCCACGGTAAACACAGGAGGACGAGATCATGGCAAAGGGTCAATTACGCAGCAACAAGGAAGTCCGCAAACCGAAGAAGGACAAGACGAAAACACCTGCCGCGGCACCCACCGGTTCGCAGGTGAAGTTCGCAAATGCCACGACTGCGGATGGTAAGAAGAAATAGGATGCGGCATCGGCCGGCAAGTCAGGATAAAAAGAGCATCGTTATGGATGCAAGACTTGTTTTGGCCACATTGCTCCATTAAATACGTTATATAGCAGCTGCTGGTGAGCGCGAATGAAATCGTCGTTCGCAGTTGTTTTAGTCGCTTTTAGGCTTTTGACCACGGATGTACTGGCACGGGTGTTTAGAGCGATATGAGGAAGGTCGGTGCAATATTGCCCCGGCCTTTTTTGTTGCTTATGGCGGCGGCATTTCATAAGTCCCAATCCCCTGCACTGCCGTCCGAATTCCCTTGCTTATTCCGCCCAAAGGGCGCACCCTTCCTTATCGGTAATTAAAGGGCGTTGCCGCCGTCAGGCCAGTATGCCGTCCCCCACACCGTTCTGCCCCTTTTCATCGACCGGCAGGAACTATCCGGCATTTACATGACATTGCATGACGGCACGGGCCGGGAATGGTTTTCCCCTGCGCGCCCGTGTTTCGAAGCGTTGAAGCGTCACGGCACACCTGCCCGACGCTCCGGCTTTTGTGAACTCCACAAGAAAGGAGGACATCATGTCTTCCACATACCACAATTGCATCATCACGTCGCAGGACCTCAAGATGCTCCAGTCCGTGCTGGAAGGTCTCGGCTATGACCGCCACACCATGGATGACGACTTCACTCTCTACAACAATGCAGCCCGCAAGGTGATCGAGCTTTTCCAGGATGGCTTGACCGACCCCAACGATATTTCGGAGGAAATGCTGTTTCTGTTCGGCGTCCACAAACATGAACGCGTCAGACCGTGGAAACCACTGCCGCGTTACGCCATACAGGGCCTGCCACCCCTTTACCAGTGACCATGATGCCGGCAGCTCGCGACAGCGATAGAGCCATCAAAATCACCGATGAAAATAGTGGCTTGGCAAAAGCCGTATATCAGGCAACACTGAAATTGGGCGTCCCGTGTGCGATCAGGCATGTCGGGGTGCCTGGGATCGGACCATTCTTCCGGCTGAGTTGAGCGAAAGACCATGATCGGTCTCACCTAGCCCGAAGGGTTCCTTACCGGCGTTGCGTCTGCGTGGAGGGTGAGTATGACGTATGACTGGAGCGGCCGCCGAATGCGGCGTATGCGAGCGGCAAAACTGACGATCATCAGCCTCGTCGCGGCCTTCGTGATAACGGCTCCGATTTTTGCCCATATTTGAGATCGCGATATTTTAAATCGATAGACCGCCCGCTGGATCAGACCGGCTGGCGAATGCCTTCCTGTTTTCTCAGGCGGTTTTTCAGCCATTTCTGCACTGGCTGATCATAATAGACAGTCAACCACCATGACAGGCAGGTGACCGCAATCAGGAAAATGATGCCAGCAGGCAGAGCGATGGTTTCCCGCGTGGCTGCCGGGACCAGAAACTCCGTCCAGGCCAGAAGCGGAATGTGCAGCACATAGACCGCGTAAGACGCCGTACCGAGAAATACCGACACCGCCGCGACTTTCGGACCCGGCAGGGTCTTGCTGGCCACGAACAGCAGCAACGGCCAGACGAACAGCACGACAAGCAGATCGAAAAACGGCCGCAACTCGCGCGACATGGGCACCGCGAGGATGACGCACACCAACGCCAGACATAGACCAGCCTGCACCGGCTTCAACACCGGCACCCGGTTACGGAAACGGTAGATCAGCACGCCGGCGAAAAACGAGAAAAACACCCGGCCCATGCCGGCATACATTTCCGGCCAGCGGAAACCGGCATGCAGCTTGCCGAATTCAGCGGCAGCCACCATCAGCACGATCGCACTGACGGCGAGCAGAATAACCGTCTGCGTCACCGTTGCCCGCACCGCCCAACGCGCATAAACCGCATTCACCACCAGTTCGTTGAACAGCGACCATGCAGGGCTGACCAGAAACAGCGCGCCGTTCAGCGTCAGCGTAAAGGGTGCTGGCAGAAACAGAAGCCCCGTGACGAGCGCGAAAGCCAGCTCGCCAGGATCGATGAGGCGATGCAGGTCATCGATCGGCGTCGGCAATCCCAGCACATAAAGGCAGATGAAATAGGTCGCCATCAATACCAGCGCCAGCACATAAAGCGGATAGAGGCGGGCAAAGCGCGCTTTCATGAAAAAGCCCGGCGTGATCGTCCCCTCATATAGTTTCCTGCCATAGGCATGGGCCAGCACGAAACCGCTGAGCGCAAAAAACAGGTCCACGGCAAGATAGCTCGAGGCCGGATCTCGACCGAAAAACTGTTCGGCATGGCGGTGAACGATAAAAAGCGCAGCCACACCCCTTATGCCGTCAAGCAAGATGAAACGTTCCGGGGGCGACTGGATCATGGCATTGGGGCTCGGTGACACTGGATTCGTTATATCGCAAAAACGAGGTTTATCGCGCAGCGGTTCATTTCTTCCAGTCACAAACCGTTCAGGGCAACCCGGATTTTATCCATGCCGCCCGTATATCACCAAATCCTGTCTGTTTCAGCGAGGCAGAAGCGAGCTTTCCGCGTAGGCCATCATCAACGGCCCGACACCTTTTGCATCATCGGATACGACCGGCTCTGTGAGATAATAGCCCGGCGTCCCATCGCGGTAATTACCCTCGAAACCGCCAAGCCCGGCAACATGCACAATGCCGGTCAGCCGCGTGATACCCTGCTCATCCAGCGCAAGGCGTGTGTCCAGAAGGGCGGCAAGCGCATGGCGACCGGCTGAATGGGCGGCCTCTGCCTCTTCTCCCGGCAAGAGCTCCAACCGGGCCGCCCGTAACAGGGCATATGCGAACATGGCGGATGCGGAGGTTTCCGTGTAATTGCCGGCAAGGTCCGGATTGTCGAGCACCTGCATCCAGAGACCAGCCTGTGTCTGCCGTCCAATTATTTCAGCCAGAAGACTCCGTGTCTTTTCTCGAAGCTCCGCCGTGGTACTGTCATCAGGCAAGATGACCAGCGCATCCACCAGCGCCATGGCAAGCCAGCCCACCGCCCGCGCCCAGATAGCAGGCGATTTGCCGCTCACAGGGTCGGCCCAGCGCTGGCTACGGCTCTCGTCATAACCATGAACGTAAAGACCACCGGCATCCGCCGTCAGCGCGAGCGCCGTTGAAAATTGCCGTAGCCCGTCATGGATCAGCTCCGGGCGGCCCATCGCCTGGCCGTATTCGATCTGGAAGGGCAGCCCCATATAGAGGCCATCAAGCCAGACCTGATGCGGATAACGCTTCTTGTGCCAATAGTTCCCGGCCTTTATGCGCGGATGATTGCGGAGCTGGTCTGCCAGATGCCCTGCTGCTGCGAGATAACGTGCATCGCCCGTCTCGGCCGACAGGGGAAAGAGAATGCGCCCGGCAAGGATATGGTCGATGTTATAGTCCTGCGGATCATAACCGGCGAGCGTTCCATCCGCAGCGATCTGCGTATCGACCAGACGGTGCAAATGTTCATTCCAGCGGAAATCGCCCGTCGCCTCGAACAGCAACTGGAGACCGCGATAGACACAGCCATCCTCATAACACCAGTCGCCACCCTTGTAATGTCGATATCGGCTGGAGAACTGATCAAAATATTCAGTGGCTTCCATGGATTTTCTCAATCGAACGCTTATGAAATGGAAACACGGCGTCAGCTAATAGCGCGTGCTGACGCCGCCTGTCTCCGCGAGATGTTGGTCCTCGCCATTCATGCCGCGCTTTCACCGCGATAGATCGCATCACCCATAGCGAGGCCTTCTCATTTGGAAACTCTGGAATTACCGGAACAGTGACGGCAACCACAAGGACAGCGACGGAATATAGGTAACGGCCAGCAGCACGGCGATACTGGCGCCGAAGAACGGCCAGATCGTTCGCATCGCCTCCCGTATCGATATGCCGCCCACTGCGCAGCCGACGAAAAGCACCGTTCCGACCGGCGGCGTGTTGAGGCCGATACCGGCGTTCAGGATCATCACCACACCGAAATGTACGGGGTCGATGCCGAAGGCCTTCACGACGGGCAGAAGCACCGGCGTGGAGATGATGACCATCGGCGCCATGTCCATGAAGGTGCCGAGCAACAGCAGGATGACGTTGATGACAAGCAGCACGATGATCGGATTGTCTGAAATCGCGCTTATGGCCGCGATCATCAACGTCTGCACCTGCAGGAAGGCCATCAGCCAGCCGAAGGATGCCGCCGTGCCGATGACCAGCAGAACCATGGCCGTGGTGCGGACCGCCCCCATCACCGCTTCGACGAAACCATCCCAGTTGAGCTCGCGGTAGACCAGCATGGCGACAAGGAAGGCATAGAGCACGGCGATGCAGGAGCTTTCCGTCGCGGTGAAGATGCCCGAACGCACGCCACCGAAGATGATGCCGATAAGCAGGATGCCAGGAAACGAGGCCAGCAGATAATACATCAGCTTGGAGAAACCCGGGAACGGCTCGGACGGATAGCCTTTACGCCGGGCGACGATATAGGCCGTCACCATCAGCGCCGCTGCAAGCAGAAAGCCGGGGATGATGCCGGCAGTGAATAGATCGGCCACCGAGACATTGCCACCCGCCGCGATCGAATAGAGGATCATGTTGTGCGAAGGCGGGATCATCAGCGCGATGATGGCGGCATTGACGGTGACATTGACGGCATAGTCCCTGTCATAGCCGCGCTTGGCCATTTGCGGGATCATCAGCCCTCCCACCGCGGAAGCATCGGCGACGGCCGAGCCGGAAATACCGCCGAACAGGGTCGAGGCCACAATATTGACCTGACCGAGACCGCCACGCAGATGTCCGACCAGGCCGGCGGCAAAACGGATGAGGCGGTGGGCGATGCCGCCCCGCACCATGAGGTCGCCGGCGAAGATGAAGAACGGGATCGCCATCATCGCAAAGACATTCATGCCGGAATTCATCTGCTGGAACACCACGATGGGCGGCAGGCCGAGATAAAGAACCGTGGCGAAGGAAGCGATGCCGAGGCAGAATGCGATCGGCGTGCCGATCAGCATCAAAAGGGTGAAGACACCGAAGAGAATGGTGTAAGCCATTTATGCCGCCTCCTGCACGATCACGTCAGCCGCGATGTCCTCGCCGATGGCAAGATCGACAAAGCGTTCGGCGGAAAACAGCGCGATGAGGAAACCGCCGCCGATCAGCGGGAAGAAATCCGTGCCGCCCGGCCAGCCGAGAACGGGGATCGTCGCTGTCCACGTTCCCATGGAAAGCGACGTGCCATACCAGGCCATCCCGGCGCCAAAGAAGAAGATCAGCGCAAGGCTCGTCAGGTCCATGCCCTTCTGCACGCGCGGCGGCATCATGTAGCGCAGAATATCAAGCCCCAGATGCACGCTCTCGCGCACGCCGACGGCGGCGCCAAGCATGATGAACCACGACATCAGATGCAGCGACAACGGCTCCGACCAGCTTGGTGAATCATTGAGGATATATCGCGCAAAGACCTGCCAGCCGACGATCAGCGTCATGGCGATCATGCCGATACCGGCAATATAAAGCGACGCGTGGCTGAGCGCGCCGAGAAAGGGGCGGATTGCCCGCATGAAATTTCGCATTGTCTGTTCCTCCCGCGTCAATGGCGACAAAAGAAAACCGGCCCTGTTTCTAAGGCCGGTTTTCTGCGCGTTACTTGACCGCTTTCACCCGTTCCAGAAGGTCTTTCATCTTCGGGTCGGTGACGAATTTGTCGTAAACCGGACCCATCGCCGCAGCGAATTCCTCCTTGTTGACCTTAATGACATTGGCGCCACCGGCGCGGACCTTTTCTTCCGACGCCTTTTCGCGGGCGCTCCACAGTTCGCGCATTTTGCCGACCGAATCTTTGGCCGCCTGGCGCAGCAACTTCTGGTCTTCCGGCGAGAGCTTGTCGTAGGAGATCTTCGAAATGACGAGGATTTCCGGGTTCAGCGAATGTTCGGTCAGAGAATAGTTCTTTGCCACCTCATAATGGCGGGCGGATTCGTAGGATGGCCAGTTGTTTTCGGCGCCATCGACGACACCGGTTTCCAGTGAGGAATAGACCTCGCCCATCGGCATCGGCGTCGGGTTGGCACCGAAGGCCTGCATCATCGAAATCCACAGATCAGACTGCTGCACACGGATTTTAAGCCCCTTCAGGTCCGCCAGTTTTTCGATGGGTTTTTTAGTGGTGTAGAAGGATCGCGCGCCGGAATCGTAAAAGGCAAGACCGACGAGGCCGTGCGGTTCGAACGCCGCCAGAACCTCATCTCCAATCGGGCCGTCGACGGTATTGTGCATGTGCTCCGTCGAGCGGAACAGGAAAGGCAGGCCAAGAACGGTGGTTTCCTTGACCAGATTGTTGAAGGGCGCGGCATTGACGCGGTTCATGTCGATCACGCCGAAGCGGGTCTGCTCGATGGTGTCCTTCTCGCCCCCGAGAACGGAGTTGTTCATCACCTGGATCTTGATGCGGCCATTGCTGCGCTCGGCCAGCAACTCGCCCATATATTTCACAGCCTCGACCGTTGGATAACCATCCGGGTGGATATCGGCAGAGCGCAGGGTGATTTCCTGCGCGCTGGCGGAAACACCGGACAGCGCGATCCCCATCGCCACGCACATCATGCTTGCAATCTTTTTCATACTTTCCTCCTCCATTGTTGACACGGTCCAGCCCCTCCAAGGCTATCGGACCGATTTTTCACGCCCATCCGGGCCGGTATGCAAAGACCTGTCACTTGAAAAGATGTTGGGGCCTCCCTTCCCCAGCCATCCGGATGAAACTCTTTGTATTCACGCAGTCCGCACGCAAAACCGCTGACGCACTTTTGCTGGACGTGCTTTAGGCCGCCTTGACGGGCGATAGCTTGAACAGCTCTTCGGGGTTTTCGACCAGCGCCCGACGGCGCGCCGCCTCATCCGGCAGCCAGCCGAGCGTCAGTTCCGCAAGACGGGCATCATCAGGATAGGCAGCCGTCTCGCGTACAGAATTATGAGGCCAGTTGGTGCCCCACACGATACGTTGAGGCGCATGGGCGGCTATCACCCGCGAGAAGGCGGCGACGTCCTCGTAGGGCCAGCTTTCTCGGGAGCTTTCATAAACGCCGGCGAATTTGAACCAGAGGTTACCGCCGTCGATGAGCTTTAGAAGTGCTGCCATTTCCGGCCCATCCGTTCTGATGCCCTTGAAGAACTTGCCGTGATGATCGAACACCCAGCGGGAGCGGATTTTCTGAAGGCGCGGCAGATGGTCGAGAAGACCATTGCCGTCGAACTGCACCGCCACCATCCAGTCGGCCGCATGCGCCCGCTCGTCCACCGCTTCCAGTTCGGAAAGGTTCACCGCGCCGCCCGGCAGATCCATGATACGCGCGCCGACCGCACCCGCGGCGGCAAGCTTTTCCATATCTTTTTCGCTCGTGGTGGCATCGATGATGACCACGGCGCGGGCCGCCTCGCCCATCTCGGCAACACAGGCCAGCGTGTTGCCATTGTCTCGCTGATGGGCGTTGCCCTGCGTGATGATGACCCGGTCTACGCCGAGCCATTGCATCAGGCGACGATAATCCTCCGGCCCCGGCAAAGCGCCCGGCGGCAGGCCAGGACCACCCGGCAAGGCGGGATATCCGGGCAAATACATGTGCATCTGCGTATCGACCGCCCCTTTCGGGAAAGCGGGGTTCGGCGCAGTGCCGCTCAGTTTTCTGACAAGTTCGCTCATGGATCTGGCATCCTGAATTCGGTCAATGCATCGCGGTTGATCTCGATGCCGAGACCGGGACCATCGGGAATGGCGACAATGCCGTTTACCGCCTCAAGAGGCGCATGCAGCACGGCCTGCCGGAACGGATTGTGGGTTCGATCAAATTCCATGATCGGTTCGATGGGATTGGCCCGCACCGGATCAGGCGTCATCGCCGCCATGAATTGCAGCGCAGCGGCAATCTGCACGCCTGTGCCCCAGACATGCGGCACGATGCGCACGCCGTGCAGTGTCGCAAGCGTGGCAATCTTCTGCGTTTCGGAAAATCCGCCGCAACCGCAGAGATCGGGCTGGAGAATATCCACGGCACCGGCGGAAAGCGCCTGCCACATGCCATAACGTCCATGCCAGGTCTCGCCACCCGCAACCGGGATCGGCTGCCCTGCCCGTACACGCTGATAGGCATCGAGCTGTTCGGGAACCACCGGCTCCTCGAACCAGTCGACACCATAGTCGGCGGCGCGGTTGCCAAGCGTGACGGCTTCGGTGACCGTATAACCGTGATTGGCATCGATCATCAGCCGCATATCCGGCCCGATCGCCTCACGCACCGCAGCGATCACCCGGAGGTCTTCCTCGATGCCGAAGCCGATCTTGATCTTGCAGGCGTGGAAACCTTCAGCGCGGCGCTCCGCCATCTCGGAGGCATTATCAGAGACGCGGTCGACGCCATCGCGCTTGAAGCTACCGGTGGCATAGGCCCGCACGCTTTCGCGCCAGCGCCCGCCGAGCAGCATCGAGATGGAAGCACCGTAGTGCTTGCCCTTGATATCCCAGAGCGCGATATCGATACCGGACAAGGCGGTGAGGCTAAGGCCGCGCTGGCCCTGATCGCGGAGCGCATTATAAAGCACGGCCCAGATCTTTTCGGTCTGGCGCGGGTCCTGGCCGATGAGCCAGCCGGAATAGGCCTGAACCACGGCGGCGTTCGGCCGCGCCGGGCCGAGGCATTCGCCCCAGCCGACAGTCCCGTCATCGCATTCGATCTCCACCAGAACATGAGCCCGCCGGTCGAAACGCATGGATGCGCTTTCAAACGGCGTGTCCAGCCGGTGTTCGAGCAGATGCGTGCGCACCGCCGTGATTTTCATGGCTCTCCTCCCGTTTGCCGTGATCAGGCTTTGCGCTTGTGCGTACCGATCAGGGCTTCGAGCATGCCGATTTCCTCATTGGTCAGGTCTTTCAGCGGTGCGCGCACCGGACCGGCATCGAAACCCTGCAGGCGAACCCCGGCCTTGATGGCGGAGACGGCGTAACCCTTGGCGCGGTTGCGGATCGCCATGAAGGGATAAAAGAACTCCGTCAGGATGCGCTCGCAGGTGGCGCGTTCACCCGCACGCAGGGCTGTATAGAACTCATTGGCAAGGCCGGGAACGAAGTTGAAGACGGCCGAGGAGTAGGTGGTGAAACCGGCACCTAGATAGGCTTCGGCAAACAGTTCCGCCGTCGGCATCCCGCCGAGATACATCAGCCGGTCGCCCATCTTGGCGGTGATCTGGCGCACGAGGCCGATATCGCCGGTGCCGTCCTTGAAGCCGACGAGGTTCGGGCATTCGTCGCAGAGACGCGCCAGCGTATCGGGCTGCAGCACGGAATTGTCGCGGTTATAAACCATCACGCCGATACCGATCGACTGACAGACCTTCTTGATGTGGGCGTAAAGGCCTTCCTGCGGGGCGTCGATAAGATAATGCGGCAGAAGAAGGATACCGTCCGCGCCGACCTTTTCAACGGACCGGGCAATATCGACGGCGATCTCGGTGCCGTAACCGCAGCCGGAGACGATGGCGGTTTGACCCGCCACTTCCTTGGCGGCAGCAACGATCGTTGGGATTTCATCCGGCTTCAGCGAGAAGAACTCGCCCGTGCCGCCGGCGGCAAACAGCACCGGCGCCTTGTAGCCGGCGAGCCATTCGACATGCGCCCTGTAGCTATCGGCGGCAAAACGGCCTTCGGAATCGAAATGGGTGACCGGGAAGGACAACAGCCCGGAGCCCAACGCTGTCTTGATTTGTTCAGGGTTCATCACCGAAAGTCCTCCGCACGTTCATTGAGTGAAAGCCACCTAAACCGCTCGCCTTATATTTGTCAACAACTCATCATACAAGTTATATGATGAATTTTAAAGACCGGCGCAAATCAGCGCGCCAGCCAGCCGCCATCGACATTGAGAATGGCTCCATGCACATAATCGGCCGCCGCAGACGACAGGAAAACCGCCGCCCCGGCGATATCTTCCGAGCGGCCCCAGCGTCCGGCCGGAATACGCTCCAGAATGGCCTTGTTGCGGGCCGCGTCCGCGCGCAGGGCCTCGGTATTGTTGGTTTCGATGTAACCCGGCGCAATCGCATTCACATTGATGCCCTTCGCCGCCCATTCATTCGCCAGAAGCTTGGTGAGGCCGGCAACGCCATGTTTCGCCGCCGTGTAGGACGGCACGCGAATGCCGCCCTGGAAGGAAAGCAGCGAGGCGATATTGACCACCTTGCCCGAACGCCCTTTTGCCAGCAATTCCTTCGCAAAAGCCTGCGTGGTGAAGAACAGCGCCTTCAGATTGACGTCTATCACCTCGTCCCAGTCGAGCTCGGAAAATTCGACTGAATCGGCGCGGCGAATGATCCCGGCATTGTTGACGAGAATATCGAAACCGGCGTCAGTGAAACTGTCCTTCGCCGCCAGCGGATCGGAAAAATCGATAAGCAGTGAACTCGCCTTGCCGCCATCCTTTGCGATGATATCAAGGGTTTCGTCCGGCGCACGGCGGGCGGCGCAGACCACCTCCGCACCGGCGGCGGCGAGGCCTATCGCAATCGCCTGGCCAAGCCCCGTATTCGCACCCGTCACGAGCGCCTTACGCCCTTCAAGCGAAAAGGGGTTCCTCATTTCAGATCCCCCGGCTGAATGAAGTCCATGTCGGTATAATCGACATTGTCGCCCGCCATGGCCCAGATGAAGGTGTAAGAGCCGATACCCGCGCCGGAATGGATCGACCAAGGCGGCGAAATGGCGCCTTCTTCATTCGAAATGAACAGGTGCCGGGTCTCCTGCGGCTCACCCATCAAATGCAGGACGCGCGACTTCTCATCCATGCCGAAATACAGATAAGCCTCCATGCGGCGGTCATGAATATGCGAGGGAATGGTGTTCCACACCGAGCCATCCTCCAGCGTCGTATAACCCAGCACCAGCTGGCAGCTTTCCATGACAAGCGGGTGGATGAACTGGTTGATGGTGCGCTTGTTGGAGGTCTCGGTCGCGCCAAGCTTGACCTCCTTGCTGTTGGCCAGCGTAACGAGCTTGGCCGGCAGGCTGCGATGCGCCGGGCAGGACGTGATGTAGAATCGGCCCGCCCCGTCAAAGGTGACGGCACCGCTTCCCGCACCGAGATAAAGCACGTCGCCGCGATTGAGCGTATAGGTCTCCCCGCCCGCGCTGACAGTGCCGGCCTCACCGATATTGACGATGCCCATCTCACGCCGGTCGAGGAAGGACGGCGTCCTGGTTTCCTCCACCTTGTCCAGCGTCAGCGGTGCGCCATTTGGTACCGCGCCGCCCATGACGAAACGATCGTAGTGGGTATAGATCAGCCTGATTTCGCCGGACCGGAACATGTCGTTCGCAAGGAAATGCCGGCGAAGTCCCTCGGTATCCAGCGTTTTCGCATAGTCCGGGTTCACGGCCTGCCTGGTTTCGACGGTCAACATCAAACTCATCCTTCATGATTGTTGCGTATAGCACATAATATATGTTATCCGATTTTTGTACGATATGTATGACAAGGTCAAGAGGCGGCGACACTCTGGGCCACCGCAAAGACACAGAAAAGGCTTGGTAGAATGGCGATGAAACGGCTTCTTGTGACCGGTGCGGCGGGCCAGCTTGGCCGTGTCATGCGCGAGCGCCTTGCGCCGATGGCAAAAATAGTACGTCTTGCCGATCTCTCCCCGCTCGATCCGGCCGGACCGAACGAAGAATGTGTCCAATGCGACCTTGCCGATGCGGCTGCAGTGGACGCCATGGTTGCAGGTTGCGACGGCATCGTGCATCTCGGCGGCATATCAGTGGAGCGGCCCTTCGAGCAGATTTTAGAGGGCAATATCATAGGGCTTTATAATCTCTACGAGGCAGCCCGCGCACACGGACAGCCACGCATCGTTTTTGCCAGCTCCAACCATACGATCGGTTATTATCCGCAGACCGAGCGGCTCGGCCCCGATGTTCCCTTCCGCCCAGACGGGCTTTATGGCGTCTCCAAATGTTTCGGCGAAAACCTCGCCCGCATGTATTTCGAGAAATTTGGACAGGAGACGGCGCTGGTCCGTATCGGCTCCTGCACACCGCAACCCGAAAATTTCCGCATGCTTTCCACCTGGTTCTCGCAGGATGATTTCGTGTCGCTGATCGAGGCGGTATTTCGCGCGCCTGTGCTCGGCTGCCCGGTCGTCTGGGGCGCTTCGGCCAATGATGCCGGCTGGTGGGACAATTCCCATCTCGGCTACCTCGGCTGGAAACCAAAAGACAACGCCGAGGCCTTCCGCGAACAGATCGCGCAGACCAGCCCGAAGCCCGACCCCGGCGACGCACTTGTGCGTTTTCAGGGCGGTGTGTTCGTCGACAACCCTATCTTCAAGGCAACGTGAGCGGCTGCGCGACGCGCGAGCGGCGGGATTGCAAGCGGGACCGTGAATGACGTATCGAGGAACAGGCCTGCAACCGATTTTTTAGAACGGCGATGAAGATGACAAAAGCGACGACCTCCGAACCGGCAGCGCCCCAGGGCAGAACGCTTGTGGTGAAGGTGTCGGAGGAACTGCGCAGCCAGATCGCCAAGGGCCGTTACAAGACTGGCGACCGCCTGCCCTCCGAAGCGCAGCTGACACAGGAATTTGGAGTGAGCCGCACCGTGGTGCGCGAGGCAATTGCCTCACTGCGCTCCGATGGTCTTGTCGAGCCGCGTCAGGGCGCGGGCGTCTTCGTGCTGGAGCCGGCGCCCGTGGAGCGACGGCCGTTCCATAATGTCGATCTCGCGCGTGTCTCCTCGCTGATCGAAATGCTGGAACTGCGCACCGCCGTGGAAGGCGATGCCGCCGGCCTTGCCGCCATTCGCCGCTCGCCGGCGCAGGAAGAGAAGATCATCGAGGCCTTCGATGCCTTCCGCGCCAGTGCAGCGAAGGGCATGCCGACGGCAGAGGCCGATTTCGCCTTTCACCTTGCGGTGGCCGAGGCAACCAACAATCCCCGCTTCAGCGAGTTCCTGCAGGTGCTGGGACCGACCGTCATTCCACGCCGGGCCGTGGCACAAAACGGCACGGAAACAGTGCTTTCACCCGCCGATCTTGACCGGCTGGTCGGCGAACACGAGGCGATCCTGATTGCCATCCAGGATGGCGACGAAGATGCTGCACGAAGCGCCATGCGCCACCACCTGAAAAGCAGCCAGACGCGTTACCGCGCCATGTTGCGCGCACCACGCTGAACCACATCGCAAGACTGAGGAGAAACCCATGCAGCAGCTTCCGACATTCCCCACCGTTTCGCCCGACGACGGCGTGGAGCGGACCGTGCTTTCCGAAGCACCCGAGCTGATGGTCGTATCCTTCCGGTTCAAGACCGGTGCCGAAGGCAAGCTGCACAGCCATCCACATGTGCAATCGACCTACGTCGCCAGCGGCAGCTTCCGCTTCTACCGCGACGGCGACGCTTATGATCTGCAGAAGGGCGACAGCCTTATCGTGCCCGGCCATGTCGAGCACGGTTGCCTTTGCCTTGAAGAGGGCGAGCTGATCGACTGCTTCACGCCTCGCCGCGACGATTTCCTCTGAGCTGGGGCTCAGTCTCAGGATAAATCCCTCAGAGTGCGTGGCAGGTTATTCATGCATTCTACGCCTGACGATGTGACGAGGAACTGATCTTCGATCATCAACGCGCCCAGACCTTCGCCATAAAACGGCGCTTCGAGCGCGACCACCATGCCGGGAAGAATGATTTCCGCATTGTCATGGGAAAAGAACGGCCATTCCTCGATACCGACGCCACCGCCGACGGAATGGCCGAAATGACCGCGATAATAGTCGCTGAAACCTTGCCCGCGCATCGAGGCAAGCATGGCGGCGTGCACCGCACCGAAGCTATTACCGGGACGGATCATCTCAAGTCCGGCGGCAAAAGCCGCTTCCAGCGCTTTGAAGATATCCGCCGCCAGAGGCGAGACCGGGCCCCATGAAAAAGTCCGCGCTCCATCCGATGAATAACCGTCTACCAGCGTGCCGACATCGGCCTTGATCAGCGCGCCCGGTGTAACGACTGCCGTCATATCCGAGAGCGCCGGACCGACGGAAATATAGTCCCAATGCCCGCTCAGCGAAAAACCGGATTTCGCGGCATATGCCTGCGCGCCGGATTTCCAGGCAGCGGAGAGTTGACCAAGTGCTGCTCCCGGACCAGCGGCGGCCGCCATCTCCGCCAACCCTGCCTCGGCGGCGGCTCCCGCCTGGCGGAGAAGTTTGATCTCGCGTTCGGATTTCACCGCCCTCAGACGTTTCAGCACCGTCGAACCATCAATCCAACTCACATCGGGCAGCGCCTGACGCAGGGCGAAAAAATCGGCGGCGGGCATGAATTCAAGGTCGGCACCGATGCGCGCCGCGGACAGTCCGCGCTCCCGCAGCAAATCTGAGAGCAGGCCGAAACAGGCGGTACGATCGAATGTCTCCGGCCGTGGCCCACCGGAATTTTTGCGGCGATAGGCATCGTCCACCTGCGCGATGGTTTCCACACCCGAAAGGTCGACCAAATCGATCCAGATGCGATGGCAGCGCAGATCGACATCAGGTGCCGCCCTCTCGATGATCGGCGCGGCATGATCACTGGCGACAGCGGCGAGCCCTGCTCCGGCATCGGCCGGCACCAACGCAATCGCGGAACCCGCCCTGCCCCACATCGTCGCCACGCCGGCAGGAGCACCGAGCGCATAACGGAAGGCTTCGGGCTGGAACAGTATCAGCGCATCAATCTCCGCCTCCCGCATCAGCTGCTGCGCACGGCTTCTGTCGATATCGCTCATGGGAACCCCGGTAATTGTGTGGCTGCGGTTGTTTCGCTGCAGGTTTACGAACCTACGCTTTAGCAGTCACCGATATAGGAAAGAAGGTGGAAGATGATGTCTCCATCTTGAGATTCGTCAGTTACGCGAGCGGTTACCGCTTGTTTCTTCTCCCAGCCGGGGAGAAGTCCGCGGCAGCGGGATGAGGGGGCAAGGGTAGAGATATGCGGAGACCTAGCCCCCCTCATCCGACCCTGCGGGCCACCTTCTCCCCAGCGGGGAGAAGAAACGGGCGGCAAAGTCGCACCAATGTCATGAAGGCGGCGGATAAATCCGCCGTCTCATTCCCTTTCACGCCTCCAGCCACTTCACCTGCTCATCCGTCAGCGCAATATCCAGCGCCGAAAGACTATCCTCCAGCTCCGCAATCGTGCGCGGCCCGATCAGCGGGATGACGGGGAAAGGCTGGGCGATGACATAAGCGAGCGCAATATGGATCGGGTGGCGGCCGAGTTTTTGCGCAAGCTCAATCGCCCGGTCGCGGCGGACGAAATTGCGGTCGGAATACCAGACGCGGACGATTTCCTCGTCATCGTGTTTGTCCCGCCCTGCGCGGTCAGTGAAGAAACCACGCCCCTGGCTGGACCAGGCGAAATTCGGGATTTGGCGAGATTGCAGCCATGCCTTCCAATTATCGTCAGATGCCGCCACGCAGCCCGCCCAGATGGGATCGAGCATTTCGGCAAGCGAGAAATTGTTGGAAAGCGCGGCCGGTGCCTGCTTGCCGTTCTTCTGCGCGTAAGCCGCAGCCTCATCCATGCGTTCGCGCGTCCAGTTCGAGCCACCGAAAATGCCGCGAATGCGCCCGCGCCGGACTTCGGCATCCATGGCGTCGACGAATTCGGCGACTGGAACATCGAGATTATCGCGATGCATGAAATAGGCATCGACATAATCCGTCTTCAGACGCGTGAGCGACTGATCGAGCTGCTTGGCGATCATATCGGGGTAGCAGAGAGGCGAATGTGCGCCCTTGCCGATCAACACGATCTCTTCGCGCGGCACGTTGCGGCTGGTGTGCCAGTCGCCGAAAATCGCCTCCGTTTTGCCGCCGCCATAAACATAGGCCGTATCGAAGAGATTGCCGCCCGCCTCGTAAAACGCATCGAGCGTCAGGGATGCGGAAGCGAAATTGGGAAAAAATTCGAAACCGAGCGCAACGACCGAAGCGGGCTTGGCAAGGCCCGGTATCTGCCGCTTCGGAACCGTAGTTCCGGCTACGACCTTCCCACCGGCGATATTTCCGGTGCGCGATGTCGCCTTTTCGACGCTGTATTCCAGCCCAATGGAAGCCCGCCACTGGTCCATGACACGCAGATTGCCGAGACTGTCGGCCCAGCCCATGCCGGGTGCATCGAATTCTTTTTTGCCCTGCCGGATCGCTTCGCCCGCCGCATCGACCTCAAAGGAATAAAGCCAGCGATCCTCCGGCAACTCGATGGTTTCGACCCTGTCGCCCCTGATGATATCGATCCGCCCGGTACCGCCCTTGTGGCCGGCGGCGAACCAGAAATCCTTGACCTCGATCCTCCCTTCCGAACCGATGATGCGCAATACATTGTCCTGCGCCGCCATGATCGAGCATGAGACTTCGGCGACGATACCGTTTGCGAATTTCAGCACGGCCGAGGCCCATTCATCAACGCCCGACTGGCCGAGATGCGCCGCACCCGCCACTTTTTCGGGTTCAGCGAATGGTTTGCCATCCACGGCACCGGCGATCATCCGCACCATGGAAACCGGATAACCGCCGACATCGAGAATGCCGCCGCCTGCGGTTTCATTGGCAAACAGCCGGTGATCGGCCCGGAACGAGCCCATGTTGAAACCGAAGCTGGAGCGGATGATGCGGATATCGCCGACCGCGCGGTCCCTGACCAGTTCGAGCAACTTCGCCGTCTGCGGATGCAGGCGATACATATAGGCCTCACCGGCGAAAACGCCGGCCTTTTTTGCTTCGTGGAAAATGGCGTCGGCATCATAGGCCGAGAGCGCGATGGGTTTTTCCACCAGCACGTTCTTGCCGGCCCGGATGGCCTTGATCGCCCATTCAGCATGGCCTGTATGGGGCGTGGCGATATAGACTGCGTCGATAGCGGGATCGGCGAGCAGCGCATCGTAACCCTTGACAATGCGCGCGCCGGCAAAGGCTTCGGCAAGGCCGGGCTTCTCCGGATTGCGGGTGGCGATGGCCTCTAACCTGCCGGTGCGGGAATGGGCGATGCCGTCAGCAAATGTTCTGGCGATGGTGCCCGGGCCGATGATGCCCCAGCGGATCGGTTGTTCGGTCGTCATGAAATCCTCGTCCTTCATATCAGTCTTGGGTGCTTGGGAAAGGGTTCAGCGCAGGCGTTCGCCCTTGCTGT
>JAEXMK010000171.1 GCA_023444445.1 Pseudomonadota bacterium | reverse complement strand
TATTGCCCATGGCGAGCCAGCGCTAATCATCAATACAGGCTCGAAACAGGGCATCACCACGCCGCCGGGTGACCCGGCCTATAATGTCTCGAAGGCCGGCGTCAAAACCTTCACTGAAGCGCTTCAGCACGAGTTGCGCAATGTGCCTAACAGCGCGGTTTCCGCCCACCTGCTGATCCCCGGTTTTGTCTTCACCGGCCTCACCGCCCATGGCAGAACGGAAAAGCCTGAAGGCGCCTGGACCGGCGAACAGACCGTGGATTTCATGGTCGAAAGCATTGGCCGCGGTGATTTCTACATTCTCTGCCCCGACGGTGAAGTGGACCGC
Source organism: Pseudomonadota bacterium (assembly GCA_023444445.1). Lineage (GTDB taxonomy): Bacteria > Pseudomonadota > Alphaproteobacteria > Rhizobiales > Rhizobiaceae > Agrobacterium. The sequence continues at coordinate 5,640 of JAEXMK010000171.1, read as the reverse complement.
CCGACGGATGAAAAGCGCATACTCTGGGCCGCCCAGGACATCGTCCAAAATCGTCCGCCGCTGTCGCGCTGGCACACGGAATATTCCGCCGCCTTTACAAGCTTCCTCAAAAACTAATCTGCGAGGCCGCCGCACATTAAAAGTTGCGGCGGCCAATCACGCTTTGTCGGCCCTCGCTTTGGCGCCAGCGTCCTGCGCACGCAAAAGCATTGGCAGAAACGCGAAATCGCGTTAAGCAACGGCAGTCTCCAGTTTTACGGGTGCCGCGATGGATTTCGTTCCGAGCCTGCCAACACTTGCCGCCTTCACCGTCGCCATTCTGCTTCTGGCGGTCACGCCCGGGCCCGACATGACCTTGTGGATCAGCCGGTCGATACGCGAAGGCCGGGCTGCAGGTTTTATGACCCTTGTGGGAACCAATCTTGGCATCACCGTGCACACAATGCTGGTCGCCTTCGGCGTCGCCGCCCTCATCGTCGCATCGCCTACGGCATTTCTGATCCTGAAGACCGGTGGGGCCGCCTATCTGGTCTGGCTCGCCATTCAGGCGATCCGCAAGGGCTCGGATTTCGTAATGGTCAAGACGACAAGCGAGAAGCAGCAATCCTCGCTGAAATCTGCCTTGCTGAACGGCATCTGGGTCAATCTGCTCAATCCGAAGGTCATCATCTTTTTCATGACCTTCCTGCCGCAATTCGTCAGCGCCTCCGATCCGCATGTCACCGGCAAGCTGATTTTCCTCGGGCTCTGGTCCATTATCGTGGCGCTGCCGATCGGTATCGGTATCGTTGTCGCCGCCGATGTCCTGTCCGCCTGGCTGCAGCGCAACCGCAAGGTTCTGCGCGGGCTGGATTATACGATCGCCGGTGTCTTTTCGCTTTTCGCCGTCAAGATTTTTCTGACGCAGACGCGATAAGGGACAAGAAAAGGCGCCCGCTAGCGCCTTTCGGATCATTCATCAGCCGATCAACAGCTCGTCGTCATCAAGCGTCTGGCCGCGTATCTTGCGGAACATGTCGATGAGATCTTCGACCTGAAGACCCCTGCGACTTTCGCCGGACACGTCGAGCACGATTTCACCGGCATGCAGCATGATCGTGCGGGTGCCATAATCCAGCGCCTGGCGCATGGAATGGGTGACCATAAGGGTTGTGAGCTTGCGCTCCTCCACCACCTTACGGGTCAGCTCCATGACGAATTCCGCCATGCCCGGATCGAGCGCTGCCGTATGTTCATCCAGGAGCAGCACGTCCGAGCCCGACAGCGTCGCCATGACGAGCGAGACCGCCTGCCTCTGCCCACCGGAAAGAAGGTCCATACGGTCCTTCAAGCGGTTTTCAAGGCCGAGATTAAGGGAAGCGATGCGTTCTTTAAAGAAATCCCGCCTGCCGCGTCCAAGCGCTGACGACAACCCGCGACGCTCTCCGCGAGACGCCGCAAGCGCCAGGTTCTCCTCAATGGTAAGCGCACCGCAGCTGCCCGCGAGCGGGTCCTGAAACACGCGCGCCACCCGTCCCGCGCGGCTTGCGGTCGGCTTGCGGGTGACATCGGCACCGCCGATCGTCACCTTGCCCGCCGTCGGCAGGACATCGCCGGCCAAAACGCCGAGCAAAGTGGATTTGCCGGCACCGTTGGAGCCGATGACGGTGACGAATGAACCATCCTCGATGGTCAGATCGATCTTGGCCAACGCCTGCTTCTGCAGCGGTGTACCGCGCCCGAAGACGACCTGGATATCGGAAAGCGAAATCACGATGTGGCTCCCCCGCGGCGCAGTCGCGGCAGGATCAGGGCAATGGCCACCAATACTGCCGTTACGAAATTGAGATCGGATGCCTTGAGACCCAGCACATCGCTCGACAGAGCGAGCTGAATGGCAAGACGATAGGCAATCGAACCGAAGACACAGCCGATGAGCGCGATCAGAATACCGCGCGCGCCGAAAAGCGTTTCGCCGATGATGACGGCAGCAAGCCCGACGACGATGGTGCCGACGCCGGCAGTCACATCCGCAAAACCATTCGTCTGGGCAAACAAAGCGCCACCAAGAGCGACCAGCGCATTTGAAAGCGCCATCCCGAGATAGATCTGGTTACCGGTCTTCACGCCCTGCGCCCGCGCCATCCGCGCATTGGCACCCGTCGCACGCATGGCAAGACCCGCATCGCTTTCAAGAAAACGCCAGACGAGAACGACGGCGATCAGCACCAAAGCCCCGACGAAGAGCGGCCGCACCAGATATTCCGAAAGGCCGAGGCCGTAAAACGGCGAGATCATCGTGTCCTGATTGAGCAGCGCCACATTCGGCTTTCCCATAACCCGAAGATTGACGGAAAACAGCGCGATCATCGTCAGGATCGAAGCGAGCAGATTGAGAATCTTGAAACGAACGTTGAGGGTAGCGGTCACGATGCCGGCGACAGCGCCAGCACCCATGGCAATCGCTGTCGCGACCCAGGCATTCAGACCGGCGATGATCAACACGGCAGCAACGGCGGCGCCAAGCGGAAACGAACCGTCCACGGTCAGGTCAGGAAAATCAAGCACGCGGAAAGCGAGATAGACGCCGATCGCCACGAAAGCGAAGACCAGTCCCAGCTCCACGGCACCCCAGAAGGCGATTTGGCTCACGGTAATGTCCTTGTTATTGCCGCCATGAGGCGGAGACGGGCACCGTCTCGTGCCACGTAAAACGGGCGGCGAATTTGCCGCCGCCCGTCATTCAGTCTGGTTTCGGTTCAGTCGATGACCTTGGTGGCGCGCTTGGTGACGCTCTCAGGGAAGGTGATGCCAACTTTTTCAGCGGCCGTCTTGTTGATCACCAGATCGGTGCCGGCAGCAACGGTGGCCGGTATGTCGCCGGGCTTTTCACCCTTGAGGATGCGGACGACAACGGCGCCGGTCTGCTTGCCAACGTCGAAATAGTTAAAGCCGAGGGCGGCAACAGCGCCGCGGGCGACGGAATCCGTATCAGCGGCATAGAGCGGGATCTTGGCTTCGGCCGCAACGCCGGCTGCCGCTTCGAAAGCGGAAACAATGGTGTTGTCGGTCGGAACGTAGATCACGTCAGCCTTACCGACCAGAGCGCGTGTCGCGCCCTGAACTTCAGCGGACTTGGTCGCGACCGATTCGACGATCTTCAGGCCGGCCTTTTCAGCCTCTGCCTTCAGAAGGGCAAGCGTCGAAGCGGAGTTCGCTTCGGCCGAATTGTAGATGAAACCGATGGACTTGGCGTTCGGCGAGATTTCCTTGATGAGCGCCAGATGCTCGGCAACCGGCAGCATGTCGGAAAGGCCGGTCACGTTGCGGCCGGGCTTTTCCATGCTCTTGATGAGCTGTGCGCCGACAGGATCGGAAACCGCCGTGAAGACAACCGGGATATCGCGCGTCGCTGCAACAACAGCCTGAGCGGAGGGCGTAGAGATCGGCACGATAACAGCAGGAGCGTCGCCCACGAACTGGCGCGCGATCTGCGCTGCGGTGCCAGGGTTGCCCTGCGCGGACTCGTAAACGAACTTGAGGTTGTCGCCTTCCTTGTAACCGGCCTCGGCAAGGGCTGCCTTGACGCCATCACGGGCAGCATCAAGTGCAGGATGTTCGACAATGGCGGTAACGGCAACGGTGACGGTTTCAGCTTTTGCCGGCAGAGCGAGTGCGGTCGCTGCGGCAAGAGCCAGGATAAGTGCGCGCATAGGTGTCCTCCAGTTGATTTCTTATTGCCGCTTTCTTAAAAACAAGACCGGCCGAAATCAATCGAAGAACAGCGCAAAAGCCAGCTTTCTGGCGCAGTTGTGACTTATTCAGTCATCCGCGCCGTGGTTGGCGATCATCATCGCCTCGAAAGCCAGTCTCTCCGTCTTGCGCATACGCTCCGATTCCGACTTGAGCTGGCCACAGGCGGCGAGGATGTCGCGACCGCGTGGTGTACGGATGGGCGAGGCGTAACCCGCCTGATTGATGAAGTCGGCGAATTTTTCGATCTGCGCCCAGTCGGAGCACTGGTAATTCGTGCCCGGCCACGGATTAAATGGAATGAGGTTGATCTTGGCCGGAACCCCCTTCAGCAACTGCACCAGCATCTTGGCGTCTTCCAGGCTGTCGTTGACGTCCTTCAGCATCACATATTCGAAAGTGATGCGGCGGGCATTGGAAAGACCCGGATAGTTGCGGCAGGCTTCGATCAGCTCTTTCAGCGGGTATTTCTTGTTGATCGGCACCAGCATATCGCGCAGCTCGTCGCGAACCGCATGCAGCGAAATCGCCAGCATTACGCCGATCTCGTCACCCGTGCGGAAGATTTCCGGCACGACGCCCGAGGTAGACAGGGTCACACGGCGCTTGGAAAGCGACAGGCCGTCACCATCGGTCGCGATCAAAAGCGCGGTCTTCACATGCTCAAAATTATAGAGCGGCTCGCCCATGCCCATCATGACGATGTTGGAAACCTTGCGGCCTTCGCTCGGCACGTAGGCACCAACCGGCGTCGAACCGTCAGGGAAATCGCCAAGCCGATCACGGGCCAGCAGCAGCTGGGAAAGAATTTCCTCCGCCGTCAGGTTGCGCACCAGGCGTTGCGTGCCGGTGTGACAGAAGGAGCAGGTGAGCGAACAGCCGACCTGGCTCGATATGCACAGAGTGCCGCGTCCCTCCTCGGGAATATAGACCGTTTCGATCTCGACGGGACGCCCCGCGCCCCTTGGCGGAAAACGCATCAGCCATTTGCGGGTGCCGTCATTGGAGATTTGCTCCTCGACGATTTCCGGACGGGCGATGGTGAAGGCCGCCTTCAGCTTCTCCCGAAGCTCCTTGGCGACATTGGTCATATTATCGAAATCCGAGACGCCGCGCACATAGAGCCAGTTCCACAACTGGCTGACGCGCATCTTCACCTGCTTCTGCGGTACGCCAATTTCCGCCAGCGCCTCGCCCATTTCCTCACGCGTCAGGCCGATCAGCGACGGCTTACCGGACATGAGATCGCTATTGGCGATCAGCGGGGTCTTAATTGCCAGGCCGGCAGAAGCTTCCATTACGGACATCACGTTATCCCATCGTTCCATGCATCGCACGACCGGCCTGTCAGAGAGGCGGAAAATCGTCTGCATGTCGAGAAAATCAAAGGCGGAGCACGTTTCGCGCTCCCGCCTGTCAATGTTGCCGCGCCTTTAGCATCAAACTGGTAAAAACGCAAATGGCCGGTCGTAGACCGGCCATTGTCAAATGCGATCGAGTATCGGGATTACTTGCAGCTTTCGATCTGCTTGAGAGCGGCCGAAATACCCGAGAGAGAATAGGAGTAGGATGTCGCCGTGCCTCGGCCGGAAACCGCCTTGACGGTCATCGACTTGCCGCCTTTCATGGCAGCCACAAGAGCAGGCTCTTCAGCCGCGTTTTCAACCCAGGCAGCCTTGTCTTTCGTGAACATGACGAAGTTCTTGTTGTCGATCGTCACATTGACCTTGGAACCCTGCTTCAGCGGATAACCCACCATGGCCTGTGGCTCGTAGGAAATATTCTGGCCAGGGCGCTGCGAGACGATGAAGAAGATATCACCATGGTCGACGCTTGCCGGTTCCTTGGAGGTCGGGATGGAAAGAACGTAGCAGACGGTGCTGTTGCCCGATTTGTACGAATAGGCAC
>JAEXMK010000018.1 GCA_023444445.1 Pseudomonadota bacterium | reverse complement strand
GACCGTGATTCCCTGAAGTCCGACTTCCTGAAGGGCTTCCTTCACTTCATCGAGCTTGAAAGGCTTAATGATCGCTTCGATCTTTTTCATGAGAAAATATCTCTCCGCTTCTCCCGTTAAAGCAGGTAAATCCCGCTCTGCCACAAGAATGCACGTATTGTGCCAGATCGGAAGCGGGCGTGAAGAAAAAACTTCGTTCCTCCGGCCTTCCAGCACAAAATGCATTCGCTTTTTGCGCTTTTCCAGCCAATTTCTCGCCGAAACCCGACAAATCCATCTGCATTTCTGTGAAATTGTATTATTTTAGGTTTTTTGAATATTTGGAAAACCGCGAGAACGGGAAGGGTCGTCTGTTTATATTTTATGCATTTGTCTATTATTTGGGCGATTCTAGTTGCTCATTTTTGTATCGATTGCCTTTCCGACATTTTGAAGGGATGATCGGGACATGAAATCCCTCTTGCACCTCTTTCTCATCGACCCTGTTGTCATGGCCCGCATCGATGCGGCGGCCGGGCAGTCGGGTATTCCTCTTTATGACCTTATGGAGCGGGCGGGGCAGGCGGTTGCCGCCTCGGCGTTGCGTCACTACCCGCAGGCGCAGCGTTTCATCGTGCTCTGCGGCGGCGGCAATAATGGCGGCGATGGTTATGTGGCGGCGCGGGCGCTCTTGCACAGCGGAGCGGTCGTCGCGGTTCATCATCTCGGCGATGTCGGCGCGCTCAGGGGTGATGCGCGGACGGCCTTCGAGCGAAGCGGCGTAACGCCGCTGCCGCTCGGCGATTATAGGCCGCTCTTGGGCGACGTGGTGATCGACGCGATATTTGGGGCTGGATTGGCGCGTGAAGTTCCGCAGGAACTTGTTCGCGTGATCGAGGCGGTCACGCAGGCGAAGGTGCCGGTGCTCGCCGTCGATCTGCCCTCGGGCCTCTGCGGCAGACGGGGCGTGCCTCTCGGCGCGTCGTTCAGGGCCGAGCGGACGGTGACCTTCATGGCGCGCAAGCCGGGCCATCTCCTCATGCCGGGACGGGAGCTTTGCGGGACGCTCGAGGTATTTGATATCGGCATTCCGTCCCGCATCCTTGACGCCCATTCTGGCTCGATTGCGGAAAACCATCCGCTTGTATGGCGTTCTGCCTTGCCTGCGGACGATCTCGAGACGCATAAATTCCGCCGCGGGCATCTCACCGTTTTTTCCGGCCCGGCTCATGCGACGGGGGCATGCCGCATGACGGCGCTTGCGGCGCTGAAGGCAGGGGCAGGCATCGTCACCGTTGCCGCGCCGCGCCAGGCGCTTGACGTGCTGTCCATGACGTTGACGGCCGTGATGAACGCGCCGATGGACGATGCCGACGATCTGCGGTCGTGGCTGGACGATGGGCGTCATGGCACTTTTGTTATCGGCCCCGGTTTCGGCGACCTCGAAAAGGCGCGGCAATTCGTGTCCCTGCTTGGAGACAGGGCCGTGGTGCTGGATGCCGATGCGATCACGGCTTTCAGGGAGCATAAGGAGGCCCTGTTTGCGCGTGTCACGTTGGGTACGGGCAAATTCGTGCTGACGCCGCATGAGGGCGAATTTGCCCGGCTGTTTCCCGATCTTGCCGCCGACAAGATGCTGAGCAAGATCGAGAAGGCCCAGGTAGCCTCGGCGCGCAGTGGTGCTGTACTGGTCTACAAGGGCGCCGATACGGTGATTGCCGCACCGGATGGCCGGGCGGTGGTCAACACCAATGCTCCCGCGAGCCTTGCGACGGCTGGGTCAGGCGATGTACTGGCCGGTATCATCGGCGCGCTGCTGGCGCAGGGCACGCCTGCCTTCGAGGCGGCTGCGGCCGGGGTCTGGCTGCATGGCGAGGCGGGCCATAGGGCAGGTAGCGGCATGACGGCGGAGGATTTGGCCCATGCGGTTCGGCCGTTCGTCTGATGTGGGAATGCGCATCTCAACTTGCGCCGCCGCGGACTTGATACGGCGTCCAGTGCGATCAAGTGTTTAATTGCGACGCACTGATCTCACGGCGCAAACGCGCCGTGGCTGGATGCCGGATCAAGCCCGACATGACGGAAGAGAAGTTTCTATCCTGTGCCAAACGTCTCGCGTTTTCAGGCCTTAACACCCGCCCTCAATGTGCGGCCTTGCCTACCTGGCTTGCCATGGCCATTCGCGAGGCGCTGATCAGCAGCTTGCGCTCAGCGCGCTCCTGCTGCGGTGTGCGATTGTAGATTTCGCGATAACACTTCGAGAAATGCGAGGCGGAGACGAAACCGCAGGCGACGGCCACTTCGACCACCGGCATGGCCGATTGCACCAGCAGGTGACGCGCGCGGTCGAGGCGGATTTCCAGATAATAACGGGCGGGCGAGCGGCCCATTTCCTGGCGGAAGAGGCGTTCCACCTGCCGGCGCGACAGATCGGCGGCATCGGCTATATCGAGCAGGGAGAGCGGTTCGGCAAGATTGCCTTCCATCAATTCGATGATCGACAGAACCTTGCTGTTCTGCACCCCGAGACGGGCGCGTAACGGCAGGCGCTGGCGATCATTCGGGCTGCGCACGCGGTCGGTCAATTGCTGTTCGCAAACGCGGTTGACGAGGTTTTCGCCGAAATCCTGGCCGATCAGGCTCAGCATCATGTCAAGCGAAGCCGTGCCGCCGGCGCAGGTATAGATGTTGCTGTCAACTTCGAAGAGGTCGGCATAGACTTCCACCTGCGGGAAGGCTTCGGAAAAGCCGGGCAGGTTCTCCCAATGGATCGCGCAGCGCTTGCCGTTGAGGAGGCCTGCCTGCGCAAGGATATGGGCGGCGGTACAGAGGCTGCCGATGGCGATGCCGCGATTATAGGCCTCACGCAGCCAGGCGTTGACCGACTTGTTGATGTGTTGGTCCACATCAATGCCCGAACAGATGATCGCCATTTCCGGGCGGTTTTCGCCGCTGACATAGCGCCGCTCATCGGCTAGACAGGTGTCGGCCTCAAGACAGATGCCGCTCGATGACATGACCTTCTGCCCATCAAGCGAGGCGATGCGCCACTCATAGGCCTGATAGCCCAACATTCGGTTGGCGATGCGAAGCGTTTCAACCGCTGCGGCGAAGGGCAGCATGGTAAATTGCGGAATGAGAAAAAAGACGATTGAGCGTTTCTTCTGGGAGTTTCTGCTCATTTGCCCGTGCTCCGTTGCGAATACGCAATTCCTCCCTTGGAATTGGTCTTCTGGATGTCCTCTCTGCGACATCTTTAACGAAAAATACGCCGTGGAATCGGGGCTGTCAAAAAATAGCTTTTGAATTATGCAAAATTTGCGACAAGCCTTTAAAACGGGCGTTGTGTCGCATGTAAAACAGGCAGGCAATTTTGCGCCTTCGGTCCCTTTGGTCAGGGGCGGCGCTTATGGCTCGCAACGCGAGAGAGGGTCGCGAGCCATCCGTCGGCCATCATTTGCGACCGGCGTGTGTGCGGGTGCTGTCGGCTGTCGGCCATCCGATATCCTTCAATGTTTCCGGCGGCAATCCCTCCAGTGTACGAAGCATCCGGTCTCGCCGCCATTCTGCGTAACGGGCGGAAACATGTTCGGACAGGCGCTGGAGCCAGCCACCGGATGCTGGGCGGTGGGAAGACCGGTTGGTTACCGGTAGATAATGTACCATGGTCATCTCTTGATCCTTTCCTGAACCACGATCGTATTTGCGACTTCGGTATGCGCCCGTTTGTTTTATCAAGCAAGCGAATGAGACTTATGTCATTCATCAATTTATAGAATGAATTACGAGCAGGAACGCGGGGATACCCGAGATGTCGTTGCCGCTTCATTCCGACGAAGCTTAAATCGCCCCGTCAATCGATGTCCCAGATGGTGCGCCGTTGTTGACATTCAATCAAACGAAATGATATCCATCTATAAATCAAAATATTTGAAGGTGCGTGCCATGACCGTGACTTTCCGCCAACCGCTGCCGTTGCTGGATAACGACATATTGAGAACCTTCGTCGCCATCGCGGAAACGGGAAATTTCTCGACCGCTGCGGAAGTGGTGTTCAGAACGCCCTCGGCCGTCTCCATGCAGATCAAGAAGCTTGAGGAGCAGTTGAAGACGACACTGTTCCTGCGCGATGCCCGCTCCGTGACATTGACCGCGCACGGCGAGACGCTGCTGACCTATGCGCGGCGGATGATCGCGCTCTCTAATGAGGCCGTGTCGCGTTTCGTCATGCCGGAACTGTCGGGTGTCGTCCGGCTCGGCGCGCCGGAGGATATTGGCGAGCGTGGCTTGCTGCCGGGCATTCTCAAGCGTTTTGCCGAGGCTTTCCCCGGTATCATGATCGATGTCACCATCGATTCCAGTTCCAATCTCTATAAGCGCATGGACGAGCAGCGGCTTGACCTCGCCCTCGTCAACTGCGCCTCCCACCCGCTGCGCGATACCGGCGAGGTGCTGATGCGCGAACGTCTGGTCTGGGCAGGCGCAAAATGCGGCACCGCCCATCTGCGCGATCCGCTGCCGATTTCCATTTGGGAAGAGGGCTGCATCTGGCGCTCGGAGGCGATCAATTCGCTGGAAAAACGAGGGCGCAATTTCCGCGTGGCCTATCTCAGCGGCCATACCATGGCGCAGCGCGCGGCAATTGCGGCCGATCTCGCCATCGCGCCGCTGCCGCGATCCTACGTGCTGAACGACATGGTCATTCTGGGTGACAAGGAAGGCCTGCCGGAACTCGGCTTTTTCGATATCCGCCTGATCATGGGCGACAAGGCGTCGCGCCCTGTTCTTGCGGTGGCTGAAAGCATTCGAAACGCTTTTGTCGAGGTCGCCAAGGCGGCCTGAGGTCTGGGATGTGCGCGGCGGCCGTGGACCGTCGCGCGTTCGGGATGGCGGTTTTCAGCCCGCCATCGAATCCTGTGACGCCGGATGGTCAGTTGCACCGGTTTGCCAGCTTCCACGCTTGACCAGCCAGTCGGCCGAATTCTGCAATCCGCCAAAGGGAAAGACGTGAATCTGCCGGATCGGGCCTTGTGGATTGGCCTGCCAGTGCCGCTCTATCGGACCGACGACACTTTCCGGTGAATGACCCTTCGCGAGCGTCGTCAGGGAAAGCGCGTTTTTCTTCAGATAAGCAATGGAATTGCCGACGCCGCAGAGTGCCGCATATTTTAAAAGCGTCGTGATCTTGGCCGGGCCGGAAACGCCGATATGCACCGGAAGCTCGATGCCAGAGACCGCTAACCCTTCCGCCCAGGCGATGAAACGCGCGGGATCGAAACCGAACTGCGTGACGATGCGCATGGCGGCATCGCTTCTCTCGGCAAAATCGCGTTTCAACCGGAGTGCGGCCATTGCCGTGTCGTCATTGAAGTCCGGACTGCCTTCGGGATGGCCGGCGATGGCGATCTGCCTTATGCCGCAACGGTCAAAAATGCCTGTCGACAACATGTCCATGCTGGATGCAAAGGGACCGGCCGGTCGATCGACGCCGCCACCGACAACCAGAACATCCCTAACACCTGCTTCTCCGGCAAGCCGTCTCACCTGTTCCTCAAACGCCACGCGTGAGGGGAAGCGCCGCGCTGCAAGATGCGGCACCGGCTCGCAACCGAGGTCGCGCAAATGTGCTGCGGCTTCAACCAGCCTTTCCTGTGAGGCTGCTCCGGTGTCGGTGAGGTAGACGCGGACACCCCGCGGAAAGAGGCCGGCAAGCTCCGTCGCGCCGAGCACCTGTGCGGGTGAGGCTTCGATGGAGGCGGGGATGATGGAAACGGCGGAAATTTCGGGCAATTTGTGCAATATCCTTTTTATTACCATGCACCTATTTTGCGGCGAAGTCTGTGCCTGTTGCGGCAAGACAGGCTTGCATCTGCGACGAAGCTCGGTCCGGTTCTCTCAGACGCGGTTTCACCAGATCCGCTTTGTCAGGCCGTTCCACAGCCAGGTCCAGATGGTGGGCGGAAAACGCAGCACCGATTTTCCGGGTGAGGGCGGCTGCGGGGCGAGACTGCCGGAAAGGGCGTCCTCTATGGCGCTGACGGCGATATCCACCGATGCAGCGGTCAAAAGCAGCGGATAGGTGGCAATCGTATCGGAGGGCGACGGTTTCAGCCGCTTATCGTAAAGCGTGGCGCCGGTATCTACGCCCTTGTCGACCAGATGCACGGTCGCACCGAAATTGCCGCGGTCTTTTTCCACCAGCGCCCAGTAACCGCCCATTTGCCCGCGATAGGCGGGGTTGATGCCGGCATGGAAATTGATGATCGGGCATTGGAGGTCCTGAAGCGTGGCTGGCGTCAACAGGCGGCAGGAAATGGTGAAGATGACCGCCGGTTTCAGCAGATTGGCGGCCTTGCGGCATTCCTCATCATTGAGTGAGGCGAATTGCGTGACGGGAAGACCGGGGTGGAGATCGGGAGAAAGGCGGTGTTCGGCGATGATCTCATTGCTTCTGCGAACCGTGAAGCGTTTGCCGAGCCGCGAGGCGATCATCGTCGCCATCTGGCCCGCAGCGACAATCCAGCCGAGCCGTCGCGCGCGCCGCCTGAGAATGACCGACTTGCTTTCCGGCTGCTCCATGAAGACGTGGATATCGGGAAACCGGGCAGCCAGCGCATTGATCATGACATTGGGGTTAACCCCGCCTGCCGTCATCACCAGAAGCCGATTGTTGATGTCAGTCATATCATCCACGCGATTTTCCCAAACCATGATCCGGTTGGCGAGTGTGCCCTGTGAACTTCAAAACCCTGTTAATTTTCATAGACGGGATTTTTTGAAATGCCGCTGGAACCGTTTTTTCGGACTCACGTTATTGTGACGCATATCACATCGGCGCTTGCCTTTGGACGGCAAGTCATAGGGGAGTAATTTCACATGATCACACGCATTCTTTCGACCGTTTTCGTGGCTTTGCTGACTGTTGTCACCCTGAGCTCCTGCGGTAACACCATTCGCGGCATGGGCCGGGACACGGCAAACGCCGTCGACGCGACGCAGGATGCCGGCCGCAGCGTAGACCGCGCAGCGCGCCGTTAATCAACGCTCCCCTCCCGGAAAGGCGTTACCCGAAAAGTCGGGTGACGCCTTTTCTTTGACCGAATTTCCCTGCGAATGTTCGCCTGGCGAGAATCAAAGGGGCGGGCATGATCGTATCGGTAAAGAAACTGGCGCAACTGCTGTTGCCATTGCTGCTGCCGTTTTCGGCGCAGGCCGCAGGGCAACCAGATTTCTGCAAGAGCATCGACCATGCGGGCGGTCGATACACAGTCTGCAGTTTCGACCCGGCAAAAAACACCATCCGCATTTATGATCAGGACCATGTCTCCGGGCAGGGATATCGGAATTTTGCCGATCTCTCTTCGGCCCTGTGGCGCCAGCATATGTTCAGCATCTTCGCCATGAATGGCGGCATGTATCATTCTGATTATTCGCCGGTTGGCCTCTTCATCGAAAATGGCGTGGAGCGCTCACCGATCAGCACGCGGGGCGGCTGGGGCAATTTTCACCTTCTGCCGAATGGCGTGTTTTATATAAACGGTGCGAAGGCCGGGGTGCTGGACACCGAGGCCTATATGGCTGCGGATCCGAAGCCGGATTTCGCCACGCAATCCGGGCCGATGCTCGTCATCGACGGCAAGCTGCATCCGCGTTTTCTGCCTGATAGCGACAGCCTGAAACGCCGCAACGGTGTTGGCGTTTCCCGCGACGGCATGGTGCATTTCGCCATTTCGGAAAATACCGTGCGCTTTTACGATTTCGCTACCCTGTTCAGGGATGTGCTGGATGCGCCAAATGCGCTCTATCTCGACGGCACGATATCCAGCGTCGATATTCCCGCCATGAGAAGACGGGACTCGCTGTTTCCGATGGGGCCGATCATCGCCGTTGTCGATCGGGTGCCGGATTAGTCTGAAAGATCAGATCGGCGCCTTGGGATAGGCTTTTTCGAGGCCTGCCGATGCCGTCAGGCCCTTGCGAAACGCGAGAAAAGCGGGGTGCTGGCTCGCCCTTGCTGTTTCCGTGATGCGGATCTGCAACCGGGCTGGCGCATTGCCGCCAAGCCATTCGCCGGTCGCCTCCAGCTTCAGGCTATTTAGGAAAGGGGCATTGGTCTGCTGATCGAGATAAAGATTGAGGCCGGCCAGCAGATTTTCATCCTGCACGGCATTTTCCATCAACAAGAGCACCCACGCTTTATCTTCGCTCGTTAGCGACGTGAGTTTCGACGCGACCGTTTCGCGGTCGGGAAATGAGGATGCCTGCTGCATGGAAAGACTCGCGTCGTTGTCGTTGCCATCGTCGATAAAGCAGCACCGGCGGCCTTTCAAGGCGCGGCGCTTCAGCGCGAGAAATTCTACCCTTGGATGTTCGGCCGTCAGGGCTTTCAACAGGTGTTTGTAGGAAAGCTTTAAATAACGGTTACACTTTAGCCTAAATTGCGGCGAAGCCCAAAACGGTGCTATTTCCCACTTCGCGCTAACGCCTTGTTTTTTCACATACCTATGCACGGGGCGAATGGCAGCCTGTCAAAAACGCCTTCATTTAGCCGCTTTTTGCATTTGCGTTCCTCGTCGGATTTTAATAAATGCTTGCCCCAACGGGCCGGGTCTTGAAGATCCCCCGGAGAGTGAATAGCTGGAGTAATCATGGAAGAAACCGCTCAGAAATCCTGCTGGGGCGTCACCTTGCGCGCACTTGCAGGCTTTGCCGCTTTTCTCGCATTGACGTACATTTTTGGCAGCCCATAAGCTTCTCTCCTGAATAACAGGTTTCGAAACGGCGCGGTTTTCCTCTGGAAACCGTGCTGTTTTCGTTTCCGGGACGCTCATGTCGCAGCTGCGCAAACCGCTGACGCTCTTTTGTGGCGATCCTTTTCGGCTTTGGATATGATGGTGAAGGAATCCATTCTTATTCAGGGCGAACTTCATGTTTCTTTCGGTCTTCGACGTCTTCAAGATCGGTATTGGTCCTTCGAGCTCCCACACGATGGGGCCGATGACGGCGGCCAACCGCTTCCTGGCGCTGGTCCTCAGCGATGACTGGCCGCGGCCAGCCGGTGCGGCCGTTGCGCAGCTGAAGGTCAGCCTGCATGGTTCGCTTGCCTTCACCGGCATTGGCCACGGCACCGGCCGTGCCGTCATCCTTGGCCTCACCGGCGAGCGGCCGGACCTCGTCGATCCCGATGCCATGGATGCGATCATCGAGACGGTGGAAAAGGCGGGCACGGTCACGCCGCCCGGTCACCCGTCCTATCTGTTCCGTCCGGCCGAGGATCTGGTCTTCGATAAGAAGAACCCGCTGCCCGGCCATGCCAACGGCATGACCTTTTCCGCCTTCGACAATCAGGGCAGGCTTCTCATCAAGCGCATCTATTATTCCGTCGGCGGCGGTTTCGTCGTCACCGATACGGAACTGGAGGCGATCAAGCAGCGCGGCAAGACGATCGATAACGGTCCGCGCGTGCCTTATCCATTCGGGACGGCGCGGGAAATGCTTGAGATGGCGGCCCGTTCCGGCCGCACCATCGCCCAGATGAAGCGCGCCAACGAGGAGACGGTGGTTTCCCGCGAGGAACTGAACGAGCGTCTCGACCAGATCTGGGAAGCCATGAATGGCTGCATCGAGCGCGGTTTGAAAGTGGATGGCATCATGCCTGGCGGTCTGAAGGTGCGCCGCCGCGCCCGCTCCATTTATGAAAAGCTGAATGCGGAATGGCGCAGCAACCGGCTGAACCCTGTTATGGCCAATGACTGGCTGAGCGTCTACGCGATGGCCGTCAACGAAGAAAACGCCGCAGGCGGCCGCGTGGTGACCGCGCCGACCAATGGTGCGGCGGGTGTCGTTCCGGCCACCGTCCGATATTTCCGGCATTTCCATGAGGATGCGACCGTCAACGACGTGCGCGACTTCCTGCTGACGGCCGCCGCCATCGGCGGCATCATCAAGCACAATGCTTCGATATCGGGCGCGGAAGTCGGCTGTCAGGGCGAGGTCGGATCGGCTGCTGCCATGGCGGCGGCGGGTCTTGCCGCGGTCATGGGCGGCTCGCCCGAACAGGTGGAGAATGCCGCAGAGATCGCGCTCGAACATCACCTCGGCATGACCTGTGATCCGATCGCGGGCCTTGTGCAGGTGCCGTGCATCGAGCGCAACGCGCTTGGCGCCGTCAAGGCGGTAACCGCCGCTTCGCTGGCGCTGAAGGGGGACGGCCAGCATTTCGTGCCGCTCGATGCCTGCATCGAGACCATGCGCCAGACCGGCAACGACATGAGCGAAAAATACAAGGAAACCTCCACCGGCGGCCTCGCCGTCAACGTTGTGGAGTGCTGAGCGGGCAGGGCGGCAGGCGTCGTGCAGATGCTTGACGCCCGTCGCAAAAAGGCATTGATAGGGGCATGCCTCTACATCTCATCAAACTATGCGTTGGCGCGGACTCAATCCAGGACTTGCGAGACTGGGTCGCGCATCGCGCACTGACAGCAATTGCCGCTGGCCTTGAGCCGCATAGCGTCCATACCACTCGGATGATTCCAAAGCGCGTCGAGGAACTGCTGGAAGGCGGTTCTCTCTACTGGGTCATCAAGGGACAGGTGCAGGCGCGGCAGAAACTTCTCGATATCCGCTCCTTCAAGGGCGAAGACGGTATTTCCCGCTGCGACCTCATTCTCGGCCCCGAGGTGATCGAGACCTCACCTGCGCCGAAGCGCCCGTTTCAGGGCTGGCGTTACCTGAAGGACGACGAAGCGCCACGCGACCTCGGCGGCGGGGCGGGCGGCGAGGACTTGCCTTCCGATCTCAGGCGGGAGCTTGCCGAGCTTGGGTTGCTCTGATGCATGAAAAAGAAGACCTCAAGTAGCCGGCGGAGTTGCTGGCGCGCTGAAAGCGATCCTCGGTCATGCTCGGGCTTGTTGGGACAGGCCCAAGGATGACGCCTGGCAGGGCAGTTGTTCAGAATATTTAGCCGGCCCCTTGCGGAGCCGGCTTTTTAATTGTGGAGACGGGAAGGGTATGCTGTCTGACTAACTTACCGGATGCCGCCAACCGCCGTGGTGGCGCGGCCATCCTGAATTTTCACCCAGCGGCCGGGATTGGCGGTGTCCTGGCGCTTCAGGTAGGTATATTCGGTTTCCGACCAGTTCATGACCTTGTTGCGCATGTTGTCGAGAACGAAATCGCCACGATCGGTACGGACGGTCAGGACGGCGTGACCTTCGCCATTTGGCTGAAGAACGACTGTGATCAGCAGGTTGGAGGCAGAGAACCCCTTGTTCATCAGCATCTTGCGCTTCAGAAGCACGAAGTCTTCGCAATCGCCGACCGTGGTGGGATAGGCCCAGCGCTCCTCGACGCCATAGATTTCCATGTCGGTCATTGGCGTGATGGTGGTGTTGACGGTGTAGTTGACGTGGAGCATCGTCTTCCAGCGCTCTTCGGTCAGCTGCATCGGTCCATTGTCCAGCGAGGTCGGCTGGCATTCACTCTGATATGTCTGGCAGAACTCATAGTGGCCGATCGGCGGATTGGCCTTGCCGATGACGCGCATGACGGCGGCTGGCGAAGCGCTTGCCTGATGGGCGAAGGCGCTGACGATGAATGCGATCAGAGTGAAAACGAAACGGTTGTTCTTGTTCATTGCTTGTCTCCCCGTGGTGAGGAGACATTCGCAGTTATATTTTGAGCCGACGGAAATTTGCGCGGCGCAATTTGAGCTTAAATTTCAGCAAATTAACCGATGTTTTGAACTGTATTCGAGTTAGTTTTTATGCGTGTTTGAGGCAAATTTTATTACAATTTTACGCATCTCGCTCTTAGGCTTTTGGTAGTCATTTAGGCTGCTGTATTAAAAGCGATTTTCGGCGCGTCGCTGTCTGCGCTGTTGCCTGCGACCGTCTTGCTGGACTTGGCTAAGCGGTAAATTTCCCGTTTTGGGATAGTTGTTTCAGGCTGAAACAGGCCGAAAAGAGCGGCAAAAAAAATTCAAAAAAACTGCTTTTTTTCTGCACAAAAAGCTTTGCCGAGTGTTTTTTGTCCCCATTCGCAGGCTCGCTGATCCAAAAGGACGTGACGTGTCCCATTCAGCCAACCGCGTATGCAAAGGACATATCGCATAGTCGGCGCAGGAGAATGGGAACTCGTGAAGGAGAAAATGAATCGCGCCAGACGCCATGCGCGGCGCGCGAACCCGCACAGCCGCGAATGTTGCCGCTGGCGGTTTATGCCTTTTCATGGCTATGGGGTCAGGTCGAACCCAACGCGCGCAGAAAAATGTCGCACGTTTTTAAACGGCGCAAAGGTGCCGGGTGTTGTCAACGTTCTAGAGAAACTCGATCAGAGCGTCGGGCGATTGCACGCGGTCGAACTCGACCGCCACGCCTTCCATGAAGTGGCGCACGATCTTGCCGCTCATGTTCTTGCCGAGCTGAACCCGGGTTCCGAGGGGGGGCCGGTTTTCGATCTCGATGGCCGCACCCGACAGGGAAAGGTCGATCAGCCGGCAGGCGACGAGCACGCCGTCTTCCAGAACGAGCTGTGCCTTGGCATTGCGCGGCGTCAGGCGGTCATGCCGGCGGTCTTCCGGCAGGCCGAGCAGCTGGCGTTTGGCGATCCATGCGAGCTGCGCGGCGAGTTTTTCGCGCTTGCGCTCCGGCGCGTTGATGGCGATGAGGAAACCTGCTGGGGTCAGCGCCGTGACGGCGCCTTCGATCCGGCCGATATGCTGGAGATAGGCGATGACACGGTCACCGCGGCGGGCAACACCCGGGCAGGTGAACTGCGCTCTTTCTGCGGTCATCTCGGTTGCTGTGCAATCATATTCTTCGTGGTCCGGCAACATGAGACGGCCGGTGAAGGACACACGGACGGCGTCGTCCAGGTGAGCTTCTTCAACCGGACGCGGGATCTGGGCGGTGTTAGCCGAGCGGGACGAAAACATGGGCATCGCAATTGTAATGAATGATGATGCCTCTTTTCTACATTGCGCGAGTTAACAGACTGTATTGTTTGATATCTACAATTTTTCCAATCGACAAAATGATTACAGTATTGACGTATTTATTGTGCTGGACGGTCGTAATAGTCCCTTGATCACGTCGCGCCATACGTGCGGAAGCCGTCAAAGACGTCCTGCAAAGGGGGCTGCTGCTGCATTGGTGTTTGCCGCGCGCTCTGTGGGCACAAGGTCCAGGTGCAACAGCCGGCTGCTCTTCATGGAGAGGCATTGGATCGGGGCGGCAAAATCAAGCCTGGGACTTTCCGGCAACAGGGCGCCCAGCAGTCTTGGTGCGGTGTCCGTCTCCGTGAGCAGTGGCAGAAGGAGCATTTCGAAGGGCAGTGGTGCGACGCCGTGCTCGTCTTCGGCTTCAACATCGAAAATCACCGGCAACTGGTGTTGCAGGATACCGCGGGCGACGCGGCAGGGGAAGACGGCATTGGCCTGATGCCACAGTTCCGAAAAGGGTCGATCCCGCAATTCCCGGCCGAACAGGTCGCAGAGACGTGTACCGGCAAGGCGGAAGAACGGCGTGCTCTCTCCTTTGTCCGTCAGGATGAATAGATCGCCGAGGTGATGTTTCAGCTTTGCGGGATCGATGTCTTCGCGGCGAGGGGCAGGGCGCTTGCCGCGCAAGTCGTCCCAATAGGCATATATGTCCAGTCCGGCCATGCTCTTCATAGCATTTCTCCATGTTCGTTTTTGGGACATCATGTCCATCCGAACGTCTGTATCTGGAGGTGTAGCGATTTTCATGCCAACCGGATTTGTTAAGGTTAACAAATGGTTGAGATTGCTTCTCGGCCGCGGTCGTGGCATCCGTGCCGCCATGTCGGGGGAACGCTCCCTTCAGCACAATTGATGGCGCTGCCCGCGATTTCACGGGCTCGTCTGCAAGCCGGACCGTCCGTGGCCCGGCGCTCGAACCGGTTGCGGTTTGGCGTCGCGCGCCCAAAGGCGGGACGGCTTTTTTTTCGTTCGGGCTTCCTATATTGCTCGGGGAACGCAAAATTCGACCAAGACAGGGATGGGATCATGTCCTACGAGGACGGCGAACAGCCGCCGGTTTCGGAAACGCCGGAGCCGAAACACGATACGAATACGCCCGTCTTCAACCTGCCGGGGCTGCTCGTCGGCGTTCTGGCCGCTCTGGTCATCGCTTATGTGGTTCCCGCTTATCTTCTGTCGGAGGAAGGTGAACGCTGGTTCGTCTTCACCTTTGGCTTCATCCCGCTGCGTTACGCTGTCCCTTTTTCGCAGCAGGGTCTGGAATGGCTCTGGACGCCGGTGACCTATTCTTTCCTGCATGGTGGCATCGAGCATATTCTCTTTAACGGATTATGGTTGATGGCCTTCGGTGCGCCGGTTGTGCGCCGGATCGGAACAGTGCGCTTCGTGCTGTTATGGTGCATTTCCGCCGCCGTTTCCGCCTTTGGCCATGCGGCGTTAAACTGGGGTGATGTGACGGTGCTCATTGGCGCATCCGGTGTCGTATCGGCGCTGATGGGCGCGGCTTGCCGCTTCGCCTTTCCCGCGCGTGGCGGATATAGCGCCTCCTTCGGCCATCTGATGCCGCGGCAGAGCATTCTTGCGGCACTCTCCAACCGCACGGTTCTGATCTTCACGCTGATGTGGCTGTTTGGCAATGTGCTGATTGCCGTCGGCGTGCCGCTGTTCGGAGATGTCGGCGGTCAAATCGCCTGGGATGCCCATGTTTTCGGGTTTCTGCTCGGCTTCCTGTTCTTCGGCCTTTTCGATCGTCCATTACGCTAGGTCGATCACGCTCCTTGTCGGCCGTGGCGCAAATTTGCTTTCGTCCGTCCCATGCGGGATTGCATTCACGCGGGCCTCAGCGCACCATATCGCATGATTTGCAACCGCTGGGGGAGACTGCGGCACTGCGGATCGCTGCAAAGAGGAGGAAGGCATGCCCACATTCGTAAAAGATCTTCTCGACCGCAAGGGCCGGGATGTCGTGACTGTCAATCCTGAGGTCAGCATCGGTGAGGCGGCGGCCACGCTGCACGCGCACAAGATCGGTTCCGTCGTCGTGACCGATGGCGATGGTGTAGTTCTCGGCATCTTTACGGAGCGTGATCTCGTCAAGGCCGTTGCGGGCCAGGGTGCCGCCTCCCTCCAGCAATCCGTTTCCGTTGCCATGACCAGGAATGTCATTCGCTGTCACCACAATTCCACCACTGATGAGCTGATGGAAATCATGACGGGCGGACGCTTCAGGCATGTCCCGGTTGAAGAGAACGGCCGCCTTGCCGGCATCATCTCCATCGGTGACGTGGTGAAGGCGCGGATCGGTGAAATCGAGGCCGAAGCGGAGCATATCAAGGCCTATATCGCGGGGTGAGTGAGTGTCACTTCCCTCATTTCTGTGACAGGCGCAGGAATGAGGGAGCTTCTCGCCTTATCGCCGGAATGCCTGCTGCATGCGCTCCAGTTCCGGAATGCGCGCGCGCGTTTCCTGATATCCTCGGTCAATAGCTTCGCTGGCGCGGTGGAATTCGGAAAGGCCGATATCGTTGATGCGCGGATGCAGCATCAAATCGGGCGGATCGCCGGCCAGACGCGAGCGCGAAATCCTGTCCTGAATGATGTTGAAGGCCTGGACCATGACGCCCGGCAGGCCGGGACGCGGCGCCGTTTCCGTCGGTGCTAGGCCGCCGCCATGGGGTGAGGAGGCGTGTTTGACCACGGCGGAGCGGCCGAAAAGATCGTAATTGAGGTTTACCGCAACGACCAGCGCCTGCTCATAGGCCCGGCAGACTGAGACAGGAACGGGATTGACCAGCGCGCCGTCAATCAGGGTGCGGCCATTGCATTGCACCGGTTCGAAAATACCCGGCAGCGCATAGGATGAGCGCAGTGCGGTGACGAGATCGCCCTGATGGATCCATACTTCGTGGCCGGTGCGCAGTTCGGTGGCGACGGCGATGAAGGGGTGCTCGAGGTTTTCAACGCGCAGGCCTTCCAGATGCTCCTGCATGCGCTTGGTCAGTCGCATGCCGCCGAACAGACCGCCGCCGCCGATCGTGAGATCAAGCAGGCCGGCAATGCGGCGCATCGTCAGCGACCGGGCGAATTCTTCCAGCTCATCGAGCTTACCTGCGAGATAACAACCGCCCACCAGCGCGCCGATCGACGTGCCCGCGATCATGCCGATCTTCACGCCAGCTTCGTCGAGTGCTCGCAACACGCCGATATGGGCCCAGCCCCGAGCAGCCCCGCCGCCAAGGGCGAGCGCTATGCGATGCTTGTCGACAATCTGGGTGACAGGCGGCTCATTGCCGGTGGCTTCGGGATTTCCAGCCGCAAGTTGATTATGACGATTTCCCCATCCCAACATGACCGCACTCCCTGCCAGTTCCTCGGGCTTCCCTCAAATCCCTGAAGCCCACTATATTGGTAGCAAATTGGTGCGGCCGATGGAAGGCGGCCGTTTATGTGTCGGAATAGGTTGTGGCCGGATCGAAATGGCGGGTGTCGTCGGTGATCCTGGTCACAGCATCGCCATTGGAGAGTTCGACGGTGCGGTAAAAGCACGAGCGCCGGCCGGTATGGCAGGTGGCGTCATGGCCGGCGACGGAGACCTTCAGCCACACGGCGTCCTGATCACAATCGGTGCGGAATTCCTTCACCGTCTGCAGGTTGCCGGAGGTTTCGCCCTTCTTCCAGATCTTGTCGCGCGAACGGCTGTAATAGTGGGCGATGCGCGTTTCCAGCGTCAGCGACAGGGCCTGCGCATTCATATGGGCGACCATCAGCAATTCACCGTCGCGCGCATCGGTGACCACGGCGGTGACGAGGCCATGAGCGTCGAATTTCGGCGAAAAGAGACCCGCGTTTTCGAGCACTTCCTTGTCCGCAGAGGCGGGCGGAAACGAAATGGACATGGTAACCCCGGAAAATCAACTGGCGGAATGATGAGAGTGGCGGATAAAACGGAATCGCTTCCGCCACCATAAATTTTTGCGCATCGGATTTTCCGAAAGCCGCGTTGCGGCTTTCGGTCCAACGCCTAGCGGTTCCGCACCATGGTCATGAAGCGCACCTGCTCTGCCGGATCGTTCTTGAACGTGCCGGTGAAGCTGGTGGTCAGGGTCGTGGACCCCTGCTTGTTGACGCCGCGCATGGACATGCACATATGTTCGGCATCGATCATCACGGCCACACCGCGCGGCTTCAGCGTTTCTTCGATCGAGCGCGCGATCTGCGCCGTCATGTTTTCCTGCGTTTGCAGGCGGCGGCCGAAGATTTCAACGACGCGGGCGATCTTCGACAGGCCAAGCACGCGGCCGGCTGGAAGATAGGCGACATGTGCCTTGCCGACGATCGGCACCATATGGTGTTCGCAATGGGAGAAGAAGGGGATGTCGCGCACCAGCACCACATCGTCATAACCGCCAACTTCCTCGAAGGTGGTGCCGAGCACGTCCTGAACGTTCAGCTCGTAACCGGCAAAAAGCTCACGATAGGCCTTCGCGACGCGCTTTGGCGTGTCCAGCAGACCCTCGCGGGCGGGGTTTTCTCCTGCCCAGCGCAGAAGAACGCGTACTGCTTCTTCGGCTTCCGCCTGGCTTGGGCGAGCCTCGGCCACGTCGGGTTTTGCGCCAGCGCCGGGGAAATTCTTCACGATCGCATCCATTCCGTCTCTCCCGATGCGGGTAAAGGCCGCACCTGAATTCGTTTTTCATCGCGAACCCATGTTCGCAGCTGCTGCTATCTGGTTGTTTTATAGCATTTTGGCAAGACCGATGCTGTTTTTTCGGTATCGGAGCCGTTAATTTGATCACGGCTTGATGTCCAGAAAGCTCGTTAGCATATAATTAGAACGAAGGGCAGGAAAGCTTCACTGCGACAAACGCTGTGTTTGAAAAATTTGACCTGTCCTGTTTTTGGGCATTCTTGAGCGCGCCGGATACCTGACCATGGATGACATCTACAATAACCGCATTCTGGACTTTGCCGGCAATATCCCGCTGATCGGTGTTCTTGAGGATGCCGACGCCAGCGCCGAGAAACACTCCCGGCTGTGCGGCTCCAAGCTCAAGGTCTATTTGAAGGTCGAAGGCGGCATGGTGACCGGATTTTCGCATGAGGTTCGCGCCTGCGCGCTCGGCCAGGCCTCCGCCTCCATCATGGCGCACCACATCATCGGCGCTTCCAGCGCTGAAATCCGCCAGGCGCGGGAAGATATGCTGGCCATGCTGAAGCAGGGCAGCGAGGGGCCGACGGGTCGTTTCGAGGATATGCGGGTGCTTTCCCCGGTCCGGGATTTCAAGGCCCGTCACGCCTCCACCATGCTGACCTTCGAAGCGGTGGTCGATGCGCTCGACCAGATCGAAGGCCGGCCGGTTCTAAACGCTGCGGGTTAGGCGATGTGCGGAGAACCAGGCTGCCGGCATCAAGAGACGGCGGTAAAAGCCGGGCGATCCCGTAATTGGGGTGGCACCTTTGCCAAAACACCGGGACGGCTTTTCGGCGTCGGCTTCATCAGGCTGTATCAGTTGACGCTTTCGGGTTTCGTCGGCAATTCCTGTCGTCACATCCCCACCTGTTCCGAATATGGCTATGAAGCCATCGCCCGCCACGGGTTGTGGGCCGGCGGATGGATGGCGTTGTTTCGTGTGGCGCGTTGTGGCCCGGGCGGCACCAGCGGGCTGGACCCGGTGCCGGAGACGCTTGGCGAAAAGAGGCATTGGTGGGCGCCATGGCGCTACTGGAGCCTGCGTGGATGAGCGAATATGTGGCCCTGCTGCACAGCATCGTTCTTGGTGTCGGCAAACGGCTTATCATGGCCGATCTCAGGGCCCTGGCGGAAGAGCTGGGGTTTGCCGACTGCAGGACGCTTGTCGCGACCGGAAATCTGGTTTTTCGCACGAAAGCGGCCCCTGTCCGCGAGATCGAGGGCAGGCTGGAGCGCGCCTTCGAGGAGCGTTTCGGCAAACATGTCGATATTGTCGTTCGCGCGGGTGGCGACTGGCTGAAACTGGCGGCGGATAATCCGTTTCCGCAAGGCAATCCGCCGGATGTCTGCGTCCGGGTCATGCGGGCGCCGTTGGACCACGGCGTCCTGGAATTGCTGGAGAAATACCGGGGCAGGGAGCAGATCGCGCTCGCGGGCGGCGATCTCTGGATCGATTTCTGCGGGAAACCCAGCGAGAGCCGGCTGCTGTCTGTCCTGACCACCAAAAGGCTTGGTATCGGTACGACCCGCAACGCCAATACGGTCAATGGTCTTGCGGAAATGCTTCGCTGAACCGCCCTTCACCTTTGACTGCAATGGCAATACCCTTTATCAGCCTGCCTGTTCGCTTATCGCGGGCAAATCATTATTCCAACACCACCCGCATTCGTTGGCGGGACTGGACAGGAGCAC
>JAEXMK010000142.1 GCA_023444445.1 Pseudomonadota bacterium | reverse complement strand
CACGCTGAATCTCATCGACGCGACCGTGGTGGATTCCTCGTCCAACACCATCCAGGTCGGGGAGCAGCAGATCACACTGCCAAAGCCGGTCGATGCAGCCAACGGCGAGAAAATCACGCTGGCGCTTCGCCCGGAAGCAGGCTCCCTCGGCAGCGACGCGAAAGGCGACGTCGCCATTTCCGGCCTCGTGACCTCCAGCCAGTTCCTCGGCTCCGTCATCCGCACCCGCCTTGATCTGGGCGGTTCGACGCTGTCCTTCGACATGTTCAACGATCCCGGTACCGCGCCGCCCGCCGTCGGTGAGCGGGTGACTTTGAAATTCGCAGCCGGCGACCTGATGCTGATCAAGGACTGAAGCGCTTCTCCTGACGTAAAACGACTTCGCATTTTTGCTGAAAATGCTCTAGCAGCAGGTTCAGGTTTGAACCTGCTGATCAATGATGGAGGCCATGATGCGCGCACTTTATTACGAACACTTCGGCGAGACCCCTGTAGTCGCGTCCCTGCCCGATCCTGAACCGAGCGATGGCGGCGTGGTTATCGCGGTGAAAGCGACCGGCCTTTGCCGTAGCGACTGGCACGGCTGGATGGGGCATGACCCGGATATCCGCCTGCCGCATGTGCCCGGCCATGAATTTGCCGGCGTTATCGCCGCAGTCGGCAGACACGTCACCCGCTTCAAAAAGGGTGATCGCGTCACCGTCCCCTTCGTCTCGGGCTGCGGCCATTGCCACGAATGCCGTTCCGGCAACCAGCAGGTCTGCGAAACGCAGTTCCAGCCCGGCTTCACCCATTGGGGTTCCTTCGCCGAATATGTCGCCATCGACTATGCCGATCAGAATCTGGTGCACCTGCCGGAATCGATGGCCTATGCAACCGCCGCCGGTCTCGGCTGCCGATTCGCCACGTCCTTCCGGGCGGTGACGGATCAGGGACGCCTGAAGGGCGGCGAATGGCTGGCCGTGCACGGCTGCGGCGGCGTCGGGCTTTCCGCCATCATGATCGGCGCGGGCCTCGGCGCACAGGTCGTCGCCATCGATATTGCCGAAGACAAGCTGGAACTCGCCCGGCAGCTGGGCGCAACCGCAACCATCGACAGCCGTTCGGTTGCCGATGTTGCCGAAGCGGTGCGAGACATCACCGGCGGCGGCGCGCATGTCTCCGTCGATGCCCTTGGCCATCCGCAGACCTGCTGCAATTCCATCAGCAATCTGCGCCGGCGCGGACGCCATGTGCAGGTGGGATTGATGCTGGCAGACCATGCCATGCCAGCCATTCCCATGGCCCGGGTGATCGCCCATGAGCTGGAGATCTACGGCAGCCATGGCATGCAGGCATGGCGTTACGAGGACATGCTTTCAATGATCGAAAGCGGCAGGCTCGCGCCGGAAAAGCTGATCGGCCGCCATATCTCACTGACCGAAGCGGCAGCAGCCCTGCCCGCCATGGACAGTTTCCGGGAAAGCGGCATCAGCATTATCGACCGGTTCGAATAAGGCTCAAAACCGTTTCACATATTTCGGCGTCCGAAGGCTTGCGCCGTGGTGCCGGTGCGGGTCGGCAATGGCTCCGCCTCGGCGACAGCATGATCTGCACGGGCGCGCGCAGCTTGATCGGCAACGCCGTCGCTCCTGTTTCGTTTCGCCAAACGCGCCCTGCGGACGTCAAGCGGTGCGGGCGGCTCCTCCTGCAATTTGTTTGCCGTGACCCCTGACGTCGTGGACAGTTGCGACATCCAGCGCACGATTTGTATCGTCTTGTGGACCAGCACGAAGATGCCGATGATTGCCACTGCGATCACGATCGCAAGCGTCCAGGATGAATCGCGGCTCCTTGCCGCCCGCTCCATCCGGTCCTTTGTTGTCGGATCGAAGCCAAGCATTGCCTTCAGTCGGGCGATATCCGCTTCGGTGAGCTTGCTGTACCGCTCGCCGCGGTAGAGGACGTACCCGCTGCTGTTATCGCTATTGAGATAACCGAGATCATAGGCCTCGCCGTTGCGAAGAAAGAGCTCTGTCTCCGGAAGATCATAAACGAGATCAATCGTCTCACCGCCGCCAAACCATGAACCTCCGAAAAACCCAGATCCACGCGCCTTGGCCTCATTCACAGATATCGCGGAAAACAAAATAGCGGCCGAAAATAATGCAATGTGCTTCACCCGGACATCCCCAACGAAAAAACAATGTAAAACAATTATAATTACTATGTTAATTTGAAGTTTATACTAGGAATATCACAAATATAATCCGGAATTCTCAATTATTACTTAAATATATTTCAGTAATTTACATTTATCTTAAGTTCAGGAAAGCGGCATGACGGACACCCGCTGTGTCGCAACCATTGGCGCAGAGGGCGGCCAACGATAAGCTGCAATCATATGCAATCGATTTGCGACATGGCCGCCAACGCGCACCAGAGTGCAATGGCGATCGACATCACGGATTAAGGACTGCGACATGCTGTTTCTCGACAGCGTTACGATGAAAGAAACACCGGACGGACGGGATGATTATCCCTTCTCCGTTCCGGCCATGCGCCATCTGGAACGCCTCGAATTCAAGACGCCGATCACCTTTTTCGCCGGTAATAACGGCTCTGGCAAATCGACACTGCTGGAGGGTCTGGCGGCGGGAATGACGGCCTATGCCATCGGCAATCATGGCCAAGTCAAGGGTGACCTCTATCTCCAGCATGCCGAAACCGTGGCGAAGGCCTTCTATTTTGCCCGCAAGAAATATCCGAAGATCCGCATGTTCCTGCGCGCGGAAGACGTGCTTGGTTATATCCGTCGACAGAACGAGGAAGCACTGGACGATTTTCGCTGGGAGCGGGAAAAGGCTCTGAAAAACGGCGAGGATTTTCCGGAGGAAACGCCAGAGACATTTCGCGGGATTGTCAGGAACAACAGCCTCGACCGGCGATCGCATGGCGAAGGCTTCCTCGATATCATGCATCGGCGCCTGCATGGCGCCGGCCTCTATTTTCTCGACGAACCGGAAAGTCCGCTTTCACCGCAAAAGCAGCTGGAACTGGCGGCGATCATCCGCAACGCAGCCGATAGCGGCGGACAATTGATCATCGCCACCCATTCGCCCGTGCTGTTGGCGATTCCAGAGGCCACGATTTATTACTTCGATGAGGATGGCATCACCGAGCGCCTCTATGACGAACTGGAAAACATCGCCTTCCTGCGGCGCTTTCTCGATCGTCCATCCAAATACCTGAACGATTGACGACCGATAAGGCTTGAAATCCCGCCATTCTTGCCGCATGCCCATAAGTACTACGTAATTTAGAAAAGAAGCAGCCTCATGTCTCCCACCACTACACCGGCGGCAGCCCGGCCCCTTAACGGTCAGGATTACAAAACTCTTGGCCTTTCGGCCCTGGGCGGCGCACTCGAATTTTACGACTTCATCATTTTCGTATTTTTCGCCACCGTCATCGGCCATTTGTTCTTTCCACCGGAAATGCCCGACTGGCTGGTGATGATCCAGACCTTCGGCATTTTCGCCGCCGGTTATCTGGTGCGACCGCTGGGCGGCATCGTGCTGGCGCATTATGGCGACCGGTATGGCCGGAAGCGTGTCTTCGCTTTCTCGATCCTCCTGATGGCGCTGTCGACGCTCGGCATGGCGCTGATGCCGACCTATGCCACCATAGGCGTTGCCGCTCCCATCCTGCTCATCATCCTGCGCATGCTGCAGGGTGCCGCCATCGGCGGTGAAGTGCCCGGCGCCTGGACCTTCGTTGCCGAACATGTGCCTTTCCGCCGTGTTGGCCTCGCCTGTGGTTTCCTCACGTCCGGTCTTTCCTTTGGCATCATGCTGGGCTCGTTGATCGCCTTTGCCATCAACTCACTTTTCACACCGGAAGACGTGGCCGGTTACGCCTGGCGCATTCCCTTCCTCCTCGGCGGCATTTTCGGCCTCATCGCGGTTTATCTGCGTCGCTGGCTGGAAGAAACGCCGATCTTCATGGAAATGAAAAAGTCGAAGTCACTGACGGACAAGCTGCCGCTTGGCCTCGTGCTGAAGCACCATATGCGCGGCGTGATCATCTCTGCCCTGCTGACCTGGGTCCTGTCGGCGGCCATCGTCGTCACCACGCTGATGACGGCCACCTTCCTGCAGAAGCTTTACGGTTACACCCCGACGCAGGCACTGGCCGGCACCAGCTTCGGCACGCTGTTCCTGATCTTCGGCGTCATCATCGCCGGCGCCCTGATCGACCGCGTCGGCTCCGGCATCTTCTTCATGGGGGCCAGCATCTTCTTCGGCATCGCCACCTTCACCTTCTACAGCTATGCCGGCACATCGCTTCAAACCATGTTCGTGCTCTATGGCGTCATGGGCTTGTCGGTCGGCATGGCAGGCGCGGTGCCCTATGTCATGGTCCGCGCCTTCCCGGCGTCGGTCCGTTTCTCCGGCCTCTCCTTCGCCTATAATGTCTCTTATGCCGTCTTCGGCGGGCTGACGCCGATTGGCGTGACCACGGCGCTTGCCGTCAATCCCATGGCCCACGCCTGGTATCTGGTCTTCATCGCGGTCCTCGCCTTCGCCATCGGCCTCTATCTCTATCTGCGCGGCAGCGAGGTCGAGAGCCATGTCGGCATCGAGGAACTGGCGGCGTTACGGTCTTAAACACCGACTAAATGCAAAAAGCGCGGGCAAGACCCCGCGCTTTTTTATTGAATGGCAGCACATCGGAACATCAGGCCGCGCTGTCGATTTCCTCAGCACCATTCGTCGGCACGTAGTTGAGGACAGGACCGAGCCAGCGCTCCACCTCTTCCACCGGCATATCCTTGCGGCGCGCATAATCGAGAACCTGATCGCGCTCCACCTTGGCCACGCCGAAATAATAGCTTTCGGGGTGGCCGATATAGATTCCGGAGACGGAAGAACCCGGCCACATGGCGTAGCTTTCCGTCAGCTCCACACCCGCCGCATTGGTGGCGTCCAGCAGGGCAAACAGCGTCTTCTTTTCGGTATGATCCGGCTGGGCCGGATAGCCGGGCGCAGGGCGAATACCGGCATAGGCCTCGCCGATCAGCTCCTCGCCGGCAAAAGCCTCGTCCGGTGCATAACCCCAGAACTCCTTGCGCACCCGCTCATGCATGCGCTCGGCAAAGGCTTCCGCGAAACGGTCGGCCAGCGCCTTGACGAGAATGGACGAATAATCGTCATTGGCCCGCTCGAAACGCTCGGCAATTGCCACTTCCTCGATACCAGCCGTTACCACAAAGCCGCCGACATAATCGGCAACGCCGCTATGAACAGGCGCAACGAAATCGGAGAGCGCCACGTTGGGGCGTCCATCTCGCTTGGAAAGCTGCTGGCGCAGCGTGAAGAAAGTCGCCAGTTCTTCTTTACGGCTTTCATCCGTGAACAGCCTGATATCGTCGCCCACAGCATTGGCCGGCCAGAAGCCGATCACTGCGCGCGGCCGGAACCAGTTCTCGTCGATGATCTTCGCAAGCATCGCCTGCGCATCGGCGTAAAGCTGCCGCGCCGCTTCGCCCTGTTTCTCATCTTCGAGAATAGCCGGGAAACGACCCTTCAATTCCCAGGTCTGGAAGAACGGCGTCCAGTCGATATAGCGAGAAAGCTCATCAAGGTCGTAGGTCTCGAACACTTTGGTGCCGAAGAACTGCGGCTTGACGGCGCTATAGGCCGACCAGTCGATTTTGTGCGCATTCTCGCGGGCGCGGGAAAGCGGCAGGCGCTGCTTTTCACGCTCGTTGCGGGCATGCGCTTCCGCCACCTTGGCATATTCGCTGCGAATACCGTCGATATAAGCGGGCTTTTGCTCGGCAGAGAGAAGCGCCGACACGACGCCCACCGCACGCGAGGCGTCGGTGACATAGATTGCCTGCCCCGCCTCGTAACGCGGATGGATTTTCACCGCCGTATGCACACGGCTCGTCGTCGCGCCGCCGATCAGCAGCGGAATATCGAAACCCTGCCTCTCCATCTCAGCCGCCACATGCACCATCTCGTCCAGCGACGGAGTGATTAGGCCGGAAAGGCCGATCACATCGACCTTTTCGGCAATCGCAGTTTCGAGGATTTTCGTCGTCGGCACCATTACGCCGAGATCGATGATCTCATAATTGTTGCAGGCGAGAACGACGCCGACGATATTTTTGCCGATATCGTGCACATCGCCCTTAACGGTCGCCATCAGCACCTTCCCGGCAGCGCTGCGCTCCGAGCCGCCATTCAGGCGCTTTTCCTCTTCCATGTAAGGAAGAAGCACCGCCACGGCCTGCTTCATCACGCGGGCGGATTTCACCACCTGCGGCAGGAACATCTTGCCCGAACCGAAGAGATCGCCGACCACGTTCATGCCCGCCATCAGCGGCCCTTCGATAACGTGCAACGGGCGCTCCGCCTTCTGGCGCGCCTCTTCCGTATCGGCGTCGATGTAGTCGGTAATGCCGTTGACCAGCGCATGCTCCAGCCGCTTCTCGACGGGAAGCTCACGCCAGGAGAGATCCTGGACCTTGCCCTGCTTTTCACCGGTCCCACGAAAACGCTCTGCCACTTCAAGCAGACGCTCGGTCGCATCGTCGCGGCGGTTCAGCACCACGTCTTCGCAGGCCTCCCGCAGTTCCGCATCGATATTGTCGTAAACCGCAAGCTGACCGGCATTCACGATCCCCATATCCATGCCGACCTGAATGGCGTGGTACAGGAACACGGCATGCATCGCCTCACGCACCGGCTCGTTGCCGCGGAAGGAGAAGGACAGGTTGGAAACGCCACCGGAAATATGCGTGAGCGGCATGGTTTCGCGGATGGTCTTGGTGGCTTCGATGAAATCAACGCCGTAATTATTGTGCTCCTCGATACCGGTCGCGACGGCAAAGACGTTCGGATCGAAGATGATGTCTTCCGGCGAGAGGCCGGCCTTTTCGGTGAGCAGCTTGTAGGCACGCGCGCAGATTTCTACCTTGCGCTGATAGGTATCCGCCTGCCCGACCTCGTCAAAGGCCATGACGACGACTGCCGCACCGTAATTGCGGACGAGCCGCGCCTGCTGGAGAAACTTCTCCTCGCCTTCCTTCAGCGAAATGGAATTGACGATCGACTTGCCCTGAACGCATTTCAGACCGGCCTCGATGATCTCGAACTTCGACGAGTCGATCATCACAGGCACGCGGGCGATATCAGGCTCGGCGGCGATGAGGTTCAGGAACTCCACCATCGCCTTCTGCGAATCGATGAGGCCTTCGTCCATGTTGATATCGATGATCTGCGCACCGTTTTCCACCTGGTCACGGGCGACAGCCAGAGCCGCCGTATAATCACCGGCGGTGATGAGCTTACGGAAGCGGGCCGAGCCGGTAACGTTGGTGCGCTCGCCGACATTGACGAAGGGGATGTCCTTGGTCAGCACGAAGGGCTCGAGGCCCGAAAGCGACATGAACGGCTTGTGCTCGGGGATCGGGCGCGGCTTAAAATCTTTCACGGCTTCGGCAATCGCCCGGATGTGCTCCGGCGTCGAGCCGCAGCAACCGCCAACGATGTTCACGAGGCCGTCGCGGGCAAAACCCTGCACCTGACGCGCCATCATTTCAGGCGTTTCGTCATATTGGCCGAATTCATTCGGCAGGCCGGCATTGGGATAGGCACAGACGAAGGTATCGGCAACGTCCGACAGCTCCTGCAGATGCGGACGCATGGCGTCGGCACCCAGCGCGCAGTTCAGGCCGATGGTGAAGGGATTGGCGTGGCGCACCGAGTTCCAGAAGGCGGACGGCGTCTGGCCGGAGAGCGTGCGGCCGGATAGGTCGGTGATCGTGCCCGAGATCATGACCGGCAGGCGGATGCCTTTCGCCTCGAAACGCTCCTCGCAGGCAAAAATCGCGGCCTTGGCGTTCAGCGTATCGAAAATCGTCTCGATGAGGATGATATCGGCGCCACCGTCGATCAGGCCGTCGATCTGCTCGCCGTAAGCAATACGCAGGTCGTCGAAACTGACGGCGCGGTAACCGGGATTGTTGACGTCAGGCGAAATGGACGCCGTGCGGTTCGTCGGCCCGATGGCGCCCGCAACAAAGCGGCGGCGGCCATCTTCCCGCTCGGCGCGCTGGGCCGCGCGGCGGACGATCTGCGCACCTTCGCGGTTGAGGTCGTAGACGGCATTTTCCATCTCGTAATCGGCCTGCGCGATGCGCGTCGACGAGAACGTGTTGGTTTCGAGAATATCCGCACCCGCCATGGCGTAGCGATAATGGATATCTTCGATGGCGTCAGGCTGGGTCAGAATCAGAAGGTCGTTATTGCCTTTCTGGTGACAGGCGCAGCCGATGAAGCGGTCGCCGCGAAAATGATCTTCGTCAAAACCGAGACCCTGGATCTGCGTGCCCATGGCGCCGTCGAGAATGAGGATGCGTTCGCTGGCGGCTTCGCGCAACGCCTTGAAAATTTCCGCGCCGTCGCGCTTTGCCCCTTCAGGGCCAAACAGATCGTCAAACACGGGCACACTCCTCATTTCGATTTGCAAGAACGCAACTCGTCAAGTCACATAAAGATATGTTTATGTCAATATATCTTCAAGGGACAGGCATTGCTTTGCGCCGTTAGGGCAAGTTACGAAATATCGCTGACAGATGACAGGTTTATACAGCAAGGATATAAGCCGAAGCAGCAAACCGCCATGGAGGACGAGATGCCTGAAGACGACCACAACAGCCGCAACTGGAACACCCTGCCCTGGCACCGCCAGTGGCTGGTGAAACAGGCCGAGGGACTTTTCGACTTCTTCCAGCACCGGGCCCTCAACCCCGCCGGCGGCTTCTTCGATCTGGACGCCAAGGGCGCGCCGTTGCAGCCAAACAATCCCGTGCGCGGCATCCATGCCTCCGCCCGCATGGTGCATTGCTTCTCCATCGGCCACCTGCTTGGCCGTCCGGGCTGCGGCGATATCGTCGACCACGGCATGACCTATCTCTGGAACAGGCATCGAGACAGCGAGCATGGCGGCTATTTTTGGCAGGTGAACGATGCCGGCCCAGTGGACGCCACCAAGCAGGGTTACGGCCATGCCTTTGTGCTTCTGGCGGCCTCCTCCGCCAAGACCGTCGGTCATCCGCTCGCCGACCAGATGCTGGCCGATATCACCGAAGTGCTGGAATCCCGTTTCTGGGAAGAAAAGCACGGCGCTATTGCCGAGGAATTCAACCGCGACTGGTCGCCCATCGACAATTATCGCGGCCAGAATTCCAATATGCATCTGACCGAAGCGTTGATGGCCGCCTATGAGGTTACCGGCGACAATAACTACCTCAACAAGGCCGAACGCATCGCCGATCTCGTCATCCGCCGCCGCGCCGGCGAACTGGATTTCCGCGTGCCGGAGCATTTCGACGAAAACTGGACCCTCGACAAGGAGTATCGCGGCAACGAAATGTTCCGCCCCTCCGGCTCCACTCCCGGCCACTGGCTGGAATGGGCACGTCTCATCCTGCAACTATGGGTACTGGGGGAGCGCCGCCATGACTGGATGCCGGTGGCCGCCAAATCGCTCTTCGTGCAATCCATGGCGCTCGGCTGGGACCGCGAAAAGGGCGGCTTCTTTTATACGCTCGACTGGAACGACACACCCGACAAGCGGGCAAAGCTCTGGTGGCCCATGTCCGAGGCGGCGGGTGCCGCGCATTTCCTCAACGAGAACCTGCCGGCGGATGCCTTTTATGAAGACAGCTACCGCCGTATCTGGAGCACCATCGCCAACAACTTCATCGACCATGAAAATGGCGGCTGGCACGAGGAACTGACGGAAGATCTGGTTCCGGCCCACACGCTGTTCCCCGGCAAGGGCGATATCTACCACGCGCTTCAGGCATGCCTGATACCGCTTTTCCCGGCAGCGGGCAGCCTGACGAAGGTGATCAAGGAGAGCGGTGGGGATTATTGAGACCTTGGTTGTAGGCGGATGAACAATCTCAAAACCCGATGGTTTCCTCGAAATCATCCCAGGACTGGTACATTTCATAGCGCCCGATACCGGGGATCGGCACATGCCCATAATAGGGCGAAAGTTGAAATTCGGCTGCCGCCTCGCTCTTGCCGGCGACGGCAGCCATGTAAATGGCAGAGGCAAGCCCGGTGCGGTTGGCGCCATGTTCACAATGGATGAGAACGGGCTTTTCAGCGTTGCGCAGCACGGCCGCCAGCGTTTCCGAATCCTCGACCGAGACCTTTTCGCTTGAACTCAGCGGATAATCGACAAGCCGGATACCATTGTTTTTCGCCGCAACACTTTCGGCCTCATACCAGCCCTCACGCTTTTCATCGCGCAGGTTGATGATCGTCTTGATGCCATAGGCCTTGGCGTAAGCGGCGATATCCTTGCCGCTCGGCTGGGCCGAACGATAGAGCTCTCGGGGTATGACTTCGTGAAAATTTCCGGTCAGCTGGCCGATGCCCATATGCGCGCCGGCCAAAACCGGCAAGGCGACTAGGCCAATGGCCGCGATTTTCAGAAATTTCAGAACGCTATACAAACCGTCATCCCGCAATATCAATCGGACGGACGGGGAGATGGCATCGTAAATGGACGAAAACAAGTCGGCCGCTTTGGCAGCGCTATCCCCAGGCATTCACCTGTCCAATGAATCCGCTGTGGCACAGGGCTTTTCCGGCGTCATCCAGCCGCGTCGAAAATTCTCAAAATCCCGTGATATTGGAGTTCCGTGAAAACAGCTTAGCCGAATTCCGCGGAGATGACCGTCACGCGCCATTCCAGCCGCTGCGGTTCCACTCTTTCATTGTTGCGCAGCCGGAAAGACCGGCAGGCGGCGAAAGTCTCGCCCGCCTCGATCCGCCTTTCGCTCACCTGGTAGGGATCGAAGGCAACGGAGGCGCGGAACGCCGGCTCGAAGCCTTCCAGCGTATAGGTCAACCGCTGCAGGGCGACATTGTTGTCATTGCGGAAACTGACACGAATGGGCAATGCCGGATCCGCACAGGTGGCATCGAAACTGGCGGTCGCGACGATATGATCCAGCCGCTGGCCGCCACGCCACCAATCATAAACCACAAAGGCGGCAGTGGTGCTCCAGATCAGCAGCAGGCAGATGACGACGGGTTTGAGATGCCGCGGAAACGCAATGAGGGTGAGAAGAAGAACGGCGCTGAGAACGGCTCCGACAATCACATCATTCCTCCCCAGCCAATACAAAACCCCATGCGTCCTCGTCCTCCCATGCCCTTTTTCGCCGCCATGACCACCCTCATCAAGTTGGCACGGCGGTATTGTCTCGACCGCAAGAATGCCTGCTGAGATGCGGCGCGAAGCACCGGCATCGTCGCCGTCAGCCACAACTCTATGGTCACCTCCCCTTCTGTCAAGACAACCAAGCGTGACACCCGCTGATCACGACGCCCACCTTTGAAGAAGGGCCGACGGGAACCAAACGCGGCCAGGGACGTTCGCAGCATCAGAACCGCATGGTGGGGCGATAGAACGCCGCGATCCGGGGCAAGAAAGGACGAACGCTGGGAGGACACGGAATGCCTCTTGGAACCGCCGAACCCCGACCCATATTAAAAGTAGCTAATCTATGCTATGGATGTCAGTCAGCTCAGGGAGAAAAACGATGAAAACGCTGATCGTAACGTCACTCTTGGCCCTGTCGGCCAGCACCGCAATGGCTGCGGATGCCGTCTACGAAAATCCGGCCCCGCCGGTTGCGCAGGAACCCCTGCCGGGCTTCACCTGGTCTGGGCCGTATCTGGGTATTCAAGGTGGCGCGGGCTGGGCAAATGGCGATTTTTCGGCCGGTGGCCCGGTCGCGTCGGATAATTTCGATGGCGGCGTTCTCGGCGCCTTCGCCGGTTACAATTACCAGTTTGACAATAATGTCGTGCTCGGCATCGAAGGTGATGTCGATTATAACTGGAACGATAATGATTATGCGGGTGTGAACATCGGCACAGACTGGCAGGGCTCCGTTCGCGGCCGCGTCGGTTACGCCTTCGATCGCGCGCTGATCTACGGTACCGCCGGCTGGACCGCGACACGCGGCTTCATCGAAACGCCCGCCGGCAAGGACAGCACCACCTTTAATGGCTACACGGTTGGCGCAGGTCTGGATTACGCCTTCACCGACAACGTCTTCGGCAGGCTGGAATATCGCTATAACGACTATGGCGACAAGGACATCTTCGGCATCAACACCGATGTCGACCAGCATACTGTGAAAGTGGGTCTTGGCGTGAAGTTCTGAGCCCAACCATATAATTCAGCAAAAGCCCGGCATTGCTGCCGGGCTTTTTGTTGCGGAAACCCAGCGAGAACCCATGATTTACCCCTCCTAAGCCTAGAAAAGATGAACAGCCAGGGACTGAACCATTCACAGGCCGTTCACCCGTGCCATGCCATCATGCAGGCATAATGAGCCTCTATCTCCCAAAGCAGGCTTATGGAGTCGCCCGATGAAAAAGATAATTCTTTCCACAATTGCTGCGCTGGTTGCCACCGGCAGCGTCTTCGCGTCCTACGGCACCGCCGCCGCGCAGGACTATCCCTATCGTCCGCGCTACGACCGTGGTTATGACCGCGGCGGCCCGCCGCCGCCGCCCTATCGCGAACATCGCCGCCACAATGATGGCGCAGCGATTGCCGGCGGCCTTGCCGCAGGCGTCATCGGTGGCCTGATCGGCGGCGCCATCGCCAACGGCGGCAACAGCGGCCCCCGCTACTATGAACCGCCACCACCACCGCCCCCACGCTGCTGGTTCGAAGACCGCCGCGTTCCCAACGCCTATGATGGCGGCTGGCATATGGAGAGCATGCGGGTCTGCAACTGACGGTAAATATCTTCCGGTCTGGCTTGTCCTATGCTCGGGCCAGACCGATCTCTCGATGAGAGACCACACTTCCCCGGCCTGCACGGCAGCAGGACTATCCTCATAAGCGTCTGATTTCAAAAGAAAATGGTGGGCCTGGAGAGACTCGAACTCCCAACCAAGCGGTTATGAGCCGCCGGCTCTAACCATTGAGCTACAGGCCCTTTCGGAAAAGATGATCCGAAACACCGGTTTCGCAATGGTTCGAATCCGGTGGTCACGCTCTAACGCAATTTTTTGAGCCCGACAAGCCATTGATGCTTCCGCAAAGCAACGCCGCCGTATTAGCTACACAATCTAAGGCAATACCCTTCAAAGGGACTCAATCAACGAGGAAACACCATGAAGACAAAAACGGCCCGCCTTTTCGCACTCACCGCATTGACCGCGGCGGCCATGATGCCGCTTGCCGCCCAGGTATCTGCGCAGGAGGCCTCGCCGCGCGAAGCCACCATCAGTGTTTCCGGCGAAGGCCAGGCGGCCATCGCGCCCGACATGGCCATTCTTTCCTTCAGCGTCGTCAAGCAGGCGGAAACCGCTGCGGCTGCGCTGACTGAGAACTCCAAGGCGCTCGCCGATGTTCTGAAGGCGCTGAAGGAAGCTGCCATCGAAGACCGCGACCTGCAGACGAGCAATTTTTCGGTGCAGCCGCTTTACAAGCATTATGAGCCCAAGGACGGCGTCTACGTCGCGCCCGAGATCACCGGTTATCAGGTTTCCAACGGCCTGACGGTGCGGGTGCGCGACCTGAAGAAACTTGGCGCGATCCTCGATACCTCCGTCAAGCTCGGTATCAACCAGGGCGGCGATATCACCTTCACCAATGACAAGCCCGAAGCCACGGTGACGGAAGCCCGCAAGCAGGCCGTGGCCGACGCGATCGCCAAGGCGAAAACGCTGACGGAAGCGGCAGGCGTAAAACTCGGCCGTGTCATTCAAATCAGCGAAAGCTCGCAGCGCCCGATGCCGGTACCGGCTGGCGCGATGCGTGCGTCGATGATGAAGGAAGCCGACAGCGTGCCGGTCGCTTCGGGTGAGAACAGCTACAGCGTGGTGGTCAACGTCACCTTCGCGCTCGACCAGTAAGATCGACGGCGGGCGGCACCCTGGTGCCGCTCTGCCCATCTTCAGTTGCGCCACAGGCATATTCAAAATGAAATGCCCCTCGCTGCCATTTCGGAAGCGAGGGGCATTTTTCATCAATCTGCCATACGGGGATATCGACAGATCGATAATGTCAGCTGTTGTTAGCGGCGAATAACCGGGCAGCCGCGCTCATTGGCGAAAACAACGCGGTCGCGGCCATAGCGGTTGAAACCTGCCACCACGACACGGCGCGGCGAGACATCGACAACGCGGGCACGGCGAAGACCCATGCGGCTTGCCTTTTCCTCCGCAAACGACGCCGAGCAGCCGCGACGCGGGCGGTCCGGGCGACCCCAGCCGGGACGATGACCATAACCATCCTGAACCTGAACTCT
The DNA here is from genome assembly GCA_023444445.1 of Pseudomonadota bacterium. GTDB lineage: Bacteria > Pseudomonadota > Alphaproteobacteria > Rhizobiales > Rhizobiaceae > Agrobacterium. The sequence continues at coordinate 6,850 of JAEXMK010000142.1, read as the reverse complement.
ATACTGAACATCCGGGCCTGCGGAAGCAGCCGGCGCGGTAAAGGAAATTCCACCAAGGGCGATGAGGGTAGCCAGCCCGGCTTTTGCAAAGGTGCTGAACATGAACTCACTCCGTTTGTGTCTCTGCCGACAGGGGAACATCCCCCGGCGATTGACGGGACCGTAGACCCGCCCGTCTGAATATCAGCAGAACCGAATGTTCAGCAGGCGTTCAGGGTGGTTAACGCGAAACACCTCGATCCGGATCCCGATGTCAGGGTGAGATATGCAGCACGATTTCCCGCCGATGCGGCTGGTTTCGATGTTCGAAAAGATAAAGGCCCTGCCAGGTGCCGAGTACAAGCCTGCCATCGCTGATCGGCACGCCGAGGGAAACCGTTGTAAGCGCGGATTTAATGTGGGCAGGCATATCGTCTGGGCCTTCCAGCGTGTGGACGATCCAGCGCATGGAGGGATCATCGGAAGGCGGTACGAGCCGGGAGAAGAACGCCGTGAGGTCACGCCGCACATCGGGATCGGCATTTTCCTGAATGAGCAGCGAGCAGGAAGTGTGCCGGACGAAAATCGTTAGTAGACCCTCATTGATTTCAGCCTCCGATACCAGCTCCGTTGCATGGCGCGTGAACTCATAAAGCCCCTGTCCGCGCGTTCCGATCGTTATTTTTTTCTGCGGCACATTTTTTCCTTCTAATAGTCGGAACAAAATCTGAACTACCGGCGTTTTTTTATGTCAAATTGTACCCGGCATTGATAGGGATGCAAAAGCCAAGCAGCTGTAGTTTCTAAGATCCAAAACAAAGAAACTCGTTTATAGTTGCAAGAAGAGGAAGGCAGACCAATTAGGATGAGTTACTTCGGCGTATCTTTCTCTAGGCGAGGACTATGTCTTGGCCACACGCATGCACTGGCCGCGGAAGACTAATTTATGGCGCCCAGTGATCATCATGTCGATCTGACCAATTGCGACCGCGAACCCATTCACATCCCAGGCTATATTCAACCGCATGGCTGTCTCATTGCCTGCGATAACGCAATGCGCATGGTGTTGCGGCATTCCGAAAACTGCCGCGAACTGCTCGGAATTGATGGCGATCTAAACGGCAGGACGGCCGAAGATGTTCTCGGTAAAAAGCTCGTCCACGATCTTCGCAACGCCCTGACCGTCACAGGCAGAACTACCCGCCCCGCCATGCTTCCTGCGATGGAAATGGAAGGTGGCCGCAGCTTCGATATTTCGCTCCACCGCTACAAGTCCACCACGATCATCGAATTCGAGCCTTCAGGCAGCGATACGCAACCGCTCGGCACGGCGCGCAAGATGGTAGATCGTATCCGCGAGGCGGACAGCATCGAAAGCCTGATCTCTCGAACGACGCGGCTGGTAAAGGCGACGCTGGGTTACGACCGGGTGATGATCTACCGTTTCGAGGAGGACGGCGCGGGCAAGGTCGTGTCGGAAGCGAAGCAGCCGGAACTGGAAAGCTTTCTCGGGCAATATTTCCCCGCCAGCGATATTCCGCAGCAGGCCCGCGCGCTTTATCTCAAGAACACGCTTCGCATCATCTCTGATGCCAGCGGTATCCGCATTCCAGTTTTGCCGGCTGTCGATGCCTCCGGTGAACCGCTTGATCTCTCTTACGCGCATCTGCGCAGCGTCTCGCCCATCCATTGCGAATATCTCCGTAACATGGGTGTTGCCGCCTCCATGTCAATCTCGGTGATCGTTGACGGTGCCCTGTGGGGCCTGATTGCCTGCCATCATTATTCCCCGCGCGTGCTCACCATGCCGGTCCGGATCGCTGCGGAAATGTTTGGGGAATTTTTCTCCATGCATCTCCAGGTTCTGAAGCAGAAGCGCCGTCTCGATACCGTCAACCATGCGCACGCGGCGCTCGACCGGTTTCTTCAGCTTGCCGCCCATCACGCCAACATTGAAGAATTACTGGTCGATAGTTTTCAGGATTTTGCCGATCTGATGCCTTGTGACGGTGTTGGGCTGTGGGTCGGCAACAATTGGCACGGACACGGCGCAACGCCGCCGCATGATGCCATTCCAAGGCTAGCGCGTTTCGTTGCTTCGGCTTCGGAAGGCAAGGTCTGGGCAACGCACGCCCTGTCCCAGGCCATACCGGAGGCGGAAACTTACGCCGGCACCGCAGCGGGAATGCTCGCGATCCCGCTGTCGCAGGTCAACAACGACTATCTGCTGTTTTTCCGCAAGGAAATCGTGCAGAATCTTAACTGGGCGGGCAATCCGGAAAAATCCTATGAAACCGGTCCGATGGGGGATCGTCTCACACCGCGCAAAAGCTTTGCGATCTGGAAAGAGACGGTGCGCTTGCAGGCGCAGCCCTGGTCGGAGCACGACCGGGAAATCGCCGAAGCCGCCAGAATTGCGCTGGTCGAGGTTGCATTCCATCACAGCGAGCTCATGGCGGGCGAGAGGGAACGCGCTGAAGTGCGCCAGCGCATGCTGAACGAGGAACTCAACCACCGCGTCAAGAATGTTCTCGCGATTATCAAATCTCTGGTCGGCAACCCTTCGCAGGAGGGCAAGACCTTGCAGGAATATGTCACCGCGCTGAAGGGCCGCATTCAGGCGCTGTCCTTCGCCCATGACCAGATCATTCGCGGCGAAGGCGGTGGCGCGCTTCGCGATCTGCTGGATGCCGAATTGTCGCCCCATCGGTCACAGGAAACGACGGTGCAGCTTGAAGGGCCGCAGGTCACGCTCGATTCCCGCGCTTTTTCGGTGATGGCGTTGGTTCTGCACGAACTGGCGACGAATGCTGCCAAATATGGCGCGCTTTCGCAGAATGGCGGTCAATTGCATGTGCGTTGGGACATCAACGAGAATCGCGATTGCGAAATCGAATGGCGTGAGATCCTGCCGACCACACTGCCGCCGCCCTCACGCGCCGGTTTCGGTACGGCACTCATCAGCCGCAGCATTCCTTATGATCTCGGCGGGCGCAGCACGTTGCGCTATTTGCCCGATGGTCTGGAGGCGGAAATTCTCCTGCCCTCCCGTCACGTCTCATCGGCCACGGCAAATGCCGACACCCGAACCGAACTTGAAATTGCGCCGCAGCCCAAAAGCTATAACAGGGAGGAGCCATTGAAAGTCTTACTCGTCGAAGATCAGATGCTGATCGCCATGGATGTCGAGAACATGCTGGAGGATAACGGCATCAAGACCATCGAAACGGCAACCTCGTCGGCGATGGCCATTGAAAAGCTGAAGAACTACGTGCCTGACGTGGCTATCCTCGACATTAATCTCGGCTCGGACACCTCCATCCCCGTCGCCCGCGAACTCCATCGCCGTGGCATCCCGTTCATGTTCGCCACAGGGTACGCCGATGGCAGCATGGTGCCGGATGAATTTGGCACTGTGCCGGTTATCCGCAAGCCTTATGATGAGGACGCGCTGATGGCTGGGATTGGGATTTTGGTGGGGGATGCGGAGCGGGTTTGAGCGATAAGCGACAAGCGCCGTGAGGCCTACGATACGAAGTTTTCCGGCTGTGATGTCGGCCGCTTCCCCCATCTCTGTGATAAGCACAGGCATGAAGGTTTAGCTTAGTCGCACAGGACCAAATATCCGTTCGGGAATGACGCATCGATATGACACTACGCCAAACCGACTTTCACTGAAATTGGGCGAAGCCCCGCTTTTTCGCGTCTTCCGGGCTTACTTCATTCCCGATTTTAAAGCGGAATTCCGTCACCGTGTAATTTTCCAGGTCGACTTCGCACTGGAATGAGACATCGTGCCAGCCATTCCCCGTATTGAACGCGCCGCCGGAAGCGTCGATCGAATTGCCTGAAATCCTGCCTCCGGTATCCGAATAGGGGATCATGCCCCTTGCCGCAAAACCTGCGCCCTGAATTTGAGCCAAAGCTTCGGTGCTACAAAGCTGGACGATGCGACGACGGGGCGGCAGATCGCCGAACATCTGCCGTCTCTGGGCCGGTGAAAGCAAGGAGGAAGACAGCACATGTTTGGCGGCAGGAAGCTTCGCAGGTTTCTTTTCTGCAACCTCCGCAGGTTTTTCCTCGGCTGGCTTGGCCTGCGGCACTGGCGGCTGCTCTGGCGGTGTCTCTTCCTTCATGGGTGAGACCGCGATCTCCCCCTGCTCGGCGGAAGCCTGAAGATCACTGTTGGCAGCCGGTGGCGCGGGCTTTTCCTCAGCCACCTTTTCAGGCTGGCTTGCCGGCTCCTCGGAGACTTCGCTCTTTTCTGCTTCCTCCATCTTTCCCGGCTTGTCTGCGGGGTCAGCCTGCGTCTCTTCGGGTCGCATGGCGATGGCCGGCAGCGTCGCCTGCGGCGGCGGCGTCGGTTTTGCCTCCTCCTTTGGCGGTGCGGGCGGTGGCGGCGGTGGTTCAGGCTTCTCCTCTTTGGCAGCCGCAGCTGGCGGCGGGGGCTCCTCCGCTTTTTTTTCCTCGGGCGGCGGCACCAGATCGACGCTGATGCTTTCGGGCTCCTGCGGTTCCACTATCCTTTCCGGTAATTCAAAAAAGAACAGCGCAACGACGACAAGATGCAGCAATACAGAGACGGGCACAGCCCATCCTCCCCGTCGCCACTTGCCTGCCGAAACCTGTTGCATCTCATCGAACCAAATCGAGACTGAGCATGTCCATTAGAACGATATGCTCACGTTCACACATAGCGCTTGTCGCAGAGTTCGCCAGTGCATGAAACAAAAAACCCGGCCAGAGCCGACTGACCGGGTTCAATTTTCAAGGCAACGAGCAGCTTAGCTGTCGAGGAAGCTGCGGAGCTTTCTCGAGCGGCTCGGATGCTTCAGCTTGCGCAGCGCCTTCGCCTCGATCTGGCGAATACGTTCACGCGTAACCGAGAACTGCTGGCCGTCTTCTTCCAGCGTGTGGTCCGTGTTCATGCCGATGCCGAAGCGCATGCGCAGAACACGCTCTTCACGCGGCGTCAGCGAGGCCAATACGCGGGTCGTCGTTTCGCGCAGGTTCGCCTGAATGGCGGCGTCGATCGGCAGCAGCGCGTTCTTGTCCTCGATGAAGTCACCGAGATGCGAATCCTCTTCGTCACCCACGGGGGTTTCGAGCGAGATCGGCTCCTTGGCGATCTTCAGAACCTTGCGCACCTTTTCCAGCGGCATGGCCAGCTTCTCTGCCAGTTCTTCAGGCGTCGGCTCGCGGCCGATTTCGTGCAGCATCTGGCGCGAGGTACGAACGATCTTGTTGATCGTTTCGATCATGTGCACCGGAATACGGATCGTGCGGGCCTGGTCGGCGATCGAACGGGTGATCGCCTGCCTGATCCACCACGTCGCATAGGTCGAGAACTTGTAACCACGGCGATACTCGAACTTATCAACCGCCTTCATCAGGCCGATATTGCCTTCCTGAATGAGATCGAGGAACTGCAGACCACGGTTGGTGTATTTCTTCGCAATCGAGATCACGAGACGCAGGTTGGCCTCAACCATCTCTTTCTTGGCGATGCGCGCTTCGCGCTCACCCTTCTGCACCATAGAAACGATGCGGCGGAATTCGGCGATGGAAATGCCGGTTTCCGTGGAGAGGTTCTGGATTTCCTGACGGATTTCCCGGATCGTGTTGCTTTCCTCGCGCGCGAATTCCTTCCAGCCGCGGGCGGCCAGATTGGCGATCGACTTCATCCAGTTCGGATCGAGTTCCGCACCGTGATACTGCTCGAGGAAGCTGTCGCGCTTGACGCCGTAGGATTCGGCAAGGCGCAGCAGCCGGCCTTCGTTCTGCATCAGACGCTTGGAAATATCGTAGAGCTGCTCGACAAGGCTGTCGATACGGTTCTGGTTCAGCGACAGCGACTTCACAGCCGTGATCAGCTGATCCTTTAGTTCCTTGTACCGACGCTCCTGACCGGAAGAGAGCGTACCCGTGCAGGCAAGACGCGCCTCAACCTGCTGGTCCTGAAGCTTGCGCAGCTTCTTGTAGGTGTCGGCGATGGTGTCCAGCGTTTCCATGACCTGCGGGCGCAGTTCGGCTTCCATCGCGGCAAGCGAAAGATTGGACTCGTCGTCGTCCTCTTCTTCCTCTTCCGGCGGCAGGCCGTCGCCACCCACGTCAGTCACGTCTTCGTCGCCGGTCGGCGCGCGCAGCTTGCGGGTCTTTTCCTTCTCTTCGGCGGCCTTGCGGTCAGCCTCGATCTTTTCCGGGCTCTGGAACTGAGGCGCCGCCTTGGCTTCCGGACCGGAATAGGTCGTTTCGAGATCGATAATCTCGCGCAGCAGCGTCGTGCCTTCGTTCAGTTCGTCGCGCCAGATAATCAGCGCCTGGAACGTCAGCGGGCTTTCGCAGAGGCCCGAAATCATCGTTTCGCGGCCAGCCTCGATACGCTTGGCGATGGCGATTTCGCCTTCGCGCGACAGAAGCTCGACAGAACCCATTTCGCGCAGATACATGCGCAGCGGGTCATCGGTACGGTCGGTCGGTTCTTTCTTCTTGGCGGTCGCAAGCGCCGTGCCGCTGGAAGGCGCCAGTTCGCCGCCTTCGGACTCTTCGCCGTCGGAATCGCCGTCGTCTTCGCTCGCGGTTGCCTCTTCGGCATCCTCGTCCTCGATAACATTGATGCCCATATCGGACAGCATCGCCATCGTGTCTTCGATCTGCTCGGAAGTCACCTCTTCGGACGGCAGGACGGAATTCAATTCGTCCATCGTCACGTAGCCGCGCTTCTTGGCGGCCTTGATCATTTTTTTGACCGCGTCATCCGAAAGATCGAGAAGCGGACCGTCCGTCGCACCGTCGCGTTCGTTTTCTGCTTCTTCGTTTTCTTTGACTTTGGTTGCCATCTATCTCGTCGCTTTCCCTGACGCTAACACCT
>JAEXMK010000135.1 GCA_023444445.1 Pseudomonadota bacterium | reverse complement strand
TACAAGCCGACGATGGGCATGATCACGCTCAACCAGAAGTCCGGAAAGCAGTACCTTTTGGAGCGCCTGCCGGATTTCGAGATCACCAAATATGCAAAGGTGGCCCGCACCTTCCAGAACATCCGCCTGTTTTCCGGCCTCACGGTGCTGGAAAACCTGCTGGTCGCCCAGCACAACAAGCTGATGCTTGCCTCGGGCTTCACCATCCTCGGCCTTCTCGGCCTGCCAGGCTACAAGAAGGCGGCGAAGGAAGCGATCGAGCTCGCCAGCTTCTGGCTGGAAAAGGCCGACCTGATCGACCGCGCCGACGACCCGGCCGGCGATCTATCCTACGGCGCCCAACGCCGCCTGGAGATCGCCCGCGCCATGTGCACCGGCCCGGAGCTGCTGTGCCTCGACGAGCCGGCCGCAGGCCTCAACCCGCGCGAATCGCTGGCGCTCAACGAGTTGCTGCGCGGCATCCGCGCCGATAGCGGCACCTCGCTGCTGCTCATCGAGCACGACATGTCGGTGGTCATGGAAATTTCCGACCACGTCGTGGTTCTCGAATACGGCCAGAAGATTTCGGATGGCACGCCCGAGCATGTGAAGAACGATCCCAAGGTCATCGCGGCCTATCTGGGTGTGGAAGACGATGAGGTTGAAGAGGTGATTTCCGAAGTCGAGTCCCTCGATGGAGGCGTGAACTGATGGCCGAAACGCTTCTGAAAGTGCAGAACGTCGAGACGTTCTACGGCAATATCCGCGCGCTCGGCGGCGTCAGCGTCGAGGTCAACAAGGGCGAGATCGTCAGCCTGATCGGCGCCAACGGCGCCGGCAAGTCGACGCTGATGATGACCATCTGCGGCAGCCCGCAGGCGCGCGCCGGCCAGGTGATTTTCGATGGCGAGGACATTACCCAGCTGCCGACGCATCTCATCGCCCGCAAGCGCATCGCCCAGTCGCCGGAAGGTCGCCGGATTTTCCCGCGCATGACGGTGCTGGAAAATCTGCAGATGGGCGCCAATCTCGACAACCTGAAATATTTCAAGGAAGACGTCGAGAAGATCTTCGTGATGTTCCCGCGCCTCAAGGAGCGCCAGAGCCAGCGCGGCGGTACGCTTTCGGGCGGTGAGCAGCAGATGCTGTCCATCGGCCGCGCGCTGATGTCGCGTCCGAAGCTGCTGCTTCTCGACGAGCCGTCGCTCGGTCTTGCGCCTTTGATCGTCAAGGGCATCTTCGAGGCGATCAAGAAGCTGAACCAGGAAGAGGGGCTTACCGTGTTCCTCGTTGAGCAGAACGCCTTTGCCGCCCTGAAGCTTTCCGACCGCGCTTATGTGATGGTCAACGGCAAGGTGACGATGAGCGGAACGGGCAAGGAACTGCTTGCCGACCCGCAGGTTCGAGCCGCCTATCTGGAAGGTGGAAGGCACTGAAAGATTTTACTTGCGCCGGACGTTTTGCGGCGCAAGATTGCGAATGGCATCCCGCCGCAGCCTTGGTGCCAGGCGGCGGGACGCAAACAATAAAAGCCGGCCGGGAAACGGCGGGACGACAAACAAGGCAGGGTCAGGGTGTTTTCACCCGGCCTGATGGGGAAAGAAATGCAGGGCCTTTTTTTCGAAACGGATAACGGCGTGCGCTATGTTTTGCGCGCACTGGTTGTTCTCTTGGGTTTCTGGACGGCATGGCGCACGGGTAAGTCCGTGGCCGATGGCTGGGGCGAATATCCACGTGTGGTGATCTACACGCTGGCTCTGGGGCTGGTGATGCGCTTCCTGCATTTCGCCCTGTTCAATGGGCCGTTCATCAACGGCTTCTATTATGTGTTTGACGTCGTTCTTCTTCTGGTCTTTTCCAGCATCGGTTTCCGCATGCGCCGGACGAGCCAGATGGTCAATAATTACTATTGGCTCTACGACAGGACGTCGGCATTTTCCTATAAAAAGAAGAATTGACAGTCGGGTTTTTCCGGCGTCACTAATACTCGGCAGAGTGGAACGTTTCTGTTCAGTGAAGGTGGGTACTGAACGGGTGCTTGTAATCAACCCATCCAAAGGAACTGGGAGTAAAGTAATGAAGAAGTCTCTTCTTTCCGCTGTTGCGCTGACCGCCATGGTCGCGTTCAGCGGTTCGGCCTTCGCCGATGTTCTGATCGCCGTCGGCGGCCCGCTGACCGGACCGAACGCTGCTTTCGGCGCTCAGCTTCAGAAGGGTGCCGAGCAGGCTGCAAAAGACATCAATGCCGCAGGCGGCATCAATGGCGAGCAGATCAAGATCGTGCTGGGTGACGACGTATCCGACCCCAAGCAGGGTATTTCGGTCGCCAATAAATTCGTCGCTGATGGCGTGAAGTTCGTTGTTGGTCACTTCAACTCCGGCGTTTCCATTCCGGCGTCTGAAGTTTATGCCGAAAACGGCATTCTCGAAATCACGCCTGCTGCAACCAACCCTGTTTTCACCGAACGCGGCCTGTGGAACACCTTCCGCACCTGCGGCCGTGACGACCAGCAGGGCGGCATTGCCGGCAAGTATCTGGCTGACCACTTCAAGGACGCCAAGATCGCCATCATTCACGACAAGACCCCCTATGGTCAGGGCCTTGCCGATGAAACCAAGAAGGCTGCAAACGCCGCTGGCGTCACCGAAGCCCTGTACGAAGGCGTCAACGTCGGCGACAAGGACTTCTCGGCGCTGATCTCCAAGATGAAGGAAGCCGGCGTTTCCATCATCTACTGGGGCGGCCTGCACACCGAAGCCGGTCTGATCATCCGCCAGGCGGCTGACCAGGGCCTCAAGGCGAAGCTGGTTTCGGGCGACGGTATCGTTTCCAACGAACTCGCTTCCATCGCCGGCGATGCCGTCGAAGGCACGCTCAACACCTTCGGTCCTGATCCGACACTGCGCCCGGAAAACAAGGAACTGGTAGAGAAGTTCAAGGCCGCCGGCTTCAACCCGGAAGCCTACACGCTCTATTCCTACGCAGCACTGCAGACGATTGCAGAAGCCGCGAAGGCTGCTGGTTCCGTGGAGCCTGAAAAGGTCGCCGAAGCCCTGAAGAAGGGCACCTTCAAGACCGCACTCGGCGATATCTCCTTCGACGAAAAGGGCGACCCGAAGCTTCCGGGCTACGTCATGTACGAATGGAAGAAGGGTCCGGACGGCAAGTTCACCTACATCCAGCAGGGCAGCTAAGCCTTTCTGCGACACCCAATCGAAGCCCGGCAGCAATGCCGGGCTTTTCTTTTGCGGTGAAGAGACTGTGATCATATTTTCAAACGGCTTTCGCCAGCTGCTTGAGCACCATTTCGGCGCGCTGCGATATCGGCACTTTTGGCAATATCACTGTCTCATAATCCAGCCGGGCATAGTCCGAGACCAGACGTTGATATTCCTCGGCGGCCGCATCGAAACCATGTTTGCGCTCGTCGTCGCCACGGTAGATTTCAGGCCATGGCGGCGTGAGGAAAACCAGTCTGTTGTAGCGGTGTTCGCGATGCAGCGTTTCGATGAAGGGGTCACCGCTGACCTCGCGTAGGGCAGAGGCGGCATCGATCAGGCCGCGATCGAAGAAGACGGCGCCGTGCTCTGGCGCATGCTGACGGTCTTCAAGCGCCACAGAAATGGCGCGGCGAGCAAAAGCTTCGAGGTCCATCCACGGCAGAGCGTTGCCGCCATCGCGGGTTTCTTCGATGACGATTCTGCGGCCGGGTTCCTCGACGGTGGCGTAACCGCGCCGGCCAAGTTCCGCAAGAAGGGTGGATTTTCCGCCGCCGGAGCAACCGGAGAGAATGATGAAACGGTCCATGGGTGTGCGTTCCTGTGTTGGGATCAGGGC
>JAEXMK010000128.1 GCA_023444445.1 Pseudomonadota bacterium | reverse complement strand
GGCTGGAACTCGTGAGGGGTGAGTTGGACAACCGATGACACGAAACGGGCGGCGTTTGACCCCGCCCGTCCTATAAAGCTTAGGTGAGACCGTTTACCACCACTTAGCAGGCGTGAACTTACCGGCTGCCTGCTCGATGGCGTGGGCCGTCTTGAACAGCGTTTCTTCCTCGAACGGCTTGCCGATGAGCTGAAGGCCGAGCGGGAGGCCCTTGCCGTCGAGACCGGCAGGTACCGAGAGGCCCGGAAGTCCTGCCATATTGACCGTGATCGTGAAGACGTCCTGCAGGTACATCTTCACCGGATCGGAGGCGAGTTCCTCATCACCGACCGCGAAAGCGGAAGACGGGGTGATCGGCGCCAGAATGGCGTCGACGCCCTCGTGGAAGACGTTTTCGAAATCGCGCTTGATCAGCGTGCGGACCTTCTGCGCCTTGAGATAATAGGCGTCGTAATAACCAGCCGAAAGCACATAGGTGCCGACCATGATGCGACGCTGCACTTCCTTGCCGAAACCGGCGGCGCGGCTCTTTTCGTACATGTCGGCAATGTCCTTGCCGTCGACGCGCAGGCCGTAGCGGACACCGTCATAACGGGCAAGGTTGGACGAGGCTTCCGCCGGCGCGACGATGTAATAGGCGGGCAGCGCATATTTGGTGTGCGGAAGCGAAATATCGACCACCTCGGCACCGGCGTCGCGCAGCCATTCGACGCCCTTGGCCCAAAGCTTTTCGATTTCGTCAGGCATGCCATCGACGCGGTATTCCCGGGGGATACCGATTTTCAGGCCCTTCAGCGACTGGCCGATGGCCTTTTCGTAATCCGGCACGGGAAGGTCAACCGAGGTCGTGTCCTTGGCGTCGACGCTTGCCATGGTCTTCAGCAGGATGGCCGCGTCGCGCACGTCGCGGGCAATCGGGCCAGCCTGATCGAGCGACGAGGCATAAGCGACGATGCCGAAGCGCGAGCAGCGGCCATAAGTGGGCTTGATGCCGACGGTGCCGGTGAAAGCCGCCGGCTGGCGGATGGAGCCGCCGGTATCGGTTGCGGTTGCGCCAGCGCAGAGATGTGCAGCGACGGCTGCGGCCGAACCGCCCGAGGAACCGCCGGGCACCAGCTTCTGCTCGGAACCATTGGCGCGCCACGGATTGATGGCCGGGCCGTACCAGGAGCTTTCATTGGACGAGCCCATGGCGAATTCGTCCATGTTAAGCTTGCCGAGCATGACGGCGCCCTGATCCCAGAGGTTCTGGGTCACGGTGGATTCGTATTTGGGCTTGAAGCCATCGAGGATGTGTGAGCAGGCCTGCGTGTGAATGTCACGCGTTGCGAAAAGGTCCTTCACGCCGAGCGGAATGCCTTCCAGCTCACCCGCGGAACCCGCAGCGATACGACCGTCGGAAGCTTTCGCCATCTCGCGCGCCTTCTCAGGCGTCGTCGCGACATAGGCGTTCAGCGCGCCGTTGGCGGCATCGATCGCGGAGAGATAGGCATCGGCCAGCTCAAGGGCGGAAAAATCTTTCGCCTTCAGCTTCTCGCGGGCTTCGGCAATGGTCAGGCTCGTCAGGTCGGTCATGGTCGGCAACGGCTTTCGAAAATCTCGGAAAAATCAGGCGGCAAGATGGATCGATTATTCGACCACTTTCGGCACCATGAAGAAATTGCGATCGGTCGCGGGCGCATTGGCGACGATGTCATCCGCCTTGTTGCCATCGGTCACCTCGTCGGCGCGCTTTTTCATCGCGACCGGCGTTACCGACGTCATCGGCTCGACGCCATCGACATTCACTTCCGAAAGCTGCTCCACGAAACCGAGTATGCCATTCAGCTGGCCGAGCATATTCTGCGCTTCATCTTCGGTGACAGCGATACGGGCAAGGCGCGCAACGCGCTTTACGGTGGCGAGATCGACGGACATGGTTCTACTCCGGTCAGAATTTTCCTACCCGCTATAATCACCATGTCCGTCCTTCGCAACGGTAGAAAGCATGTCGAGTCGAACTGGGCATCGGTTTTGCAGCAACGACATGCAGCTGCGAAACGTCAGAAGGACAATATATCGCCAGCCTTGGGCGTATGGACGCGGGCTGCTGCCCCTTCCATGCCAGCCACGAACTTGTCCGGGGTCTGGTCAATGATCGGGAAGGAACCATAGTGGCAGGGAATAACATTGCCGAACTCGAAGAAGCGCTGGCAGGCAAGCGCCGCCACGGCACCGCCCATGGTAAAGCGATCGCCGATCGGCACGAGGCCGATGTCCGGCTGGTGCAGCTCATTGATAAGCTTCATGTCCGAGAAGATGTCGGTATCGCCCATGTGATAGACGGCCGGACCATCTTCGAAATGCAGCATCAGGCCATTGGCATTGCCGAGCGAATGGGAAACGCCATCTTCGGTGATCTGGGCGGAGGAATGCAGCGCATTGGTGAAGGTGACGGAAAAGCCGTCGAAGTGTACGGTGCCACCGGTATTACCCATATCAACCTTCGCGACACCCTTGGCGGAAAGCCAGGCGGCGAGATCAGCATTGGCGAGCACAGTCGCACCCGTCTCGCGGGCAAGCTGCACGGTATCGCCGACATGGTCGCCATGGCCGTGAGTCAGCAGAATATGGGTGACGCCTTCGGCTGCCGACTTCCCATCCTGCCCTGCAAAACCGGGATTGCCGGTGAAAAACGGATCGATGAGAATCTTCGCGCTGCCGTTTTCCAGACGGAAGGCGGAATGGCCGAGCCAGGTGATTTTCATGGGAAGTTCTCCTTTGTATTGCCGGTATAATATGACATAGGACGGCCTGAACAACCGCACTACCGATAATTTAGAGAGGCGACAATGGCCGCTGACAATGACGATTATGTGTACGACGAAGCGACCGGCGAATGGCGCCCTGCTTCCGAACTGGCCGCAGAAGCGGCACGCGCGAAGGAAGTGCGCGATGCAGCAGGCAATGTCCTTGAAGATGGCGATTCCGTGACCTTGATCAAGGATCTGAAGGTCAAGGGAACCAGCACCGTCATCAAGCAGGGCACAGTGATCAAGTCGATCCGCCTCACCGATAATCCTGAAGAGATCGATTGCAGGCATGATGCAGTCAAGGGTCTGGTGCTGCGCACCGAATTCGTCCGCAAGCGCTAAGGACAGCACGCGACATGGCAACACTCACCATCGAGGAACTGGCGGCAACGCTTCAGCCTGCACAGGCAATCGCCGGGCTCGACCTTGGTACGAAAACCATCGGGCTCGCCATGTCGGATCTGTCGCGGCGTTTTGCGACACCGCGACCCGTCATCAAGCGCGTGAAATTCACGCTGGATGCGGAAGTGCTGCTGGCCTTCGCTGAAAAGGAAAAGGTCGCCGCCTTCATCATCGGCCTTCCCATGAACATGGACGGCTCCGCCGGGCCCCGCGTGCAGGCAACCCGCGCCTTCGTGCGCACCATGGGCGAAAAAACCGCCCTGCCCTTTGTTTACTGGGATGAGCGGCTTTCGACCGTTGCGGCGGAGCGCGCGCTTCTTGAAATGGATGTGTCTCGCGCCAAGCGGGCCGAACGCATCGATTCGGCGGCTGCGAGCTTCATTCTTCAGGGTGCGCTGGACAGGCTTTCCGCACTCACCCGCGCGGCCGACTGACGGCCCTGCCACCAGGCGTAAATCTGCTTGCGCTTGCGGAAACCGAGAATCGCAAAGACGATCAGACTGTCGACGGCAATAGCACGCGCCACAAGCGGCGGCAGGCTTTCCGGCGGAAGACCGAGGATATTGCCGTAAATCTCGAAGACGAGATCATGGGTTTGGCGCGTCAGCATGTAGAAGCCGAAGCTCATGTCGTAATAGGAGAGCCAGTACCAGCTGCCCAGCAGCGCAACGGGACCGGCCCAGAGGATCAAAAACCACTTCATGCCGTCTGCCCCCGCGCGAAAAACGTATCGGGAATGCCAGCAAGCACCGCCCAGCGCACCACAGCCATCAGGCAGAGGTTCAGCGCCGGCGCGTCGATATCCAACGGCAGCATAGCAAAAAACGTCATCATGACGCTCAAAGCTGTCCAGCGGCTCACTTGCGGCTCCCTTATGCGCAATCATTGCGCATGGTTAACAGTTCATTAATCCACAGTGGACCGCCAGCTTCAATGACGCAAACAAAAGCTGCCATTATGGTTAATGGCGCTCGGTCGCCATGTGGAAAACGCTGTCGAAGAAGCAACGGAAGACAAAGCCGGACGGTTGCCTGGCAATGAAAACATGGTTGAGAAGATGTAAAGAAGATGCCCGATCACCTCCGGGCGATCTGAGACGCAGGATGGTCAGCCGTAAACGCCGCGCACCAGTCTTTTGACCGCGGTGGTAATCTTGTCCCAGTCCCGGTCCGATTTGAGCGGCACGCCGGCGAACTGGCCGCTGGTGGCAGCGGAGATGACGAGGTGCTGAATCGCGGCAAACAACACGGCATTGACGGCGGCGGTATCCACACCCTTCGGCGCAGCGAGCGAGCCGCGCATGCGCTCCAGCCACTTGCCCAGAGACTTGGCGCGGGCTTCAGCCAGCTGGCGCACCTGCGGCGAACCATCTGACACTTCCCAGGCGATGATCTTGCAAACGAGCGGGTCGCTGCGCAGCGCATCAATGAAATAAAGCGCCAGCTTTTCCATGAGATCGCCGTAGGTCAGCAGGAACATGCCTCCGGTGTCTTCGGGAATGCGATCCTTCACCCAGGAGCCGAGATCCTCGCCGATCGCCTCGATCAGGCCATCAAGGCCACCGAAATAACGGTAGATGAGCTGCTTGTCGCAGCCGGCGCGGCGGGCGACGGCATTGATGCCGAACCCCTGAAAGCCCTCTTCGGCAAGCAGCGACCGCGCCGCATTAAAAATCGCCTTCTCGGTCTGGGCGCGATCCTTGATGCGCTTTTCCGGTCTGTCGGCTGAAATCGCCTCTGCGGTCGCCAGCATGATTCCCTACCCGTGTTTTTCGAAGGCCTGACCACAGGGGTTAACAAAGCATGAAGGCAAGAACAATGTGGCGGGGAGATTGGGCGAAAGGTTCCTGTGGATGAAGGGTTCAAGCCGCCTTTACCGGCGGGTGTTCCTCGCATTCAGCCGGCTTACTCCAGCGCCATCCCGAACCATACGCTGCCGGGAGTTTCGTGGCTGTCCAGGCGTTTGAACCCACGCGTTTCCCAGAACCGCATTCCCGCATGGTTACGTTCGCTGGCGCCGAGGTGGATGCCGTAGACGTTGTTCTGCCGCGCCATATCGAGCCAGCGCGACAGAAGCCGCGTGCCGCCACCTTTTCCCTGTGTGCGCGGCAAAAGGTTCATGTGGATATGGGCCGGAAAGGGATCGGTCAGCCAGGAAGGCGTGCGCCGCGGGTGATGGATGAAATGGGCGCGGCGCTGGTCGGCATCCCATGTCTGCTGGTCGCCCCCCGGATCGGGGTAGAGCGCGCGCAGGTGCGGCCACCATTCCTGCTCCAGCCGTTCCTCGTAGGCAGCAGTGTCGAGCGCGCCGGCGATGTAGCCGCAGACACCCTCCTCATCCTCGGCCACGAAAACGGCATCGGGCCGGAGATGCAGATAGGGCACGGAATAGATATGCCCCACCATGCGGCCATCATTGTAGAGCGAAGTGGCATCCTGCCCGGCATCGCCGGTAGCAAGGCTTATGGCGTAGAGCGCATCTTCATCTTCGGGACGGGCGGAGCGGAAGGTCAGCATTTACGAGCGCCCTCCGTTTTTTTCGCGCACAAACGCGCCAGCCGTCTGAAAGACAGGAATACTCGCCACGCATTTTCTCAAATCCGATACCCCTCCCAAAGGGACTGCAATAATCGCCTTCCACACCTTATCGGTCAGGACGCAGGCGGATACAATAAATCGATTATATACGTCGGATCGAAGCGGGAATCGAGCATGCCGTAAGTATGCCGCCAGCCGCCCGCAAGACGGGTTTCAAGGAAGGCATCGGCGATCTTGCCCGCACCCAGGCGGCAAAGCTCGGCGGCAGCGGCTGCAAGCGCGAATTGCTCCACCAGCAGGCGGGCCGCACCCTCGTCACGTTCCGCAAGTGCTATCGCGGCGCGCAGCACGTCGGTGGTCTTCTTGCCGGCAGGGCCGAGATCACGCTCCAGCGTCTGGAAGACGAGATCGAACAGGTCCTTGCCGCGCTGAAGGACCCGCAGAACATCCAGCGCCATGACGTTGCCGGAGCCTTCCCAGATGGCATTGACGGGCGCTTCGCGATAGTGGCGGGCAATCGGCCGCTCTTCCACGTAACCGTTGCCGCCAAGGCATTCCATGGCCTCATAGATGAGCGCCGGCGCAATCTTGCAGCACCAATATTTGACGATCGGCGTCATGACCCGCGCATAGGCGGCTTCAGCCGGATTGTTGCGGGCCGCGTCGAAAGCACTCGCCAGCCGGAAGGAAAGCGCGGTCGCGGCCGCTACATCCAGCGCCATGTCGGCCAGGACACGCGTCATGATTGGCTGGCTGACCAGCATCTTGCCGAAGACCGAGCGACCGCGGGCATAGTGTACCGCTTCGGCAAGCGAAGCACGCATCATGCCTGCCGATGCCAGCGCGCAATCGAGCCGCGTCAATGTCACCATGTCGAGAATCGTCCGGATGCCGCTGCCGGGATCACCGAGCAGATAACCGAAGGCATCGGTGAATTCGACTTCCGCTGACGCATTGGAGCGGTTGCCGAGCTTGTCTTTCAGGCGCTGGAAGTGCAGGCCGTTCTTCGAACCGTCTTCGAGATAACGCGGCACGAGGAAGCAACCCATGCCGTCGCCCATCTGGGCAAGCATGACGAAACCGTCGCTCATGGGCGCGGAGAGGAACCATTTGTGGCCGGACAGGCGGTAGATGCCCTCGCCCACCCGCTCGGCGGTGGTGCGGTTGGCGCGCACATCCGTGCCGCCCTGTTTCTCCGTCATGCCCATGCCGATGGTGACGGCGGTTTTCTGGAGGGCCGGTTTCTGCGAGGAATCATATTTGCGCGACAGAATCTTCGGCGCCCATTCCTGCTGCACGCGCGGTGACGCCATGATGGCGGCGACGGAAGCGCTGGTCATGGTCAACGGGCAGAGGTGCCCGGCCTCCAGCTGCGAGGTCAGGTAGAATTTCGTGGCGCGGGCCTTGTGTTCATTGCCGCGCGTGTCAGGAGAATTTTCCCAGACGCTGGAATGCAGGCCCGATGACATGGAGCGGCGCATCAGCGCATGCCAGGCCGGATGGAACTCCACCTGATCCAGACGTTCGCCGCGCGGGCCGTGGGTGTGCAACTGCGGCACGCCCTGGTTGGCCATGCGCGCCAGTTCCTGCGCCTCATGTGACGTGACATAACGGCCGAGCTGGTCGTACTCGTCCCTCAGATTGCGCGACAGGCCGGAGGTCAGATCGACGATCAGCGGATCGGAACGATAGGCGTTGATACCGGACCAGAGGCTGGGCTGGTTCAGTTCGGCGAGCTGTTCTTCTGTCCGGTTCATGCCTGTCATTCGCATCCTTCTATCGGGATTCGTGCTTTATTGCGTGTATATGCCAAAACCCGGCTTATCGCATGCTTGCCCGCAACGCCACCTGTCTTTATAGACCCGTTGACTATTGCGACCCGGAGGACAATTTCCATGGTCTTTTTTCCCCATCGCCATCTCCTCGGCATCAAGGGGCTTTCCCATCAGGATATTACCCTGCTTCTCGACAAGGCCGATGAGGCGGTGAAAATCAGCCGCCAGCGCGAGAAAAAGACCTCGACGCTTCGGGGCCTGACGCAGATCAACCTGTTCTTCGAAGCCTCGACGCGCACGCAATCCTCCTTCGAACTTGCCGGCAAGCGGCTTGGCGCTGACGTGATGAACATGTCGGTTGGCAATTCCTCGGTGAAGAAGGGGGAAACGCTGATCGACACAGCGATGACGCTGAATGCCATGCGCCCGGATGTGCTTGTCGTGCGCCACTCTTCGGCCGGTGCCGCAGCGCTTCTCGCCCAAAAGGTCGCCTGCTCCGTGGTCAATGCCGGCGACGGCCAGCACGAGCACCCGACGCAGGCGCTGCTCGATGCGCTGACCATCCGCCGCGCCAAAGGTGAGCTTTCAGGTATCACCGTAGCAATCTGCGGCGACGTACTGCATTCCCGCGTTGCCCGCTCCAATATCATCCTGCTCAACCAGATGGGTGCGCGGGTTCGCGTCGTCGCCCCCGCCACGCTTCTTCCGTCAGGCATTCGCGATATGAGCGTGGAAGTTTTTCACGATATGAAGGAAGGCTTGAAGAACGCCGATGTGGTGATGATGCTGCGCCTGCAGCGTGAGCGCATGTCTGGCTCCTTCGTGCCTTCGGTGCGCGAATATTTCCACTATTATGGCCTCGATGCCGAAAAGCTGAAGGCGGCCAAGGAAGATGCGCTGGTCATGCATCCCGGCCCAATGAACCGCGGCGTGGAAATCGCCTCCGAAGTGGCAGACGGTCCGCAGAGCGTCATCGAAAGCCAGGTTGAAATGGGGGTCGCCGTGCGCATGGCTGTCATGGAAACCCTGCTTGTCTCGCAAAATCAAGGTGAGCGCGTATGAGTGCCGTGACCGTCCTACAGAACCTCCGCATCGTCGATCCCTCCCGCAATCTCGATGAGACCGGCAGCATCGTCATCGGCGCCGATGGCACCATTCTCGCAGCAGGCAGGGATGCACACAATCAAGGCGTACCGGATGCTGCGACGGTGCGCGACTGCAAGGGTGTCGTGGCCGTTCCCGGTCTGGTGGATGCCCGTGTTTTCGTGGGTGAGCCGGGTGCCGAACACCGCGAAACCATTGAATCCGCATCGCGCGCGGCAGCGGCCGGCGGCGTCACCAGCATCATCATGATGCCTGATACCGATCCCGTCATCGATGACATCGCGCTGGTCGAGTATGTGAAGAAGACGGCACGCGACAAGGCGCTCGTCAATGTGCATCCCGCAGCAGCACTCACCAAGGGTCTGAACGGCGAGGAAATGACCGAATTCGGCATGCTGAAGGAAGCCGGCGCGGTGGCCTTCACCAATGGCCGCAAGGCGCTGTCCGATACGCTGGTGCTGCGCCGCGCCATGACCTATGCCCGTGAACTCGGCGCTGTCATCGCGCTTGAGACACGCGACAAATATATCGGCGGCGGTGACATGAATGAGGGGCTTTTCGCAAGCTGGCTCGGACTGTCAGGCGTTCCCAAGGAAGCCGAGATCATTCCGCTGGAGCGCGACCTGCGCATTGCAGGCCTGACACAGGCGATCTATCACGCCGCCAAGATTTCCGTGCCGGAATCGGCAGAGGCGATCCGGGTTGCGCGGCAGCGGGGCGTGAAAGCCACCTGCGGCATCTCGATCAATCATCTCACGCTCAATGAAAACGATATCGGCGAATACCGCACATTCTTCAAGCTCTCTCCGCCGCTGCGCGCCGAAGACGACCGTAAGGCCATGGTGGAGGCCCTGAAGGACGGCACGATTGATATCGTCGTCTCCTCGCACGACCCGCAGGATGTCGATACCAAGCGTCTGCCGTTTTCGGATGCGGCGAGCGGCGCGGTCGGGCTCGAAACCATGCTGGCGGCGGCGCTGCGCCTTCACCACAGTGGTGAAGTTCCGCTGATGCGGCTGATCGATGCCCTTTCCACCCGCCCGGCCAAGATTTTTGGTCTCGATGCAGGAACGCTGAAGGTGGGCGCGAAGGCCGATATCACGCTGATCGATCTCGATGAGCCGTGGCTTGTGGCGAAAGAACAGCTGGTGTCGAAATCCAAGAACACGCCGTTCGAGGATGCCCGTTTCAGCGGCCGCGCGATTGCCACTTATGTGGCTGGCAAAGCCGTTCATTCCTTGGCATAAGATCACGGCAAGAGATCACGCTGACAGCGCGACAGAGGGGACATCTGAATGAGTGCTTTGACTGACTGGCAGACGGCGCCTGCCCTTCTCGCGTTTTCGGCGCTAATCGGCTATCTCTTAGGCTCCATTCCCTTCGGCCTCATTCTCACCCGCATGGCGGGGCTGGGCGATGTGCGCAAGATCGGCTCCGGCAATATCGGCGCGACCAACGTGCGGCGGCCCGGCAATAAGAAACTCGCCGCCGCAACCCTGCTGCTCGACGCGCTGAAGGGCACGGCGGCGGTTCTGGTCGCCAATGCGCTCTGGGGTTACGAGGCCTCGCTGGTCGCGGGCTTCTTCGCCTTCCTCGGCCACCTCTTTCCCGTATGGCTCGGCTTCAAGGGCGGCAAGGGTGTCGCAACCTTTATCGGTGTGCTTCTCGGCGCCGCGCCCCTGATGATGCTCGCTTTCGCGCTAATCTGGATCGCGACTGCATTTATCACCCGCTACTCGTCACTCTCCGCACTGGTGGCGATGGTGATCATCCCCGTCGCGCTCTGGGTGCTCGGACCCGAGAAGACGGCGCTTCTCGTGACGCTGCTCAGTGTGATTTCGTGGTTGAAACACCACGAAAATATCAGACGCCTGATTGCGGGCACGGAAAGCAGGATCGGACAGAAAAGCTAAAGTTCATCTTGGGGACATGTCATGCCGCATAAGGAAACGACACGGCAGGGCATAGAGCTTTCCGCACGGCAGCGAGTGGCATGGTTACGGTTGATCCGCAGCGACAATATCGGTCCCGTCACCTTTCGCGAACTCATCAATCATTTCGGCAGCGCTGAAAAAGCGTTGGATGCCCTGCCCGAACTGTCGCGCCGTGGCGGTTCGTCGCGTAGTCCGCGCATCGCCACCCAGGCGGAGGCGGAACGGGAGCTTGAGGTGGCCGAGAATTTCGGCGCGCGTTTCGTCGGCATCGGCGAGCCTGATTATCCCCCAGCGCTGCGGCAGTTGGATGGCGCGCCACCGCTGATCGCCATGAAGGGTTCGGCGGATGCGGCGACAAGAGCCTGCATCGGAATTGTCGGCTCGCGCAACGCTTCCATCAATGGTGCGAAATTCGCGGCCATGCTGGCGCGCGACTGTGGGCGGGCCGGTTATACGATCGCATCGGGACTGGCGCGCGGCATCGATGCAGCCGCACATCGGGCAAGCCTTGCCACGGGCACGGTGGCGATGCTGGCCGGCGGTCTCGACCGCCCTTACCCGCAGGAAAATTTCGGACTTTTGCAGGAGATATACGATCTTGGCGGCGCGACAATCAGCGAAATGCCGTTTGGCTGGGAGCCTCGCGCGCGGGATTTCCCGCGCCGCAATCGGCTCATCGCAGGCGTCTCGCTCGGCCTCGTCATCGTGGAAGCGGCGGAACGTTCGGGTTCATTGATTACGGCGCGGCTTGCAGGTGAAGCCGGGCGGCTTGTTTTCGCCGTGCCCGGTTCCCCGCTCGATGCGCGCTGCGAAGGCACCAACCGGTTGATCAAGGAAGGCGCCATGCTGACCACGGCAGCGGCCGATATTCTTGATGCACTGCGACCATTGATGGAGCCGCAATTGCCCTATGACCGAAAGATCGAGGAACCGGGATCCGACACCGAGATGTCACCACCAGGGGACGACGAGCGCAGCATCATCGCCGCCGCTCTCGGTCCCTCGCCCATGGAGACCGATGATATCATCCGTCACACGGGTTTCTCCGCTGCCACCGTTCACCTGGTGCTGCTGGAGCTTGATATTGCCGGACGCCTAAACCGGCATGCCGGGGGGCGCGTGTCGCTCTTCATCGCGGATTGACAGCTTGCGCCGGCCGCTCTGGATATCGCCGACTTCGACATAGGCCATCTCGATCAGGTAACACAGCATGTCCGCACCCTCACGGTGTGCGACCTGCCGCAGTTCCGCCAGCATCTGACGGATGTATGCCAAGCTCTCTCTGGTCCCTTCATTATCGGCATTATTGTTTGTTGCGTTCGGGACCATATATTTATCCTGGAAATTCAGCCTGAAACGGGAAGCATTAAGTCTGTTCAAATGATGTTGCCCATCATAACCAATTTACCAAAGATTGCAATACAACAATAGATTATCCATAGGTTGTAGTCACCTGGAAGCGAGAAAATCGGGCTTGCCTCTTGACCAGCGGGCATTACCTGTCCATGTCGAATTATAAAGAAGGCCAATTGCGGCACCACGCTGCAACCGGGGCCACGTTAACGGACCAGTTCCAGAGAAGAACAATATGAATGTCGTCGTCGTAGAATCTCCTGCCAAAGCCAAGACGATCAATAAGTATCTTGGCTCGGGCTATAAGGTTCTTGCATCATTTGGCCATGTCAGAGACCTTCCTGCCAAGGATGGATCGGTGCTGCCCGACCAGGATTTCGAAATGTCCTGGGAGGTCGATAGCGCGTCCGCCAAGCGCATGAAGGATATTGCCGATGCGGTAAAATCCTCCGACGGCCTCTTTCTCGCAACCGACCCGGATCGCGAAGGGGAAGCCATTTCCTGGCATGTTCTCGATCTTTTGAAGAAGAAGCGTGTGCTTGGCGACAAGCCGGTGAAACGCGTGGTCTTCAACGCCATCACCAAAAAGGCGGTTCTGGACGCCATGGCGAACCCGCGCGACATCGACGTGCCGCTGGTGGACGCCTATCTCGCCCGCCGTGCGCTCGATTATCTCGTCGGCTTCAACCTCTCGCCGGTTCTGTGGCGCAAGCTGCCGGGCGCCCGATCCGCGGGCCGTGTGCAGTCGGTGGCGCTGCGCCTCGTCTGCGATCGCGAATCCGAAATCGAGCGTTTCGTTTCCGAAGAATACTGGAATATCAGCGCACTTTTGAAGACACCGCGCGGTGACGAGTTCGAAGCCAAGCTGGTTTCGGCCGATGGCAAGCGATTACAGAACCGCGCGATCAAGACCGGCGACGAAGCCAACCGGCTGAAGTCGCTGCTCGAAGGCGCAACCTATGTGGTCGATAGTGTTGAGGCCAAGCCCGTCAAGCGCAACCCCGGCCCGCCCTTCACCACCTCGACGCTGCAGCAGGCGGCCTCATCGCGCATGGGCTTCGGTGCCTCGAGGACAATGCAGGTGGCGCAGAAGCTTTATGAAGGCATCGATATCGGCGGTGAGACCGTTGGTCTGATCACCTATATGCGTACCGACGGCGTGCAGATGGCCCCGGAAGCTATCGATGCTGCGCGCAAGGCTATTGGCGAGCAGTTCGGTGACCGTTACGTGCCGGAAAAGGCGCGTTTCTACTCAACCAAGGCCAAGAACGCCCAGGAGGCGCACGAGGCCATCCGCCCGACCGATTTCAACCGCACGCCGGATCAGGTGAAGCGTTACCTCGATGCCGACCAGTTGCGTCTTTACGAGCTGATCTGGAAGCGCGGTATTGCGAGCCAGATGGCGTCAGCCGAAATCGAGCGCACGACGGTTGAGATTCTTGCCAGCAACGGCGGCGAGAAGGCTGGCCTGCGCGCTGTCGGCTCTGTGATCCGTTTCGACGGTTTCATTGCCGCCTATACCGACCAGAAGGAAGATGGTGAGCAGAGCGACGATGGTGACGACGAAGGCCGTCTGCCGCCGATCAATGAACGCGAAAACCTCGCCAAGCAGAAGATCAATGCCAGCCAGCACTTCACCGAGCCACCGCCGCGTTATTCGGAAGCTTCGCTGATCAAGAAGATGGAAGAACTCGGCATCGGCCGTCCTTCCACCTATGCTGCAACGCTGAAGACGCTGAGCGACCGCGAATATATCGTCGTCGACAAGCGCAAGCTTATCCCGCATTCCCGTGGTAGGCTTGTGACGGCTTTCCTCGAAAGCTTCTTCACCAAATACGTCGAATACGATTTCACCGCCGCCCTTGAGGAAAAGCTCGACCGGATCTCCGCCGGCGAACTGGACTGGAAGCAGGTTCTGCGCGATTTCTGGAAGGACTTCTTCGCGCAGATCGAAGATACCAAGGAACTGCGTGTCACCAACGTGCTGGATGCGCTGAACGAGGTTTTGGCGCCGCTGGTGTTCCCGAAGCGGGAGGATGGTTCCGATCCGCGCATCTGTCAGGTGTGCGGCACCGGCAATCTGTCACTGAAGCTCGGCAAATACGGTGCGTTCGTCGGCTGCTCGAACTATCCTGAGTGCAACTATACGCGTCAGCTGACCTCCGATGGCGCGGAAGCCGAAGCCGCGGCCCTCAACGAGCCCAAGGCACTCGGTGCCGATCCCATGACCGGCGAGGAATTGACGCTTCGCTCCGGCCGCTTCGGGCCTTACATCCAGCGCGGCGAAGGCAAAGAAGCCAAGCGCTCGTCGCTGCCCAAGGGCTGGAAGCCTGAGGATATCGATCACGAGAAGGCGCTGGCCCTCATCAACCTGCCGCGCGATATCGGCAAGCACCCGGAAACCGGCAAGATGATCTCCGCTGGGCTCGGCCGTTACGGACCTTTCCTGCTGCATGATGGTTCTTATGCGAACCTCGAAAGCATCGAAGACGTGTTCTCGATCGGCCTCAACCGCGCCGTGACCGTCATAGCTGAAAAGCAGAGCAAGGGACCGGGACGCGGCCGCAGCGGCACGCCGGCTGCTCTCAAGGAACTGGGCGACCATCCCGATGGCGGCGCGATCACCGTTCGTGACGGCCGCTACGGGGCCTACGTGAACTGGGGCAAGGTCAATGCCACCATTCCCAAGGGGCAGGATCCGGCCACCGTGACGCTGGACGAGGCGCTGGTGTTGATCGCCGAGCGCATTGCCAAGACCGGCACCGGCGGCAAGCCCGCCAAGGCCAAAAAAACCGTCGCCAAGAAGGCCGATGGCGACGCCGCCGCAAAACCGAAGGCGACCAAGGCGAAGGCAGCGACAAAGAGCAAGACCACGACAAAGAGCAAGACGGCCGCCAAGCCGAAGGCAGCGGCCAAATCCAAGAAGGCAGCAGAGTGAGCAAATCGCCGCGTCAGAGACAGGGTTCCGCCAGCGACGGTTTCGGACGCACCGGGCGCGGCAAGCGGGTGAGTGAAGGCGAAGGCATCATCCACGGCGAGGTGCCCTCCCGCGAGGTGCTGCTGAAATTCATTGCGGACCATCCGCAGCAGGCTTCCAAGCGCGAAATCGCCAAGGCTTTCGGGCTGAAGGGTGAAAACCGGGTTGTCCTGAAGGCGCTGCTGAAGGAACTCGAAGTCGACGGCATGGTGCACAAGAGCCGCAAGTCGCTGACGCGACCGGGTGGCCTGCCGCCCATGACGGTTCTAGACATCACGACCCGCGATAAGGATGGCGAGCTGATCGGCCGCCCGGCGGAATGGCCGGAGGATCTGGGCGCAGCGCCGGCCGTGCTGATCCGCCAATCCTCGCAGGACCGTGGCAAGAAAGCGCCAGCCGCCGGGCTCGGCGACCGTATTCTCGCGAAAATCTTCCCCTCGAAGGAAAGCACCGGCCCCGCCTATACCGCCCGCGTCGTCAAGCTGATCGACCGCCGTCAGAATGCCCTGCTCGGCGTGTTCAAGGAAACGCCGGGTGGCGGCGGACGGCTGATGCCGATCGATCGCCGCGGCGAGGAAATGGTCATCGATCCCGATGGCGTCGGCGATGCCAAGGATGGCGATCTGATCGAGGTTGAAACCTCACGCAACAGCGGCCGTTATGGTCTGACGCGCGCCAAGGTCCTGTCGGTTATCGGCTCGGTTGCCTCGGAAAAAGCGATCTCAATGATCGCAATCCACGCCCACGGCATTCCGCATATCTTTCCGCAGAATGTTCTTGCCGAAGCGGATGCGGCGAAGGCCGCGACCATGTCCCACCGCGAGGATTGGCGCGACCTGCCGCTCATCACCATCGATCCGGCGGATGCCAAGGATCACGACGATGCAGTCTATGCCGAGCCTGACACCTCGCCCGACAATCCCGATGGTGTCATCGTCACCGTCGCCATTGCTGACGTTTCCTGGTATGTTCGGTCAGGTTCGCCGCTGGACCGCGAGGCGCTGAAGCGCGGCAACTCCGTTTATTTCCCGGATCGCGTCGTGCCGATGCTGCCGGAGCGTATTTCCAATGATCTCTGCTCGCTGAAGGAAGGCGTCGACCGCCCTGCCCTTGCCGTGCGGATGACCTTCTCCAAGGAAGGTCGCAAGGCCGGCCATACCTTCCATCGCATCATGATGAAGAGCGCTGCGAAGCTCTCCTACCAGCAGGCTCAGGCTGCCATTGACGGCAAGCCCGACGATAAGACCGGACCGCTGCTGGAGCCGATCCTCAAGCCCCTGTGGCACGCTTATGAGGTGATGAAGCGCGGCCGTGACCGGCGCCAGCCGCTGGAACTCGACATGCCCGAGCGCAAGATCAAGCTGCGCCCTGACGGCACTGTCGACGCGGTCGTCATTCCCGAACGTCTCGATGCGCACAAGCTGATCGAAGAAATGATGATCCAGGCGAATGTGGCCGCCGCCGAGACGCTGGAAAAGAAGAAACAGCCGCTGGTCTACCGCGTGCATGACGCGCCGACGCTTACCAAGCAGGAGGTGCTGCGCGAATTCCTCGGCACGATCGGCATTACCATGGCCAAGGGCGCGGCCATGCGCGCCAATTCCTTCAACGGCATTCTGGCGCGGGCGCTCGATACGCCGCACCAGATCATGGTCAACGAGATGGTGCTGCGCAGCCAGAGCCAGGCAATCTATAGCCCGGAGAATATCGGCCATTTCGGTCTAAACCTGATGAAATACGCTCATTTCACCTCACCGATCCGCCGGTATGCCGACCTCATCGTGCATCGTGCGCTGGTGGGCTCGCTGGGGTTCGGCGAAGGCGGTATCACGCCACAGGAAGAGGCGACGCTGGACGATATCGCCGCGGAAATCTCGACCTTCGAGCGGCGCGCCATGGCGGCCGAGCGCGACACCGTCAACCGGCTGATCGCGCATCATCTTTCCGAGCGGGTGGGTGAAGAATTCGAAGGCCGCGTCGGCGGTGTCACCAAGGCGGGACTATTTGTCGCGCTGCCGCAGTTTGGCGCTGATGGTTTCGTTCCTATATCTACGCTTGGAACCGATTATTTCTTCTACGACGAAGCGCATCAGGCTCTGACGGGGGAAAAGACCGGTCTCGGTTATCAGCTTGGCGACACGGTGCAGGTACGGCTTGCGGAAGCAGTGCCGCTGGCGGGTGCGTTGCGGTTCGAGATGCTGAGCCCCGGCCGCAAGATGCCAGTCGGATCGCGGTCGTTCCACAAGGCGGGCCGGCGGACATCGCGTCCCGGCGCGAAGCCTGGAACGCGGCCGCCGAGAGGACGACGCTAACAAGACCGCAACAAGCGGTTTAAGAACGGGAGAAGGACTTAAGGATGAGTGCACATCAGAGCTCGGAAACGGTCACCTTCGGAGACGGCAGCACGGAACGGCCGCTTGGCCGTTCGATCATGCGCGGCATGGCCAACCGTTGCCCGGCCTGCGGCAGCGGTCGCCTGTTCCGGGCTTGGCTCAAGCCGGTGGATGCCTGCGCGGCCTGTGGCGAAGAAATGCATCATCACCGTTCGGACGACCTGCCGCCTTATATTTCCATCGTCATCATCGGCCATATCGCTGTTGGCGGCTTCATGACGACCGATCTGGTCTTGAACATTCCCATGTGGGCGCATTTTGCCATCTGGGTACCGATTACCATTCTGGCCGCGCTTTTGACGCTGCAACCCATCAAGGGCGGCGTGATCGGCCTGCAATGGGCGTTGCGGATGCACGGCTTCGACCGAAAACAACCAAAAGCACAGATAGACGGCTCTTCTCACTGACCGTGGGCGCGGCCTTACATGAGCTTCAGCGGTTCGGGGATGGCGAGACGGTGAGCGCACCCATGCGGCCACGTGATGCAGCCTCCCTTATCCTGTTCGACCGCTCCGGCCCGCAGCTCAGGGTGCTGATGGGGCAACGCAGCAGCGCCCACGTCTTCATGCCGGGCGCTTACGTATTTCCGGGCGGTAAACGCGATCCGCGCGACCATGCGCTGCCCTTTTCCAGCGATCTGCATCCCGCGGTCCTGCGCAGCCTCACCGCTTCGGCGGCGCGCCGTCTCAGTGCTGCCGGGGCAAGGGCTCTGGCGCTTGCGGCCGCGCGCGAGCTTTTCGAGGAGACCGGCGTGGACCTTGGATTGGGCGCTAAGGGGCCGGACCTTTCCCGTTTCAGATATGTTGCCCGCGCGATCACGCCTCCCGGCAATGTACGGCGCTACGACACGCGATTCTTTTGCTGTTACACCGACGAATTGGAGCTCGATGTCAGCCTAACCCGTGATTCCGATGAACTCTGCAACGTTCAATGGCTTGACATGACAGACCTTTCCGGTCTGAACATGCCGACAATCACACGGACGGTTCTCGAAGATGTCACAAAACTCATGATAGGTGATCCCTCATTGCCCTTTGAAAGCCCCGCGCGGCTCTATGTCACGCGCCACGGCCGGTTCATTCGAGACTTTGTATAAAGGCCGTCATGTCACAAATGAAATGCGAAGAAGCGGATGCCATCCACTGGCCCTCATTGATCGCTGCGATTTCCGCAATCAGTGCAGTTGGTGTCGCCATCGGCCTTGGGCTGCCGCTCCTGTCGATCATTCTTGAGAAACGCGGCATCTCCTCGACCATGATCGGGGTGAATTCGGCCATGGCCGGCGTTGCGGCCATGATGGCGGCTCCGGTCACCACGAAGATCGCCCATGATTTCGGCGTGGCGCGAACCATGCTGCTGGCTGTCGTCATTTCGGCGCTGAGCGCACTCAGTTTCTATTTCGCTGATGCCTTCTGGATGTGGTTTCCGCTGCGAATCATTTTCCACGGCGCCACCACCACATTGTTTATCCTGTCCGAATACTGGATCAACATGACGGCGCCGCCGAAAAAACGCGGCATGGTTCTCGGCATCTACGCCACCGGGCTTGCTGTCGGTTTCGCCGTGGGTCCACTGTTGTTTTCAGCGGTCGGCAGCGAAGGCATCCTGCCCTTCCTCGTCGGTGCCGCGATCATCTTTCTTGCCGCCATTCCCATCTTCATGGCGCGCGGCGAAAGCCCGGAACTGGACGAGCGGCCCAATCACCATTTCATCCGCTACATCTGGCTGGTGCCGATGGCATCCGCCGCAGCTTTCGTGTTCGGTTCGGTGCAGGCCGGCGGTCTGTCGCTCTTTCCCATCTACGCCACCCGTGAGGGTTTCAACGAATCGCAGGCAGCACTTCTGCTGACGGTCATGGGAATCGGCAACATGGTCTTCCAGATACCGATCGGCCTTCTGTCCGACCGGTTGAAGGATCGGCGCACCATGCTCGCCCTGATGGCCGTTGCGGGCGTTTGCGGCACGCTGGCGCTGCCTTTCCTGGTGGAGAGCTGGATCCTGGTGGCGGCGCTGCTGCTGTTCTGGGGCGGCCTGGTGTCGGGCATGTATACTGTCGGCCTGACCCATCTCGGTTCGCGGCTCAAGGGCGCCGATCTGGTCTCCGCCAATGCCGCCTTTATCTTCTGTTACGCGATGGGTACGATTGCGGGACCGCAGGCCGTGGGCATTTCCATGGATGTTGCCGGCACCGATGGTTTCGCCTGGGCGCTTGCCGTATTTTTCGGGCTTTACGTGGTGCTTTATGGGTTCCGTTTTGTTTTCCGGGCAAAACAGACTTGACTTTTCAGGCGCGATACGTAGTTTCGCGCCAGATTTAGCCGAGGTGAGAAGCGCCTGCGGCTTCTCTTTTGTTTAAAGGCAGGACGACCATGGCGAAAGCTACAACAATCAAGATCAAGCTGCTGTCGACAGCC
>JAEXMK010000109.1 GCA_023444445.1 Pseudomonadota bacterium | reverse complement strand
GGAACCCGAAGAGGACGAGGCGATCAAGAAGGCGATTGCGGCCAATTCCGGTGGCATTATCGGCGTGCATGATCTCAGGACTCGCCGTGCCGGTTCGGCCGCCTTTATCGATTTTCACGTCGTCGTTACAGCCATCAAGACGGTAAGCGAAGCGCATGAAATTTGCGACCGCCTTGAAGATGCCATAAGGGACGTCATACCGGGCGCCAGCCTTGCCATTCACGTCGAGCCTGAGGGCGAAAAGGCGCATGGCGTCAAAGTCATTGTGTAAATAGTCAGGAGTTTTCCATGTCCGTGACGGATGTTTCCGGCCTGTCGCAGCTGGGCACGAAGGTCGATACGCCAGAGAGCCCGGAAAAGGCCGTTCTTGAAAAAGTGCCGAACGGCAATGCTGGCACCGATTATGTCGTACGCTTTACAGCGCCCGAGTTCACCTCGCTTTGCCCGATGACCGGCCAGCCGGATTTCGCCCATATCGTCATCGATTATATTCCCGGCGATTTTCTGGTGGAATCGAAGTCGTTAAAGCTGTTCCTGCAGTCCTTCCGCAACCATGGCGCATTCCACGAGGATTGCTCGGTCTATATCGCCAAGCGGCTGGTGGAATTGCTGCAGCCGAAGTGGCTGCGTATCGGCGCCTACTGGTATCCGCGCGGTGGCATTCCGATCGACGTCTTCTGGCAGACTGGACCGGCGCCCGAGGGCGTATGGCTGCCGGATCAGGGCGTTGCCACTTATCGCGGCCGCGGCTGATCCGGCTCTTTAGGTGATAAAAAGCTCAGGCGAACGAGCTATCGTCGCCTGAATCGAAATCCGCATCATCGGCGCTGTCGTCGTAATCGGCCTGCTGGATATCGTCGTCATTGTTATCCTGCGGGTTTGAGCCGTCACCATAATAGTTGTTGATGACCGTTTCTTCGACCGGCGCATTGCCGGTGCCGCTATTGCCCGCGAAGGGCGAGCCGAGGCCGAGCGACGACATGTGGCTGCCGAAGATGCCGCTCAGCGAATTCGCCAGCAGCATGCCGCCTGCGACGCCTGCCGCGGTGCCGAGCGCACCTTGCAGGAAACCGCCGCCAGACCGGCCGACTGCTGCCGGCTGCTGACCCCATGGTCCACCGGGCTGCTGCTGGGCTGCCTGCGATCCCCACGGACCGGCCGTCTGGCCAGCGGTATCATTGCGCCACGAGGCTGGCGCAGCAGCAGCGGGTGCAGGTGTCGGGGCTGGTGGCTGCGGCTGGCCGGTGCCGAAGATGGAACTGAGAAAGCCACCCTGCGCTGCGGCTTGTGGGGCAGGATTAGCGCTTTCCAATGCGTGGATGCGCTCTTCGAGCTGCTTGATATGGGCAGCTGCCGCCTCCAGACCCTTCTCCTGTACGATCACCGCCTGAGCGAGATAATAGGGAGCTGCGGGCTGATCGCGTACAGCGTCTGCGATCAAAGTTTCCGCCTCGCGGTCGCGCGGGGTGGCGGATGCGGCCTTGGTTCTTTCGAACAGGCCTTTGAGAAGCTGGCTTTCTTCCGGTGACATATGCTGCCTCCTTACCGTGAAGCGTAAATCCGCGATAAGGAGGTAGGCCACAATTTTGGCTTTTCAAAGCGGTCCGAATTTTAAATTTCGGTAATGATGCTCAACCGCCAAAAGCAAGAGAGAGGCCCGCAATCGCCGTGAGGGCACCGACGGTGCGGCTGGCGACCGATCCGAAGCGGGCGATGCCGAGACCAAGCGCGATGCCTGCGGCATGCAGGATGGCTGTCGCGATCATGAATCCAACGCCGAATTGAAGCGCGCCGGCGCTGCCCAGTTCACCGCCATGGGCGTGACCATGGAAAAGCGCGAATGCGCCGACGACGCCCGCGGCTGCTGCCGTGGGGAGCCTTGCCGCCATCGCGACCAGCAGCCCAAGGCCAATGACGGAGGCGAGAATGGCGGGTTCGACGAAGGGCAGGTCGATGCCGTAAACCGCCATCAGGAAGCCGATGGCCATCGTGCCGACGAAGGCGGCCGGCACGATCCACAGCGCCTTTCGGTCACTTTGCGCGACAGCAATCTGAGAGGCCCAGATGCCGACGGCCACCATCGCCAGAATATGATCCGCACCGAAGAAGGGGTGTGATACACCGGCCATGAAAGAGCCGTGTTCTTCCGGGTTCAAATGCGCAAAAGCGGGCAGGGTGGTAAGGCCGAGTGCCGCAGCGGCAAGGCTTATTCTTTTCAGCATGGTTCCCTCTTAAGATTATCGCCGCCCACCTGCTGTCTTGGGGTTCCCGCAGCGTGCGGCACTGCAATGAGACGCTCACGATATCGCGAAGACGAACGGGCTGTCCATGCGTCATCTGCCGGGGGTGCTGTTTATTGTTCAGCTTATTGTTTGGGCGCGAACCTTGTCTTTTTTGCTCATTGCCTTACGTAACAAGTCGCACTATGTCCGAAGGGCATGCACGAATTACGCTGGAGAGAGCCGTTGATGAACGAAGACGAAGACGACAAGAGCAAGGAACTGCCGATCGGCAAGGAAACGGAAGCGAATCTTTTCAAGTCGCGTTCGATCTTCATCTATGGTGGCATTACGCAGGAACTGGCGCAGAAGGTCTGCACGCAGCTCGTGGCCCTTGCCGCCGCCAGCGACGACGACATTCGCGTTTACGTCAATTCGCCGGGCGGCCATGTCGAATCGGGCGATTCCATTCATGACATGATCAAGTTCATCAAGCCGAAGGTTTACATCATCGGCACGGGCTGGGTCGCCTCCGCCGGCGCGCTAATCTATGTTTCGGTGCCGAAGGAACGTCGCCTTTGCCTGCCGAACACCCGCTTCCTGCTGCATCAACCCTCCGGCGGTACGCGCGGCATGGCATCCGACATCGAAATCCAGGCCCGCGAAATCATTAAGATGAACCAGCGCCTGATCAAGATCTTCTCCAAGGCCACCGGCCAGAGCGAAGAAAAGATAGCCAAGGACATCGATCGCGACTACTGGCTAAGCGCCGATGATGCGAAAGACTACGGCCTCGTCGGTAAGATCGTCGAGAGCCAGTCGGAACTCTGAGTTTCTGACTTTCCATTGAAAAAGCCCGTGCCAGTCAAAACTGGCGCGGGCTTTTTCCGTTCAGGCTGGTGTCATTTCATGGTGTCACAGGCCTTCATCATGTCGGCCTTTTTCATCTTGTCCTTCTCCATTCCGGCCTTGTGAATGCAGTCCTTTTTGCCGGTCATGGACATGCCGCCTTTTTTCATCGTCTCTGCCTTCATGGTGTCGCTATGCATGGTATCCTTCTTCATCATATCGGTCTTCATGCTGTCGGCATGGGCGATGCCTGCAAAGGACAGAGCGGAAAAGAGGGAGGCGGTAGCAATGGCTGTGAAGATGCGGGTCATGAAGGTCTCCTCTGGATGTCGTTGCGTGTCCGCCGGCATCGTGCCGAGGGTTCACGATTGTCCATTCGAGTGCGACCAGCCGACCGTTACATCTTCACGCGCTTGTGACTTCAACTTCGGGCGAGATTTTTTTTGAGCCACTATGTAACAATACCCTGCCGATTGCGAATAACCCGATAGTGAAGATGACTGGCAGCCCTTCGGAAGAAACATTAAAAATGCTGATGCTGCGTTCCCTGGATGGGGACGAAGCTTCCTACAGGCATTTGCTCCATGCCTTGAGGCGGTTGCTGGTCGCCTATTACGGCCGGCGCATGGCCAATGCCGCGCGCGCCGATATGGAAGACCTTGTGCAGGAAACCCTGTTGTCGCTGCATGCCAAGCGGGAGACCTATGATCGTGCGCGACCTTTTACGGCATGGTTCTTCTCGATAGCGCGCTACAAGCTCATCGATCACTATCGCGGCAGGGGCAGGCGCATGTTCTCGGAAGTTGAACTCGATGAAACACTGGAAGCGGAGCCTTCCGTCGATGCGGTCATGGCCCGCATGGACGTCGAGCGACTGCTCGATGAATTGCCCGAGCGGCAGCGCGACCTCATCCGAAGGGTGAAGCTTGAGGGCCAGTCGATCGCCGAAGCGGCGGAAAAATCCGGACAGACCGAGCTTGCGGCGAGGGTCGGCATTCACAGAACGCTGAAAGTCCTGGCGGCAAAGTTGCGGGGGGACACATGAGGAAGACGGAAGACATCATCGAAAAATTGGCGGGCGACCTGAAGCCCGTGGCCGCATTTGCGCTGGAGCGCAGGCTGGCGCGCGCGGCCTTGCCGGCGCTCGGCTTTTCACTCCTCATGATGTTCCTGATTCTGGGGCTGCGCGGGGATATGAGCGAAGCGATGACCGAACCGGGTTTCTGGGTCAAATCCGCATATAATGCCCTGCTGGCCCTGACTGCATTTCTTGCCGTCATGCGTCTTGCGCGGCCGGACGGCGACAGAGGCGGCCTGTTCGCCTGGCTTGCCGTGATCTTTGTCTCCATGGCGGTGATAGCGCTGGTCCAGCTTGGATTTGCTCTACCGGGCACCTATCGCACCCTCATTATCGGATCATCGGCGCTGCATTGCCCGTTCCTGATCGTTGCATTCGCGCTCCCCCTGTTTCTGGCGAATTTCTCGGTCCTCAGGCGTTCAGCTCCCACCGATCCCACGCTTGCGGGTTTTGCCGCT
Source organism: Pseudomonadota bacterium (assembly GCA_023444445.1). GTDB lineage: Bacteria > Pseudomonadota > Alphaproteobacteria > Rhizobiales > Rhizobiaceae > Agrobacterium. The sequence continues at coordinate 2,131 of JAEXMK010000109.1, read as the reverse complement.
GGCCTTGCGGCCGGTGCGGCGGGGGCCTGGGTCTATTCTTGGTTCTGCACCGAAAACGGCATGGCTTTCGTGCTGATCTGGTACTCCCTCGGCATTCTCATAACTGGCGTGATCGGCGCTTTTACCGGTTCGCGGCTGCTGCGTTGGTGAGGCGTACCCGTTAGCGCCTAGTATGTCTTGCCATCAGTCAGGTTTTTTGATCTTCAAGACGGTGAAAATCAGGAAACCGCCATGCTGAAAGATCTTTCCCTCCAGAGCCTGTTCATGGGGTGCCTCACCGCCTTTGTCGGCTTCGCCAGCTCCTTCGCCGTCATATTGCAGGGCCTTAAGGCTGTCGGTGCCACGGATTTCCAGGCGGCATCGGGGCTGATGGCGCTTTCGGTGGCCATGGGTCTCTGTGCGATTATTTTGTCCGTTGCCACGCGGATGCCCATCAGCATGGCCTGGTCGACGCCCGGAGGCGCCCTGCTGGCGACCACAGGGGTGATCGAGGGTGGTTTTCCGGCTGCCGTCGGTGGCTTCGTCGTCTGCGCGATCCTGATCATCATTGCCGGCCTGTTCAGGCCGCTCGGAAGGGCGGTCGCCTCTATCCCCGCGCCGCTGGCCAACGCCATGCTTTCCGGGGTCATCATCGGCCTGTGTTACGCGCCGATCAAGGCAATCGGTTTCAACGCGGCGCTCGGCCTGCCGATTATTCTTGCCTGGATCGTGGTGGGCGCTTTCCGGCGGCTTTTTGCCGTGCCTGCGGCGCTTGCGGCCTTCGTGCTTGTCATGATCTTCGGTGTCGATATTCCCGCGGGCGCGCTCGACAGCGTGGCGCAATCGCTGACGCCGCCCATGGAATGGGTGACGCCCACCTTCAGCCTGCACGCCGTCGTCTCCATCGCGCTGCCGCTCTTTATCGTTACCATGGCCTCGCAGAATATTCCCGGCATCGCGGTTCTGAAGGTTAATCATTACGATCCGCAGCCCGGACCGCTTTTCGCCGCGAGCGGTTTCTTCTCGCTGCTCTCAACGCCCTTCGGCGGCCATGCGGTCAATCTTGCGGCAATCACTGCCGCGATGTGCGCGGGCGAGGATGCCCATCCTGACCCGAAACGACGCTACTGGTCGGCCATCATCGCCGGTATCGGTTATATCATCTTCGGTCTGCTGGCCGGTGCGGTGACAGCCTTTGTGGCGCTCGCGCCGCCCATCCTCATTCAGGCGGTGGCGGGACTGGCGCTGGTCGGCGCCTTTTCCGGCTCGGCGGTCGCGGCTTTCAAAGAACCGGAAACCCGCGAGGCAGCGGCGATCACCTTTCTCATCACCGCGTCCGGCCTCTCCTTCGGCGGTGTTTCCGGAGCCTTCTGGGGGTTGATCGGCGGCGGGTTGATGATGGCGTTGCAGCGGGTGGTGAAGCGTGGTTAGATAGGATGCTTATTGTTTTAAAGAAATATTATTTATGGATTTCGAATTCGATCTCGCCAAGAGTGAAAGTAACAAAGACAAGCATGGAATAGATTTCGCCGAGGCGATGGTGCTTTGGCTCGACGAGAAAAGACTTGTCGTTCCTCTCGAAACCACATCGGAAGAGCGGTATATTATGATCGCGCAATTACGAGGAAAGTGCTGGAGTGCGGTCTACACTTACGGAAATGGCAGGTTGCGAATCATTTCCGTCAGGCGTTCCAGAGACAAGGAGAAGCAGCGTTATGAAGACCATCAGCGCTGAAGATTTCGACAGGAAATTCGACGATGGCGAAGATTTGGACGATTATATCGATTGGTCCAAGGCTGGCCGCCCCGGATTGGAAATGGTGCATGTCGATATAGATCTTCCTGAAAAGGTTTTGCGCAGAGTGGATGCGGAGGCGGCGCGCCTTGGCATGACACGTCAGTCTCTGATGGCTAAATGGATTGCCGAAAGGCTGGAGACTGGCAGGGTCGGAAAATAAGGCCCCGCCGCACAACATCACTTGTCAGACCGCCAGCCGCTGTTTATACACGTCACCATGAGCAACCGCATCGCAACCATTTTCGGCATGAGCGCGCAGATTTCTGCGAAGGCCTCGCCGTGCGGTGCACTCTCGCTTCTTAGCCTCGACCTTACACGCGGTTGCCGGGTCCAGTGAGGAGCGCCCGGCGGCCG
>JAEXMK010000100.1 GCA_023444445.1 Pseudomonadota bacterium | reverse complement strand
GTTCGGCGGTCCAGTCGGTCTTCAGGAAAATCTTCTTCACGTCGAAGTTCACGCCCCAATGCTCGTCCAGCATATAGTCGAAACCGACCTGCACGGCAGCACCGAGCTTGTTCTTCACGTCAAGATTGCTGAAGCCGGGCTGTTCGGACTGGTTGTAGAACAGCGAATAGTTCACGCCTGCACCGATATAGGGCTTGAAGGCGCCGAAATCGGTGAAGTGATATTGCAGCGTCAGCGTCGGCGGCAGCAGCCATGTCTTGCCGACCGGCGTGCCGGCCAACACGCCCTCGCCATTGATCTTCGCATAGGTGGTGCCGAGAATGAGTTCGGCGGCAAAATTCGGCGTGAAGAAATAGGTGATGTCGAGTTCCGGGATCACCGTATCCGAATAGGACAGGCCCGCCCCCGGCACACCGTCGACGCTGCCGCTGTCATTGGTGATAACGCCGAGACCGCGCACGCGCAGCATCCATGGGCTTGCCGCCGCAATCGCTTCTTCGGCGGTGGGTGCCGGCGCTGCCGGGGCCAGATCGGCGGCCAGTGCGCCGTTCGCCATCATCATTGCCGCAACACTGGCCAGCAGGGCGGTCTTCTTGTCCATCTTTGTCATTCGATCTCTCCTATAACGCAGCGCGCCCGGGCAATTCCCGAAACCGGCTGATGACGGCGGGCTGGCGACTCTTCGCCTGCCATGCCGGATCGCAGCCACTATGGCGATGGACGGGATGGGCCGATTGAGATGGATCAAATGAGCACGACGATCGCTCCTCAGGCCAAAGAAGCAAGCGGCATTGTAACAATTACGCAACAGCCGCTACCCCGTGAAGTGTGCTTCCATAGCCTGAAAAGCCGGAGGACGCCGATCCGGCGTCCTCTTTTCACCCTCAGGCCGCCTGTGGCGTCAGGGTGGCGGAGCCCGGCTTCCTGAGAAGCAGTACCGAGACAGCCGCGATAAGACACATCAGACCGGCAATCTGCAACGCAGGCATATAGGTATCGAAATCGCTCTTGAAGAAACCGGCGCCGAAAGCGGCGGTGGCCGCGCCCAGCTGATGACCTGCAAATACCCAACCGAAAACGAGACCCGCTTTTTCGCGGCCGAAATTTTCAGCGGCGAGCTTCACCGTCGGCGGCACGGTCGCCACCCAGTCCAGTCCGTAAAAGACGGCGAAGACCGAAAGCTCGACGACGCTGAAACCGGAGAAGGAAAGATAAAGCAGGGAGAGTCCGCGCAAACCGTAGAACCAGAACAGCAGGAACCGGTTGTCGAAACGGTCGGAAAGCCAGCCGGCGAAGATCGTGCCGAAGAAGTCGAAAATTCCGATTACTGCCAGCGTGCCCGCCGCCGTGACCGCGGCCATGCCGAAATCACCGCAGATCGAAATCCAGTGGGTCTGGATCAGACCATTGGTGGAAAGCCCGCAGACGAAGAATGTGCCGAACAGGACCCAAAAAACGGGGTTACCGGACACGCTTTTAAGCGTCACCAGCGGTGAAACCAGCGTAGCGAGAAGATTGTGGTCCTGCTTCGGCGGTTTTACCACCGCCGTCTCACCATAGGCCGGCAACCCGACGTCGGAAGGATGGTCACGCATCAGAAGCAAGACGAGGACCATGGCGGTCGCAATCACCGCGACGGAGAGCGTCAGTGCCGTCCGCCAGCCATAAGCCTCGGTGAGCGCTGCCAGCAGCGGCAGAAACACCAGCTGACCCGTGGCGTTGCTGGCCGTCATCAGGCCGATCACCAGGCCACGGCGTTTGGAAAACCATCGCGATGCCACCGTCGCACCCAGCACCAGTGCGGTCATCCCGGTGCCGACGCCGATCACCACGCCCCACAGAAGCAGCAATTGCCAGACTTCCGTCATGAAGAACGAGGCGACGATGCCGCCCATGATCAAGGCAAGCGCCGTCGATACCACCTGCCGGATGCCGAAATGGTTCATGAAGGCGGCAGCGAAAGGCCCCAGAAGACCAAAAAGCACCAGCCTGACAGCCATGGCAGAGGAAATATCGGCGATATCCCAGCCGAACTCCTGATGCAGCGGCTGGATCATGACCCCTGCAGACCCCATCGCGCCGGCGGTGGCCAGCATGGTCAGAAAAGTGGTGGCGGCAACGAGCCAGCCGTAATGCAGGTTTCTGCCGGCCATCCAGCTGGCAAGGCGTGTGGAGAGCATATTGAAAATCCCTTTCCAGTGGCCAGCGGCCGGATATTTCGGGTATCGCCCAATTTTGCGGGCAGATACCCGCTTCATGATCAAAAAAAATTACAGGGCTGCGAGCAGTTCCTGCAATTGTGCGGTCTTTTCCGGCCCCAGCCGGGCCTCGATCTCGTCCTGCACCCTGTCCCAGAGCGGCGCGCCAGTCTTCAGGACGCCCTGCCCTTCCTCCGTCACGGTCAGCATTGCCTCCCGCTGATCCTCGCCGTGACCGATTGCCACCAGCCCCATGCGCGCCAGCACCCTGGCATTGCGGCCGACGGTGGAGCGATCCAACTCCACACGCGCGGCAAGATCGGTGAGTGATACCGGCGCGGTGCGATTGATGTTCCGCAGCAGGCTGAACTGGCCGATATTCACGCCAAGCGGTGCCAACGCCTCGTCATAATAGGACGAGACCTTGCGGGATGCTTTGCGCAACAGAATGCAGTGGCAGCTATCGTTTGGCATTTGTCTCGGGTATATACCCGCAAATTCTTGCAGGCAAGGGGTGTTTGGAAAAATGTCAGTAGGAAAGGAAGTCCGCACAGATGATATGGTCGAAAGAATAAACCCCGACTTTGGGCCGGGGTTTGATAATCAGCAGCGAAGCTCGCCTCAGGCCGAAAGCCGGCGGCCGTTTGCAACCAGAAGACCGGCAGCACCTTCAAGCCAACCGGATTTCAGCTCCAGCGCCAGGAAACGGCTGCGCTCGAACGGGCCGGGCATGATGAGGTGCTGCGCCTTGTCGGCAAAGAAACCGAAGCGCTCGTAATAGGGCGCGTCGCCAACGAGAAGGATAGCGCCATGGCCGCGTCTGGTAGCCTCGGCAACTGCCGCGCGCATCAGCGCAGAGCCGATGCCCTTGCCCTCGTGGGCGGCATCGACGGCCAGCGGGCCAAGCAGCAGCGCCTCGACGGGACGACCCTCACGCGAAATGCCGGCTTCGACATTCCACAGGCGCACGGTAGCAATGACATGGCCATCTTCGTCACGGGCGACAAGCGCCAGGCCTTCGGCCGGAACGCGGCCGGCGCGCAGCTTTTCCGAAGACTTGCGGCGGCGGCCAGCGCCCATGGCGCGGTCCAGCAGGTTCTCACGGGCAACGACATCGCCCGGGTTTTCCTGATCGACATGAAATGTCTGTGGTGTGAAAAATGCCCGTACCGAATTCAAAAGAGCGGCCATCTTTGGCCTCCCGTCACACAACCGCCCACACGCGGCCCTTGATGAAAATTGGTGAAACCGTTCCGGCCCGCCGACACGCTTTCGTCGGCTGGAAGAGGTGCAGCAAGCAGGGATTTGCGCAACAGCTC
>JAEXMK010000094.1 GCA_023444445.1 Pseudomonadota bacterium | reverse complement strand
ACCCCATCGACCTGTCTCATTCAGACTTTCCTGATATGCTCTTCAATTCCGAAGGCAGCGCCGCTGCCCATTGCGTGATATTTCCAGCCCCCAAGAGAACCACGAAATCACCCGGAGTCGCAATGGCTGCAACCTGCGACGCAAGGTCTTCCCGCTTTTCCAGAAAACGGGCATCGCGGTGACCGGCAGCCTTGATGGCCGAAACCAGCGCTTCCGAGCTTGCGCCTTCGATCGGATCTTCGCCCGCGGCATAAACCGGAGCAAGAAGAATCGTATCGGCATCGTTAAAGCAATGCGCGAAATCGTCAAACAGGCTGGAAAGACGGCTGTAGCGATGCGGCTGATGCACGGCAATGATGCGGCCCTTGCAGGCCTCGCGCGCAGCCGCCAGCACGGCCTTGATCTCGACGGGATGATGGCCGTAATCGTCGAAGACCTGCACGCCATTGGCTTCGCCCGTCAGCGTGAAGCGCCGCTTGACGCCGCCGAAGGAGGCAAGGCCCTTCTTGATGTCGGCTTCCGAAATGCCGAGACGATTGGCAACAGCGATTGCGGCCGTCGCGTTCGACACATTGTGGCGGCCGGGCATCGGCAGGACGAGATCCTTGAACGAGAAAATCTTGCCAGTGCGGCGACGGCGGATTTCCACGTCGAAGACCGACCGCGTACCATCGATACGCACATTCGAAAAACGCACGTCGGCCTGCGGGTTTTCACCGTAGGTGATGACCTTGCGGTCCTCGATCCGGCCAACCAATGCCTGCACCTCAGGATGGTCAAGACACATGACGCCAAAGCCATAGAACGGCACATTTTCCACGAACTGGCGGAATGCGGCGCGCACGGCATCGAAATTCCCGTAGTGATCAAGATGCTCTGGATCGATATTGGTGATGACGGCCACATCGGCTGGCAGCTTCAGGAAGGTGCCGTCTGATTCGTCGGCCTCGACCACCATCCACTCGCCCTCACCCATGCGGGCATTGGTGCCATACGCATTGATGATGCCGCCGTTGATGACGGTCGGGTCGAGATTGCCGGCTTCCAGCAGCGTCGCGACCATGGAGGTCGTCGTGGTCTTGCCGTGCGTGCCGCCAATGGCGATGGCGTTACGGAAGCGCATCAGTTCGGCTAGCATTTCGGCACGGCGAACGATCGGCAGGTGCTTTTCCCGCGCAGCGATGAGTTCCGGATTGTTCTTCTTGATCGCGGTGGAAACGACCACGACTTCGGCATCGCCGATATTGTCAGCCGTATGGCCCACAAAAACCTCGATGCCTTTGTCACGCAGGCGCTGTACATTGGCGCTGTCTGCCTGGTCGGACCCCTGCACACGGTGGCCGAGATTATGAAGCACTTCGGCAATGCCGCTCATGCCGATCCCGCCTATGCCGATGAAATGCACAAGGCCTATGGCTTTCGGCATCTTCATGCCCCAACTCCTTCATTCTTTTTCTTGAATTCCTGTACGGACTGGCCGGAGGCAATCGCCTCTACCAGATCGGCCAGCACATCCGCCGCATGCGGCTTTCCGGTCGCCTTGGCCGCCGCCGCGGTTGCGGAAAGTCGATCCGGCTCCGCGAGCGCCGACGTCAGCAGGCCGGAAAGCTTCTGCGGTGACAGTTCCGCCTGCTTGATGACACTCGCACCACCCGCTGCCGACAGTGCCGCGGCATTGGCCGCCTGATCGTGATCGAGCGCATGGGGATAAGGCACGAGAATGGACGGACGGCCGATCACCGAAAGCTCAGATACCGTCGAAGCGCCGGAACGGCTGATGACCAGATCGGCTTCACCGATGCGCGAGGCCATATCGCCGAAGAACGGCGAAACGTCAGCCTTCACACCAAGCTTCTGGTAGGAAGCGATGACGCTGTCCTTATCTTCCGGCCGGGCCTGCTGGGTCACGACGATACGCTTGCGCTGTTCATCCTTCATCAGGCAAATCGCGGCCGGAACGGCGCTGGAAAAGAACTGAGCACCCTGGCTGCCGCCGAAAACAACGAGTTGAAAAGTCTCGCCCGTTTGCGAGGGCGTATAGGGAATCTCGGATGCCGCCAGCACCGCCGGGCGCACCGGATTACCGGTCGCCACCGTCTTGTCTGAATATTGACCGTTGGCGGGCGGCAGGAAACCGCCTGCAATCGCCTTCACGCGGGCAGCTAGCGCCTTGTTGGCGCGGCCCATCACCGCATTCTGCTCGTGAATGATCGACGGTACTCCGAGGCCGGTCGAAGCCAGAAGCGGCGGCACGGTGGGATAACCACCAAAACCGACGACCGCGACCGGCTTCAATTTCGTTACCAGCCGGCGTGCGGCGCGCAGGCCTACCCACAGCTTCCAGAGCGAACGCGCTACGGAAATCGGATTTTTTGAGCCAATGGTCGCAGACGGCACAACATGAATCTCATCCGCCGGGAACTTGCCCGCATAACGCTCGGCGCGGCTGTCGGTGACGAGATGCACCTGATAACCGCGTGCCTTCAGCGTATGCGCGAGCGCTTCTGCCGGAAACACATGGCCGCCGGTTCCACCGGCGGCAAGAAGAACAATACCCTTGCTCATGATCGTTTACTCCGCGGGAACGCCGGAACCGACGCGGAAGAAACTCCGCTCCTGCGCCCGCTTTTCGGGTCTGTGACGTGTCAGCGCCAGAAGGAAACCGGCGGTCACGCATATCGCCATCATCGACGAACCGCCATAGGAAATTAGCGGCAAGGTCATGCCCTTGGCGGGCATCAGCTCCAGATTGACGCCGATATTGATCATCGACTGCATGCCGATTTGAAGAACGAGACCGGCCACCGCAAAACGGCAGAAATCGTCCTTCTCCTTGAAGGCGTGCGACAGGCCGCGCAGCACGATGAAGGCGAAGATCGCGACAAGGAACATGCAGAAAACAATGCCGAATTCTTCCGCCGCCACCGAGAAGATAAAGTCGGTATGGCTATCGGGAATGATGCGCTTGACGATACCTTCGCCCGGCCCGCGACCGAACCAGTCGCCGCGAATGATCGCCTCGCGTGCGGTATCAACCTGGAACGTGTCGCCCTCACCCGTCCAGAAACGGTCGATACGGCCCGCGACGTGCGGCAACATCAGATAGGCCGTCACAATACCGCCGACGCCAAGGCCGCCAAGCATGATGATCCAGAACCACGGCACGCCGGCCATGAAAAACATGCCGCCCCAGACCACTGAAGTCAGGATCGTCTGGCCGAAGTCCGGCTGGGCGATCAAGAGTGCGGCGACGATACCGAAAGTGATAATGGCGAAAAGATTACCGGGGATCTCGGGATGGCGCGCCCGCTCTGCAAAAAGCCATGCGCAGACGATGACGAAAGCCGGCTTCATGAATTCCGATGGCTGGATCGAGAAGCTGCCGATGGAAATCCAGCGCCGCGCTCCCTTGACCTCAATGCCGAAGAACAGTGCAAAGATCATCATCAGCAGCGAGGCAATCAGCATGATGACCGCCACGCGGCGCACCTGGCGCGGCGACAGGAAGGAAAGGCCAACCATGATCGCCAGCGACGGCACCATGAACATCGCCTGACGCTCGACGAAAAAGAAGCTGTTGAGGCCGATACGCTCGGCAACCGCGGGTGACGCCGCGAAGGACAACATCAAACCGATGCCCATCAGCGCGATGAACGCTGCCAGAAAGAAACGGTCAATGGTCCAGAACCATTCCGCGACCGGACCGCGATCAACTCGGCTTACCATGGCCTTCAGTCCCCTTTTCCAGAGTGAACGAGCATCGTCATGCCATCGAGCGCCGCAACCTCTGCGACAAACGAATCACCTCTGACTTCAAAGTTCTTATATTGATCGAAGCTTGCGCAAGCCGGGGATAACATCACGACATTGCCGGCCGTCGCATCTTTTTCCGCATCCGCCGCCGCGTGCTGCACGGCTTTATCAAGCGTGCCGGATATTTCGTAAGGCACGGCTTCGCCGAGCGTTGCGGCAAATTCCGCCGCCGCCTCGCCGATCAGATAGGCCTTTGCGATGCGCGGGAAGAGCGGCGAAAGGCTGGCGATGCCGCCCGCCTTCGGCAGGCCGCCAGCAATCCAGTAGATGCGATCGAAACTCGAAAGTGCAGGCGCCGCCGCATCGGCATTGGTGGCCTTGCTGTCATTGACGAAGGTCACGTTGCCACGCCGGCCAACCGGCTGCATGCGATGTTTGAGGCCGGGGAAAGAGTTGAGACCGGCGCGAACCTCATCTTCGGAAACCCCGACTGCAAGGCAGGCCGCAATTGCCGCCGCGGCATTCTGCGCATTGTGACTGCCGCGTAGCGTCTGGATACCGTCGAGATCGACCAGCAGCGAGGACTTGCCACCATGAGCACGCAAGATGCGGCTGCCTTCGGCATAAAGACCTTCGGAAACGACATTACGCTTGGAAATGCGCTCTACCTTCACACCTGCGCGCTCAATACGGTCGGCAATCAGCGTCGAATAGCTGTCGTCGACACCGACGATGGCCGTACCGCTGCCCGCGACCAGCCGTTCCTTGACGTCGGCATAGTGCTGCATCGTGCCGTGCCGGTCGAGATGATCGGGAGTGAGATTGAGAAGAATGCCGGCAGTCGGATTGATCGTGGGTGCCAGGTCAATCTGGTAGGATGAGCACTCGACAACGTAGAAACGTTGCGCCTTCGGGGGATCGAGGCTCAGTACCGCCGTGCCGATATTACCGCCAAGCTGCGTATCGCGACCGGCCGATTTCAGAATATGTGCGATCAGCGCCGTGGTGGTCGACTTGCCATTGGTCCCGGTAATCGCGATGAAGGGGCAATCCGGCGCATGGGCGCGACGCTCACGGACGAATAGTTCGATATCACCGATGATTTCAACGCCGGCGGCTTTCGCCAGATCGACCGACCAGTGTGGCTTCGGATGAGTGAGCGGCACGCCCGGTGCCAGCACGAAGGAGGAGAAACTCGACCAGTCTATCGTTCGAAGGTCCGCCGTCTTGATGCCCTCGGCCTCAGCCTTCGCGACACTGTCGGGGTTGTCGTCGAAAGCAACGACATCCGCCCCGCCAGCCACCAGGGCCCGGGCCGTGACGAGACCCGAACCGCCAAGCCCGAAAAGCGCGACTTTCTTACCTTCAAACGACGTGACCGGGATCATCGCTCACCTCAGCTTCAGGGTGGCGAGGCCAAGCAGCGCGAGGCCTACGGAAATGATCCAGAAACGGATGACCACCTGGCTTTCCGTCCAGCCTTTTTTCTCGAAATGGTGATGGATCGGTGCCATCAGGAAGACGCGCCTGCCGGTGCGCTTGAACCAGAAGACCTGGATGATGACCGACAGGGTTTCCATGACGAAGAGACCGCCGACGATGACCATGACGATCTCGTGCTTGGTGGCGACTGCGATGGAGCCGATCAAGCCGCCAAGCGCGAGCGACCCCGTATCGCCCATGAAGATGGCGGCGGGTGGAGCGTTGAACCACAGGAAGCCGAGACCGGCGCCGATGACCGCGCCAACGATAACGGCAAGTTCGCCCGTGCCGGGCACGAAATTGATCTGCAGGTAATTGGCGAAAACCGCGTTACCCGCGAGATAGGCGATCACACCGAAAGTGGCGGCCGCGATCATGACAGGCACGATGGCGAGACCATCGAGACCATCGGTCAGGTTCACCGCATTGCCCGCGCCGACGATGACGAAAGCGCCGAACAGCACGAAGAAATAACCGAGATTGATCACGAATTCCTTGAAGAAAGGAAAGGCGATGGAGCTGCCGAGCGTGCCGCCATGCGGTGCGGAAGCGAGCGCCATCTTCATCATGAAGAACACGGCAATCGCCGCGATCAGGAATTCGATGCCGAGACGTGCCTTGCCGGAAAAGCCCTTGTCGCTCTGTTTCGTGACCTTGAGATAATCGTCGTAGAAGCCGATGGCTCCGAAACCAAGCGTCACCATCAGAACGGCGACCACATAGACATTCGACAGGTCGCCCCACAGAAGCGAACCGCCGAGGATACCGGCAAGGATCATCAAGCCGCCCATGGTCGGCGTGCCGGCCTTCTTGAAATGCGTCTGCGGCCCATCGGCGCGGATCGGCTGGCCCTTGCCCTGGCGCACGCGCAGCGAGTTGATGATCGCCGGTCCGAACAGGAAGACGATCAACGCAGAGGTGAACATCGCAGCACCTGCCCGGAAGGTGATGTACCGGAAGAGGTTGAAGACTTGAACTTTATCCGACAGTTCGACGAGCCAGATCAGCATAATTGCCCTTTCAAAAGGCTATTTCAGACTTGGCGTTCCGTCTCGGGGAATGCCGGATACTTGTCAAGCAGCGCGGCGACAATCTTGCCGAAACCGAGGCCAAGTGACGATTTTACCATCAGCGCGTCTCCCGGTTGCACCCATTGCAGGGCAAAATCGGTGAGTTCCGCCGTCGTCGGGAACCATATGACCGTCACGCTGTCAGGCAGCGCGTCACGCAGCGCCGCCATCGCGTCGCCCGCCAGCCACACATGTTCGATACCCGCCGCAAGCAAGGGTCCAGCCAGTTCCTCGTGCAACTGTGTCGAAAATTCGCCCATCTCCAGCATGTCGCCGAGAACGGCGACACGCCGGCCGTGCCCCTGGGTCGGCGTTTCCGCCAGCACGGCAATCGAGGCCCGCATGGAGGCCGGATTGGCGTTGTAGCTTTCATCGATCAGCAGGAAGGAGCCACCGTTGATCTGAAGATGGTGACGCTGGCCACGCCCCTTTACCGCCTCAAGCGATCCAAGCACCTCGAAGGCGCGGTCGAGATTGGCGCCCGTGATCGCCACAGCGCCAAGCACCGCCATTGCATTGTCGGCAATGTGCCGGCCCGGAATATTGAGATGCAGTTCGCTGGTTTCGCCATTGAGGATCGCCCAGATCGTCGAACCGGTCGTTGTGCTCTCAAAATCGGCCAGGCGGAAATCCGCCTTGGCGTGCTGGCCGAAGGTGAGGATATGCTCGATACCCTGCTCCTGCGCCGCCTCTTCAAGCTGCTCGAACTGGGCGTTGTCGCGGTTGAGGATGACCGAACCGCCTTCTTCCACGCCTTCGAAAATCTCCGCCTTGGCGGCGGCGATCTCTTCGATGTTCTTGAAGTTGCCGAGATGGGCAGGCGCAATCGTCGTGATGATTGCCACATGTGGGCGGACCATCTTCACCAGTGGCCGGATTTCGCCGGAATGGTTCATGCCGATTTCGAACACGCCGAATTCCGTGTCCGCAGGCATGCGCGCCAGCGTCAGTGGCACGCCCCAATGGTTGTTGAAGGACGCCACTGCCGCATGCACCCGGCCGGATGGCGCGAGCGCCTGCCGCAGCATTTCCTTGGTTGTGGTTTTGCCGACCGAGCCCGTCACCGCGATGATGCGCGCCGATGTTCTTTCACGCGCCGCGATGGCGAGCTTGCCGAGTGCGGCAAGTACGTCTTCCACCACGATCATCGGCACCGTCAGACGGCCGAGCGCGGGCAATTTGGCTTCGGCCACGACCAGAAGACCAGCCCCATTAGCAACGGCAAAGCTGGTATAGTCATGGCCGTCCACCCGATCACCCTTGATCGCGAAAAAGGCCTCGCCTTGCTTGACCGTCCGGCTGTCGATGGAAATGCCGGTGATTCCTGTCGGCAGGTTGCCCACCGGGCGTCCTGCGGTGATGGCGATCATATCGGCGACTGTCCATAACCAGCTCAAATCTTCGATCCTTCCAGCCCTGCCAGTGCAGCGCGCACCTGTTCATGATCGGAAAACGGCAGCGTGACCGAACCGACGATTTGCCCCTCTTCATGCCCCTTGCCCGCGACGATCAGCGTATCCCCGTGCGAGAGCATCGATACCGCATAGCGAATGGCCTCCGCCCTGTCGCCGATTTCCAGAGCGCCAGGTGCGGCGGCCATAACCTCGGAACGGATTGTCGCCGCGTCTTCGGATCGCGGATTATCATCTGTGACGATGACGATATCGGAAAGACGCGTCGCGACCTCGCCCATGATCGGGCGCTTGCCCTTGTCGCGGTCGCCGCCGCAGCCGAAAACGGTGATGATGCGGCAGGAGGTGAAGGGCCGCACCGACGTCAGCACGTTTTCGAGCGCATCCGGCTTGTGGGCATAATCCACATAGGCAAGCGCACCGTTCCCTGTCTGGCCGACAAGTTCCAGACGGCCGGCGGCGCCAACCAGCTTTTCGAGCGCCTTGAGCGCCGTTGCGGCGGGAACACCCGTCGACATGGCAAGACCCGCGGCAACAAGCGCATTGGCCACCTGGAAATCACCCGCCAGCGGGATATCGACTTCGTGGATGACGCCGTCATGATGCACTTCGATCATCTGCTTGTGGCGGAAATGCTCGACGCGCTTCAAAATGAGATATTGCCCATTCCGTCCGACGGTGCGGACATCGAGACCCGCTTCGCGCGCCGCGCGGATCGCCTTGTCCGACCATGAATCGTCGGCGAAGATCACGGCGGGAGCGCCTTTTTCCATCAGCGTATCGAAAAGCCGCATCTTCGCGGCCATGTAATCCTCGACGGTTGGATGGTAATCCATGTGGTCGCGGCCAAGATTGGTGAAACCGGCGGCAGAAAGATGCACGCCATCGAGGCGGCGCTGTTCGAGACCGTGGCTGGAAGCTTCCATCGCGGCGTGGGTGACGCCTTCGCTGGCAAGCTCCGCCAGCAGCGCATGCAGCGTCACCGGATCGGGCGTTGTCAGCGCGCCGTAATCCTCACGTCCGGGAGCAATGACGCCGGTTGTTCCGACCTGGGCCGCGGCATGGCCGGCGAAAGCCCAGATCTGCCGCACGAAGGAAGCAACCGAGGTCTTTCCTGCGGTACCGGTAACGGCAACCATGGTTTCCGGTTGTTTTCCGTAAAAGCGGGAAGCAGCAAGGGAGAGATAAAGGCGTGGGTCGGTGACGATCAGAACCGGCACGTCGGCTTCCACCGCGTGCCCGGAAACAACGGCGACAGCGCCCTTGGCAACCGCGTCCTTCACATAGGTCGCACCATCAGCCTTGGTGCCAGAAACCGCAACGAACAGGCTACCCGGCGCAGCCTTGCGGCTGTCTGCGGTGATCCCCCCGATTTCGATCGCCCCGATCTCAGACAGGAGCAATTCTTTCAATTCCGGAAACGCATTTCCGGATATATCTCGCAAATTCATCGACTGTTTCCGTCTTGTCCCCCCGGCACGAATCGCCGGAACATCATAAGCTAACAATCAATAAGACACGAGCAAGGCCGAGCCATCCTTGCCGAACTTCGGCTTCACGCCCAAGACCGCCGCCGTGCGGGTAATGATGTCGTGCACCATCGGCGCCGCAGACGTGCCGGCGAGTGCCGCGCCATTGCCCTTGTCCGTCTTCGGTTCGTCGATGAAGGACAGCACCACATATTGCGGGTCATCCATCGGGAAAGCCGACAGGAAGGCATTGAAGTTCTTGTCATGCACGTAGCGGCCATTGACGACCTTGTCGGCCGTGCCGGTCTTGCCACCGACGTTGAAACCATCGACGCGCGCATTTCGGCCGGAACCATTCACGCCGTTCCACTCAAAGAGGAAGCGCATATCCTTGCTGGCGGCGGGCTTCAGCACCTGCTTCGCCACCTGATCCGCCTGTTCGCGAGTGCGCGGCAGGAAGGTCGGTTCGATGAGTTTGCCGCCATTAACAAGTGCAGCACCGGCAACCGCCGTCTGCAGCGGTGTGGTGGAAACGCCGTGGCCGAAGGAAATGGTAATGGAGTTGATCTTCTTCCACTCGCGCGGCTGCGACGGCAGCGCCACTTCAGGCAATTCGGTCTGCATGCGGGTGAGAAGGCCAAGCCGCGTCAGGAATTCCTTGTGGCCTTCCGTTCCAACAGTGTCGGCAATCTTGGCCGTACCGATGTTTGACGAATACTGGAAGATTTCCGGCACCGAGAGCATGCGCCCCTTGCCGTGGAAGTCCTTGATGGTGAAGCCGCCAATGCGGATCGGGTAACGCGCGTCGAACATATCGCCGAGACGCACGCGGCCTGAATCGAGGCCCATGGCAATGGTGAAGGATTTGAAGGTGGAGCCCATTTCGAACGTGCCGTTCGACATGCGGTTGAGCCAGCCTTCTTTCGCGCCTTCGGCCGGGTTGTTCGGATCGTAATCCGGCACCGAGGCCATGGCCAGCACTTCGCCGGTATGAACATCCAGAACCACGGCACCGGCGCCGATCGCCTGGAACTTGGTGATGGCCGAGGTCACGACTTCACGCACGATGGACTGCACGCGCAGGTCGATGGAAAGCTTTACAGGTTCCAGCGGCTGATCGCTCGTCATGCCGAGCGCCGTCAGATCGGCAAGACCCTGGCTGTCGACGTAACGCTCCATGCCGGCAACGCCGCGGTTGTCGATATTGACGTGACCGACCACATGCGCTGCGGTCGGCCCGCCCGGATAAAAGCGGCGCTTCTCTGGTCTAAAGCCGATGCCGGGAATGCCGAGCGCCAGAATCTGACTCTGCTGCTTCGGTGTCAGCTGACGGCGCAGCCATTGGAAGCGCGAATTGGAGGTGAGCTTCTGATAGGTGCTGCGCTGGTCGAGATCCGGAAGGACGGTGCGCAGCTTTTCGATGGCCTCATCGATATCGACGATACGATGCGGCTCGGCAAACAGCGACACGGTGCGGATATCGGTCGCAAGCACTTCGCCATTGCGGTCAAGCAGATCGGGTCTCGACGCCATCAGGCGGTCGGCGGGCGCAATGCTCGACACCGTTTCCTGTTCCGCCATGCCATACTGCACGAGACGGCCACCGACGACCCCATAAAAGGCAATGAAACCGAAAATGAGAAGGCCGACGCGGCTTTTCGCCTGGGCGGCTCGTTTCTTGCGGGCGCCCTCAAAAGCCGCATGATCAGTATAGACACCGGTGGTGCTGGCGGAAAAGTGAGCCTTGCTCTTCAGAACCATGGCGCGGGAGAGAAAAGACATCAGCGGTTCACCGATCCTGTTATCGTGTCGTCCATGTCGTCGGTCTCGTCACCAACAGCGGCAGAAGCAACCGGCATGGGTGCCGTTGACGGGCGGGAAACGCGGGCGCGCGGCGTCGGAACCGGAACGCCGTTGACGGCGATCTGACCCGCCGGCGGTGATTTGGGTTTGGAAGCGCCACCCAACGTAGCACCCGGCTTGGAGCCGTGGACGGCGGCGGCGATAACGTCTTCGACGCTCATGCCTTCCGGCTCGGGCGGCTGCGGCAGTTGCGAGCGGAGCATGGGCAGCTCGCGCGGCTGCGCCAATTGCGTCGGCAGCGTCGGCGAAAGACCGAGTTCCGTCTGATAGGCATTGACCAAGCGATGCAAACGGTTCGGCTGCGTCAGCAGCGCCCAGTCGGCCCGCAGGAGATCGATCGTATCCTTCTCGAGCTTGATTTCGGCCTCCAGCTTGCGGACCTCCTCAAGCTTCAGATCCGCCTTGTGCTTGATCGAATAGGTCACGACCGCCGCAGCGACCATGACCCCCATCAAGATGACATCGAAAGTGCGCAGCATATCAGCCTCCCATCTTTTCAAGGCTGGCGAGATCTGGAAGCTCGAAAATCGAGAAATCCGCAGCGCGCGCCGGTGCCGTGGTGCGCAGGCCAGCCCGAAGCTTGGCCGAACGGGCCCGCGGATTAAGCTCCGCCTCCTCGTCGCTGGCGGCAATCATCGGCTTGCCGATATTCTCGAAAATGGCGGGCTTGTCCTCCACCATCGGCAAATGCCGGGAACCGGCGGCCTTGCCCGAACGGTCGGAGAAGAATTTCTTGACGATGCGGTCTTCCAGCGAATGGAAAGTGACAACGACCAGCCGGCCGCCGGGCTTCAGAGCCTGCTCGGCGGCAAACAATGCCTGCGCCAGCTCGCCCAGTTCATCATTGACGAAAACGCGCAGCGCCTGAAACACCCGCGTTGCGGGGTGAATCTTGTCTTTGGCTTTCCGTGGCGTGACGATCTCGATCAGGCCCGCCAGATCGCGGGTGGTGCGGAAAGGCTCTTCCGCCCTCTTCTTCTCGATGGCGCGGGCAATGCGACCCGGCTGCTTTTCTTCGCCGAGAAAACCGAAGATGCGGATAAGATCGCCAACCTTGGCGCGGTTGACGACATCGGCGGCCGAAACGCCGGAAGCGGACATTCGCATGTCGAGCGGGCCGTTCTTCTGAAAGGAGAAGCCGCGCTCGGCCTCATCGATCTGCATGGAGGAGACGCCGATATCGAGAACGACGCCATCGAGGCCGTCCACGGGCGCATGTTTTGCGAGATCGGAAAATTGCGATTGGATGAGCGATAGCCTGCCGCCATTGGCTGCAACCATCGCCTGACCGCCGGCGATAGCCGTTGGATCGCGGTCTAGCGCGATGACATTTGCGCCGTGATCGAGAATGGCCTGGGTGTAGCCGCCGGCACCGAAAGTGCCATCCAGAATGACCTTGCCGGGGGCGGGTTCAAGCGCGCTGATGACTTCACGAAGCAGCACAGGAATATGGCGCTGAGGTCCGCCATCGGCATCAGAAGATCGTCCGCCAGAATTCGCCGCCATTGACTGTCCCCGTCCTAGGCGGGGCGAGCAGCCGAAAAACCGCGCCCCGCTCTTGCTTCCGCCTGCGCCGCCAAAAACGCATCCGGTTGCCAAAGCTGAAAATGATCCGCCCGTCCGACGAAGGTGACCTCGGTAGAGATGCCGGTAAATTCCCGCACAAAATCCGTCACCATCAATCGACCTTCCTGGTCGAGCTTCATGAAAACACCGCCGCCGTGAACCAGCAGCGACATTGCGTTCGCTTGCGGCGAGAAGGCATCCATGGACGCGATCTGCCGCTCGTAGCGCTCCAGCAGATCCGGACCGCCGACGCTGATTGCCGGAAACGCAAAATCCTGGAGACAATAAAGCTCCTGAATGCCGCGCTTGGCCAGCACCGAACGAAACGGAGACGGAATCGAAACGCGCCCCTTGGCGTCGATCCTGTTCGTCACGTTCGATAAAAAGCGGTCCATTACTCAACTCGCCAAAACCGCATGCCGCAAAACGATTCATCCGCTCCGCAGCCGACACCGGTACGCACGACACATCGCCAAGCGCCAGGGCGACATGCCCTGCAGCAGCCCCTTGCAGGCTCCTCAAACGTTTCAGCGATTGCGGGTCAAAAACACGACCCAATGTGGTGTGCATTTGGGATATCATGGGACACTATGGGCGTCAATGGGATGAAGCCGGCACGATACCGACTTCGCATCGGAAATTCATAAGCCGTTAAGTTTAACGAATGGTTTACTTTGCGCGCAGCGATCCGCCTCCACGACGCAATAATGCATCATGGAAAAATCTATTTTCTTTTATGAAACAACAGGATGTCTTCATCCCGCCAAAATTTCCACCCTCGAAGCCGAAGAGGAAATTCGCCAGTTGGCCTGTAAGCCGGGTTCTGTATGGCTCCGGTTTGACCCGGAACGTGGCAGCCATTCATCTGGGACGGCATTTGCATGCCGCCTCGCGCAACCCACCCGGATGACGGGCCCGGAAACCGGCTGTGAACGGGCTTTCGCCCGCCCCGTGTCATCCCTATTCGGTCTTGCTCCCGGTGGGGTTTACCTTGCCGCCGCTGTTACCAGAAGCGCGGTGGGCTCTTACCCCACCCTTTCACCC
>JAEXMK010000085.1 GCA_023444445.1 Pseudomonadota bacterium | reverse complement strand
AAATTTAATGAAATCTTCATCCTCGACGCCGGGCATTTCGATTACCCTGACAGCGCATCGCAAGATGCGGTCCACAAGGACAAGGTCAGACGGTTTTTCAAGGTGCCATGAAACGCGAATATCTCCGCTGGTATAGTCACAGGCTCCATCGCGACATGGAGCTCCTGATATTCGGTCATGCCGGCGCGAAGGTGCTGATGTTCCCGACACGCGACGGACGCTTCTTCGAATATGAGGAACTGGGCGTCGTCGCGAGCCTTTCCGACAAGCTGGAGGCCGGCCACCTCCAGCTTTATTGTATCGAGGGTCTGGCACGGGAAAGTTTCTACGCGGGCCATAACCATCCCGCCGACCGTCTCCGACGTCACGCCGCACTCGAGGCCTATATTCTGGGCGAAGTGCTGCCGCTGATGTCAGCGAAAAACCCTCACAGCAGCACCATTGTGCAGGGTTGCAGCCTCGGTGCCTTTCAGGCCGCCAGCCTCGTCTTCCGCCACCCGCATCTCTTCGACAAGCTCGTCGCCTTTTCCGGCCGCTATGATCTGACGATGAGGGTGGAATCCTTCGGCGATCTGTTCGACGGTTATTATGACGACGACGTCTACTTCCACATGCCGAGCCACTTTCTGCCCGGCCTTGCCTGCCCTTTGCGGCTGGAACAACTACGCCGCATCGACATGGTCTTCACTATTGGCGATGCCGATCCGTTTCTGGACAACAACCATCATCTGAGCCGCCTGCTGTCCGACAAGCAGGTGGGGCACCAGATGCACGTCTGGGATGGCCGCGCCCACCGGGCGGGCGCGTGGCGCAAGATGGCGGCGCTTTATATTTAAAGGCCGCCGAATAAAAAAAGCCGGAGGTGTCTCCGGCTTTTTAGATTGCGGTCGTAACGTCACTCAGCCTGCCAGACCGGCAAGCGCCTTCACCAGTCCCTGCGTAGAGCTGTCATGGCCGGCGGCGCTCTCCTTGCCTTCCACGACGGGAAGCAGGCCTGTGGCCAGTTCCTTGCCAAGCTCCACACCCCACTGGTCAAAGGAGTTGATGCGGAACAGCACGCCTTCCACGAAAACGCGATGTTCATAGAGCGCGATGAGGCGGCCGAGAGCAAATGGCGTCAGCTTGTCGTAAACGAAGGTGATGGAGGGGCGGTTGCCGGTGAAGACGCGATGCGGCGCGATGAAATCGGCGAGTTTGTCTTCCATGCCCTTGGAGGTGAGCTGGGCTTTCGCCTCTGCGAGCGTGCGGCCCTTCATCAGCGCTTCCGACTGCGCGAGGCAATTGGCAATAAGAAGCTGATGCTGGTGGCGCAGTTCCGGCTCAAAACCATTGGCGGCGATCATGAATTCCGCCGGAATGACGCTCGTGCCCTGATGGATGAGCTGGTAGAACGCATGTTGGCCATTGGTGCCGGGCTCACCCCAGACGACCGGACCGGACTGGCCTTCGACGGGCGTGCCGTCGATGGTCACACCCTTGCCGTTCGATTCCATGTCGAGCTGCTGGAGATAGGCCGGGAAGCGGGACAGGCGCTGGTCATAGGGCAGGATCGCGCGCGTCGGATAGTTCAGCACGTTACGGTTATAAAAACCGATGAGGCCAAGCAGCATCGGCAGGTTTTCGCGGATCGGCGCCTCGCGGAAGTGGCGATCCATGGCATGCGCGCCATCCAAGAACTTGCCGAAATTGTCAGGCCCGATAGCGATCATCAGCGGCAGGCCGATCGCCGACCAGATCGAATAGCGGCCACCTACCCAGTCCCAGAAACCGAAGATACGGTCGCTTTCGATGCCAAAGGCTGCGACCTTTTCCAGCGCGGTAGAAACGGCGGCGAAGTGATGCTTGACGGCCTCTTCACCCAGCTTTTCCGCAATGAAGCGGCGCGCGGTGGCGGCATTCGTCATCGTTTCGATGGTGGTGAAGGTTTTCGATGCGACGATGAAGAGCGAGGTTTCCGGATCGATGAGCTTCAGCGTATCGGCAATATGGGCGCCATCGATATTCGAGACGAAATGCGCGCGCGGGCCGTCATGGAAGGGCGCCAGAGCCAGCGTCGCCATGACCGGGCCGAGATCGGAACCGCCAATGCCGATATTGATGACATCGGTAATCTTCTTGCCGGTCGCTCCCTTGAGAGAGCCGGAGCGGATGGCATCGGCAAACTTACCCATGGCGGTGAGAACGGCGTTCACGTCAGGCATCACGTCCTTGCCATCCACGAGGACAGGCGTGTTGGAACGGTTGCGCAGCGCCGTATGCAGCACGGCGCGGTCTTCGGTGAAGTTGATGGCCTTGCCGGAGAACATTTCCTCGCGTTTGGCCTCGACACCGCCCTCGCGCGCAAGCTGTTCGAGAAGCGTGACGATCTCCTCGTTCACAGCGCATTTGGAGTAGTCCATCAGCAGGTCATCGAATTTGACGCTGAAACGGCTGAATCTCTTGTCATCGGCCGCAAAAGCGGCGCGCAGATCGGTTGCGGCTGTGCTGCTTGCCGTTGCTTTCAGTTTTTCGATGGTGGCCTGCATCATATGCTCCTCGGCTTCCGTGGAAGGATGAGGAAACTATTCTTTTTCCGGCGGCCAAATCAAGGCAACTTCGATAAAAGAAAAGAGCCGGTCGCCCGGCTCTCTGTTCGTTCAGTTCAGATTGCGCAATTCGCGCCGCAAAATCTTGCCGACATTCGATTTCGGCAGTTCGGTACGGAACTCGATGATCTTCGGCCTCTTGTAGTTCGTCAGGTTTTTGGCGCAGAAGGCCTTGAGCTCTGCTTCTGTGAGTGACTGGTCCTTCTTGACGACGAAGAGCTTGACGGTCTCCCCCGAATGTTCATCCGGAACACCGATTGCTGCGCATTCCAGCACGCCAGGATGGCTCGCGGCCACTTCCTCAACCTCGTTCGGATAGACGTTGAAGCCGGAAACGAGGATCATGTCCTTCTTGCGGTCGACGATCTTGGTATAACCGCGCTCGTCCATGAAGCCCATGTCGCCGGAACGGAAAAAGCCGTCTGGCGTCATGGCTTTTGCCGTCTCGTCCGGCCGCTGCCAATAACCCGCCATCACCTGCGGCCCGCGAATGCAGATCTCGCCGACTTCACCTGTTGGTAGGCTGTTGCCGTCCTCATCGCGAATATCGATTTCCGTCGAGGAAATCGGCAGGCCGATGGTGCCGCTGAATTCCTTGGAATCGAGACGGTTGACCGTTGCGACAGGCGATGTCTCGGAGAGACCATACCCTTCAGCGATCGGGCAGCCGACGATGGAAAGCCAGCGTTCTGCGACAGGCCTCTGCACGGCCATGCCGCCGCCGAGAACCAGAATGAGCGATGACAGATCGAGTTTGCGGAAATCCTCATTGTTCATCAGCGCATTAAAAAGCGTGTTGATGCCGGGGAAAATATGCGGCTGATAATGCGTCAGCTCCTTCACGAAGCCGGGAATATCGCGCGGATTGGCGATCAGCAGATTGTGGCCGCCGAGCGCAATGCCCATCAGCGAATTCACCGTCAATGCGAAGATGTGGCAGAGCGGCAGCGCGCAGATGAAGTTGAGAACCTCCGGACGGTCTTTTTTGCTGTCGAAAGCCGCGTCCAGCCACAGGCTGATCTGAAGCTTGTTGGCCAGAAGGTTGGCATGGGTGAGAACCGCACCCTTGGATACACCCGTCGTGCCGCCGGTATATTGCAGGAAGGCAATGTCCTGCGCCGTAAGGCTGACCGGTTTCAGCGAAAATCCCTGACCTTCCTTCAGCATCGCCTTGAAGCTGATGGAGCCGGGAATGGTATAGGCGGGCACCAGTTTCTTGACCTTGCGAACCACCAGATTGACGATGTGTCCCTTGAAGCCGAGAAGATCGCCCATCGCCGCAACGACAACGTGCCGCACCGCGGTTTTCGGCACCGCCTGCTGGGCCACATGGGCAAAGTTTTCCAGCACGAAAATCGCCTTTGCGCCGGAATCCTTGAGCTGATGTTCCAGTTCGCGCGGTGTGTAGAGAGGGTTGACGTTGACCACGATCATGCCCGCCCGCAGAATCCCGTATACGGCGACGGGATTTTGCAGGATGTTCGGCATCATCACCGCAACCCGGTCGCCTTTTTCCAGTCCTCTTGATTGTAGCCAGGCGGCGACCGCGCGGGTTTCAGTGTCCAGTTCCCGATAGGTCAGGGACTTTCCTATACTGGAAAAGGCCTTGCGATCGGCAAATTGCTTGCAGCTCTTTTCGAGAAGGTCGACGAGGGAGGTGTTTGCCGAGGTGGGGATCTCTGAAGGCACGCCCGGCGGATAGGATGCCAGCCAGCGTTTGGCAACACCGATATTTTCCGGATGTCCCAAGGACAATTCACTCATGCTTCTCCTCCCAGAGTCTTTGTCGCGCCGCGCGTTCGATGAAACGCGAAGAGGCGCTTTGTGCTGCCTGATATTCACAAGGCTCCCGCCTCAACCGGCATATCTGACCGGGCTGAAAGAACCTCATGTGGCGTCACCGGATCGACCGCTCCTCTCGCTCCCCGGTAACGAATGATAGACGCGTAATCCCTTGGCGTCCATCACATCGGCAAACCTATTTAACTCTAACGTAAACGTCAATATTGCTGCCGCACATCTCGCGGTCTCGTGAATGAACCCTATTATGTCGGGGCGTTTTGACTTTAATCCTGATTTGAGCGATCAACATAATTCTCAAAGCAGGGCAGGATTGGAAATGGCAGGCAGCGCAGCGCTTGAACTGAAATCGGTGGGAAAAAGATTTGGCGATACGGATGTTCTGTCCGATATCGATCTCGCCGTTGAAAGTGGCGAAATTATTTGTCTGGTGGGACGTTCCGGCTGTGGAAAATCGACTTTGCTGCGCATCGTGGCCGGCGTAGAAACGCCGGATCGTGGTGGCGTGTTCCTGAATGGCAATGTTGTTGCCGGGCCTGCTGCGTTTGTTGAGCCTGAAAAGCGCAATATCGGTTTCGTCTTTCAGGACTATGCGTTGTTCCCGCATCTGACGGTGGAACAGAATGTCATGTTCGGCCTCCGGTCGCTGCCGAAGGCGGAGGCGCGTCGTCGTGCCACGGAAATGATAGAACATGTTCACCTGCAGGAACTGGCAAAACGTTATCCGCATACGCTTTCGGGTGGTGAGCAACAGCGCGTAGCGCTCGCCCGGGCACTTGCGCCGCGGCCGGGCCTGCTGTTGATGGACGAGCCTTTTTCCAATCTGGACAGGGGGTTGCGTGACAACGTGCGCGAGGAAACGCTCGGCCTTTTGCGGCAGTTGGGCACCACCGCGATCATGGTCACCCATGACCCGGAGGAGGCGCTTTCCGCAGGTGACCGCGTGGTACTGATGCAGCTTGGGCGCATCGTCCAGAGTGGCACGGGTTATGAAATCCACGACAATCCTAAAACCCGCTACGCCGCCGATTTTTTCTGCGCCTTCAACAAGATCGAAGGTCGGGTAAAACAGGGCCGCGTCGAAACGCCGCTCGGGCTTTTAGGCGATGCCTCCAATCTGCCTGACGGTCTTGCCGCGATCGCCTATGTTCGCCCCAACGCGATTTCGATCATCGAGGATGGTGCCGCCAAACAAGGCATTGCCGGTGAAATATCGAGCCGTGTTTTTCTTGGCGAAATCGAACAGCTTGGCATCGCCGTGCCCGGGCTGCCCTCCGACCTGCGCGTCAGGACGATGCAGCGCACGCCCGCGAGGACCAAGTCCGTGCGCTTTGGCATCGATCCCAAAGGGGTCCTCATATTTACCTAAGGTTGAATTAGCGGATTATCATTTCTATTGCGGCCCTATTTTCAACTCTTGGTGATTAAAGACATGTAAAAAGCTGAGAAATAAAACTTGATTTGTAGCGTCATGTATGATGTTTGCTGCCTCCATTGCCGCTATCGGAGAGGGAGACATCACATGACGAAATTTACCCGATTTGCCCTGCTTGCCAGCTCGGTTGCCTTTGCCGCCGGAACGGTGAATGCCGCTGAGCTTAACATCTACACCACCCGCGAGCCGGGCCTGATCCAGCCGCTGCTGGAATCCTTCACGGCATCGAGCGGTGTCAAGGTCAACACCGTATTCCTGAAGGATGGCCTTGCTGAGCGCGTTTTGAGCGAAGGCGCCAGCTCGCCGGCCGACGTCCTGATGACGGTTGATGCTGGTAATCTCGTTGATCTCGCCGAAAAGGGTGTCACCCAGACGGTCGAATCCGAGACCCTGAACAAGGCTGTTCCCGCCGAGCTTCGTGACGCCAAGGGTCACTGGTTCGCGCTCTCCATGCGCGCCCGCGTTCTTTATGCGGCGAAGGACCTCGATCTCGCTTCCTTCAATTATGAAGACCTGGCGGATGCGAAGTGGAAGGGCAAGGTCTGCATTCGCGCTGGCCAGCATCCCTATAATACGGCGCTGTTTGCCGATTACATCGCTCATTACGGCGCTGAAGACACTGAAAAGTGGCTCGCAGGCGTGAAGGACAACCTTGCCCGCAAGGCCGGCGGCGGTGACCGTGACGTTGCCAAGGACATTCTCGGCGGTATTTGCGATATCGGCATCGCCAATTCCTATTATGTCGGCCTGATGCGCTCGGGCAAGGGCGGCGAGGAGCAGGTGAAGTGGGGCGACGCCATCAAGGTGGTTCTGCCGACCTTCAAGAACGGCGGCACGCAGGTCAACATATCAGGCGCGGCCGTGGCCAAGAACGCTCCGAACAAGGCGGAGGCCATCAAGCTTCTGGAATATCTCGTCTCTGACGAAGCCCAGAAGATCTATGCCGAAGCCAACTACGAATATCCGGTCAAGCAGGGCGCGGCTCTCAACGAGATCATCGCTTCCTTCGGCACGCTGAAGATCGATAACAAGTCACTCACGGAAATCGTCTCGCACCGCAAGCAGGCGAGCGAACTGGTCGACAAGGTCGGTTTCGACAAGTAAGGCCAGTCAACTAACAAGGTGGAAGGCGTTCGCACCCGCGGGCGCCTTTCCGCGTATTTTCCAGAAGCACATGAATCCAGACACCATCCAGCCATTGATCCCCCGGGCGAGAGCCAGGTTTTCCTCCACCTTCTGGTGGCTGGGCCTTTCTTTGCTGGCGGTTTGCGGTGCCATGGTGCCGGTCCTGGCGCTGGTTTCGCAGGCAGTGCAGGGTTCGGAAGGCCTGTGGGATCATCTTGGCGCAACCGTGCTCGGGACAGCCCTGCCGGATACGGCCATCCTTCTTGCCGGTGTCGGGTTGCTGGCGGGTGTGGTAGGAACCTGCGCCGCCTGGCTGGTCACCGCTTATGATTTTCCCGGACGCAGAGTGCTGGAATGGGCGCTGTTGCTGCCGCTGGCCATGCCAACCTACATCGTTGCTTACGCCTATCTCGATATTCTGCATCCGATAGGGCCGGTACAGGGGACGATCCGCTGGCTGCTGGGTTATTCCAGTCCGCGTGAATTCCGACTGCCGGACATAAGGTCGATGGTGGGCTGCATTGTCCTTCTCGGCTTCGTGCTGTTTCCCTATGTTTATATTCCCGTGCGCGCCATGTTCCTGACGCAGGCGGGTAACCTGTTGGAAGCGGCCCGTACGCTCGGCGTTTCCCGACGTGCGGCTTTTTTCAAGGTGGCGGTGCCACTGGCGCGTCCGGCAATCGCGGTTGGCGTCAGTCTCGCGCTCATGGAGGCGCTGAACGATATCGGCGCCTCCGAATTCCTCGGCGTCCGCACGCTCACGGTTTCCGTCTACACCACCTGGGTCACGAAATCGGACCTGCCGGGTGCGGCGCAGATCGCGCTGTCCATGCTGTTCATCGTCGTTGCCCTTGTAGCGCTGGAGCGCTGGGCGCGGCGCAAGCAGCGTTATGCGGTTTCCGCGCAGAAAAGCAGGGAACTGGAGCCGTTGCGGTTGACCGGCCCGAAGGGCTGGGCGGCCTTTATGCTTGGCAGCCTGCCGGTCCTGATCGGCTTCGTGGCGCCCGCAAGCTATCTCGTCATCGAGGCATGGAAGCGGTTCCGCTTCAGCGGGCTCTCCGCCCGCTTTGCCGGTGAGGCTGCAAACACCATCGTCTTTGCCGGGTTGGCCACGCTGATCACCTTGATCCTCGGTCTTGCGGTCGCTTATGCCATGCGCCTTGTTCCAGGGCGCCTGTCGTTCTGGTCCTACCGCCTCTCGACGGTGGGTTACGCGGCCCCGGGAACGGTTATCGCCATCGGCGTGCTGATCGCGCTTGGCAGTTTCGACCGTTTTGTCGATCAGACCATGCGTGACTGGTTCGGCATTTCCACCGGCCTTATCTTTATCGGCAGTGGCGCGGCCCTTATTTACGCCTATTCCGCCCGTTTCCTCACCATTGCCGCCGGTGGTGTCGATGCGGGGCTCAGCCGCATCCCGCAATCCTTCGATCATGCCTCGCGCACGCTTGGGCGATCCGCAACCCAGACCTTCCGCCAGATTCATCTGCCGCTTTCCAAGGCTTCGCTGGCGGCGGCGGCGCTGCTGATCTTCGTCGATTGCGTCAAGGAGCTTCCCGCCACGCTTCTCCTTCGCCCGCTCAATTTCGAAACCTTCGCCACCCATCTTTATGGGGAAGCGGCACGCGGCACCTATGAAGAGGCGTCGATCGCAGCCCTGGCAATTGTCGTCATCGGTATCCTTCCCGTGGTGCTGCTGGCGAGGATAGGCCGGCGCAAGGGCTGATAGCCACGTCCATCCTCACAAATGACGGGTCTGAAACTGTGCGAGAAGCCAATAAGCTTCAAATCCGCCCCGAAAACGACAAGCATCCCGTCTTAATCCTGATGTAAACACTCATCTTAATTGAGGCGCTGCGGCCTGTCGGATATGGACATCGGCCGCGATCTGTTTCGGGGCATATCTTGAAAAATTTGCATGGGATATTTTTGAGCCGTCTGGCTTTGGGAACGGCTGCGGTTGTTCTGGTGTGGCCTGTGATGGGCCACGCGCAGGAAACGACCGTCCTGAAACAGATTACCGTTGAAGGACAGGGCGCCGAAAACGCGACGGGACCGGTCCGGGGTTATGTCGCGAAGAAAAGCGCGACCGGTTCGAAAACCGAGACGGAAACGAAAGATATTCCCCAGTCCGTATCGGTCGTCGGCCGCCAGGAAATGAACGATCGCGGCGCGGTGACCAAAATCGATGAGGTGCTGCGTTATACGCCCGGCGTGACGGCGGAGCCCTTCGGTGCCGACCCGGATACAGACTGGTTTTACATTCGCGGTTTCCAGGCAACGCAGACCGGCGTGTTCCTGGATGGGCTAAACCTGTTCAGCTATGGTTTCGGTGGTTTCCAGATGGACGCTTACGGTCTGGAGCGTGTGGAAGTTCTCAAAGGCCCCGCCTCGGTGCTTTATGGGGGCGCCAATCCCGGTGGCATCGTGCAGATGGTCCGCAAGCGCCCGCAGGACGCACCGGTTCGCGAAACGGAAATCGGCATCAATAATTTCGGCAATGCCTTCTTCGGCTTCGATGTGGGCGACAAAGTTGATGAGCAGGGCGTGTGGAAATACCGGGTCACCGGCAAGGTCTCGGGCGGCGACAATTACACCGATTATTCCGAGGATCTGCGCGGTTTCATCATGCCGCAGATCACCTTCGAGCCGGATGCCCAGACGAGCGCCACGCTCTACGGCTATTTCTCGGCACTCGATCAGGTTCATGTCGGCAACGGTTTCCTTCCCTATGTCGGCACCGTGGTCGACGCACCCTTTGGCAAGCTTGACCGCAAGGCCTTTTATGGCGAACCTGACATCGACAATGGCCGTGTCTACCAGTCGATGGTGGGCTACGAAGTCAGCCATGAATTCGACAATGGCTGGAAAATCAGCCAGAACGCCCGTTACGGCCATCTCTACAAGCATGAGAAAGGGCCCTATCCGGGCGGTTGGGCCAATGCTGATGCCAACGGTCAGCCGATCCTCGATCCCATCACCAATGATTATATGCTGACCCGCTTCGGTTATGACGGTCTGTCGAAGGTCGACAGCTTCGGCGTCGACAACCGCATCGAAGGTCAGTTCGATACCGGCGCTGTCAGCCATTCGTTGCTGTTCGGCCTTGACTATAAATATTACCGGCTGGATCAGGTGCAGGCCTGCTGCGGATCGAATGCGATCGGCGCGCTGAAGCCGGTCTACGGCTCGACGCAAGGAACGAATTTCGTTTATGCCGACAATATCGTTACCCAGCAGCAGATCGGCATCTATGCCCAGGATCAGCTGCGTTTTGGCGATGGCTGGCTGGTGACGCTGAACGGCCGTTATGACTATGTCGATACCGAGCTGAACAACAGGCTGCCGGCGGGCATCTCTCGCCGCTCCAATGACGACGCGCTGAGCGGCCGCGCGGGTCTGGCCTATGAATTCGACAATGGCCTGACCCCCTATGTTTCGGCCGCCACCTTCTTCAATCCGCTGATCGATACGCTTGCCGACGGCACTCCCGCTGCCCCGGAGGAAGGGCATCAGTTCGAGGCCGGCATCAAATACGAGCCAAGCTTCTTCGACGGCAGCATTACGGCCTCCGTCTTCAAGCTGGTCAAGGACAATGCCATCGTGTCCTATACGGCTGGCGGCGTGACCACGAGCGGCCAGTTCGGGCAGGTGGATTCCACCGGCTTCGAGCTGGAGGCCAAGGCCAATCTCGACGAAAACTGGAAGGCGATTGCGTCCTATTCCTATACCGATCTCGATATCACCAAGGATGCCAATCCCAACCTGATCGGCAAATCGCCATGGATCGTGCCGGCCCACACCGCCTCGCTTTGGCTGGACTACGCCTTCACGAATGATGCGCTCGATGGGCTCAGCCTTGGTGGCGGCGTGCGGTATCAGGGCAAGTCCTGGGCCGATGCGGCAAATACGCTGCGCGTGCCGGATGCCGCCGTCTTCGACGCCGCAATCCGTTACGAGAAGAACGACTGGACCGCATCCGTCAACGTCGCGAATGTCTTCGACAAGGAATATGTGAAGAGCTGCGCCGGTGTCTCCGTTTGCGGCTGGGGCGACAGCCGCACCATCACCTTCAAGCTTTCCAAGAAGTGGTAAGCTGTCTTCAAAGGCGGAGAGTTGCAGTCAATATAATTTGCCACTATAAACATGAATAGATTTATCATGTTTATAGTGGCGTCTTTGCGCCTCGCGGGATCAAGAGGCCATGGCGTTCCGTGTTCGGATGGAAAATGAGATAGAGGGTTTCGCCGTGATCGGCGGCCCGCGCTCCAGAGTGTGGAACGGCATCGTTGCTGATCTCTGGGACGTGCGCTGCGCGCCGAAGGCGGGCGGCCGTTATGTCGGCAAGGATCCACGGTTCGTTTTTCTGCTCGATATGGACGGGAGCGACGATGGCCGGTTCATGATCAACCGTTATCGCCGCGACAATTACGGCTCGTCAAAGGCAAACAGGATTTCCTTCGTGCCTGCCGATCTCGATGTGCACGCAGAGCTCAGCAATGTCTCCTTCGTGCGCCATCTCGATCTGCATTTCGATGCGGGGTTGCTGGGTGCGCGGCTGGTGCAGAGTTTCGATCCGCATGCTCTTCTCGATCCGCATCTGATGTTTGAGGATGAGCGTCTGCTGGCGCTCGCGCGGCTGATCGCCGCCGAATGCGATAATCCCGATCCCTTGCATGATCTCTACGGTGAAAGCCTCGTCCTGGCACTTCTGACGGATTTCCTCAAGGTGAAACGGGAGCCGGTCAGGAAACGCAGCAAGCTTGCCTCCTGGCAGTTGCGGGCGGCGACCGATTACATCCGTGAACATTGCCTGCGGTCGATCCGGTTGGAGGAACTGGCGGAACTCACCAACCTGTCGCAATCCCATTTCAGCCACGCCTTCAAGGCCTCCACGGGCGTGCCGCCGCACCAGTGGCAGATGCAGGCGCGCATCGATCACGTCAAGGAATTGATGGTGAGGACTGACATGGCGCTGACCGATATCGCCATCGCCGCCGGTTTCTCGGATCAGGCGCACTTCTCGCGCGTCTTCCGCAAGATGGTTGGTGTCTCCCCTTCCGTCTGGCAGAAAATACGCCAATAGGCGCCCGTTTGTTCCATCCTCCTTCAAAAAGAAACCGGTCTGAGAGCCGAAAACCCTTCGGAACGATTTGTCGGGTGCTGGGGTTTACCAGTTGTGACACCAACGAAGAAATTGATGGAGGAAACTATCATGTTGCATCAGGAACCCCGCGCCGGACAGGATCCCTATGTCAAGGATACGCCGAGCCTCATCGCCAGCGACAAGGTGGAAGGCACCCGCGTTTATGGTGCCGACGGCAAACACATCGGTTCGATCCAGCGCATTATTCTCGAAAAGCGTGGCGGTCGTGTCGCTTATGCGGTGCTGAGCTTCGGCGGATTTCTCGGCATTGGTGATGACTACTACCCGCTGCCTTGGGAAAAGCTTCACTATGATGAGGAGCTCGACGGCTATCGCATCGATCTGACCAAGGAGCAGATTGAAAACGCGCCGCACTTCACTAATCTCGACGACGACGACCTGCTCTACGCCAAGGACCGCAAGGTCTATGACTATTACGGCGTTGCGCCCTATTGGATGTAAAGGTCTCGAAAGGCGCTTCCGGTCATCGGAAGCGCCAGCCATAAAAGAACGGCTCCCTGTTGGGAGCCGTTTTCTTTTGGGCACAGTCAGTGGGGGTTTTTCTGCATCTCGGAAACCGCGTCGGTGAAGCATTTACGCGCTTCCTCCGGCGATTTTCGTCCGTCAAGGGCGGCACGGCAGGCGCTTCTGGCTTTCACGAAGCTCAATCCGCGAATCCTGGGCCAGCGTTCCGTCAGCAATGTCAGTGCTTCGAAGGGGCCGGCGACGACACTCTTGCCATTCGCCTCAAGATTAACCTCAACCGGTTCTGTCCATCTCTCGTTCTTCATCGTGCACCTCCCAGAGCAACGCGATCCCGAAATACACCCGACAGCG
>JAEXMK010000002.1 GCA_023444445.1 Pseudomonadota bacterium | reverse complement strand
GCAAAAATGTTCGCAGCGGCATTGCTGGCAAGCGTCGCAACGGGCTGTAGCTCGGATGCAACGCGGTTCAGCGGCCTCTTTTCCAGTGGACCGGATCGGATGACAACGGCGTCAATTCCAGCCCGTCAGGGCGGCGGTGCTTATGCGCAGGCCCCGGTTCCGCAGGGCGACATGAATGGCGGTTACGCCTCTGCCGCACCGCAGGGCGGATACGCCAACCAGAACATGGCGGGCAATTCCTATCCGCAGCAATCCGGTGGTTATGGCGGCGTTCAGCCTTCCACGGCCCGCGCTTCGGCTTCGCCGGTGCAGCGCTCCGAGCTGTCGGCCCCGACGGCGGTGGCAAGCCGCGATCCGTCGACCCGCAACGAAGCCATGGCCCAGCCTTTCCCATCTGCCCAGCGGCAGGCCGCGCCGTCTCTGGCCGCACCTGCCCAGCAGGCCGCTGCTCCTGCTGCGGATAACCTGACCACCGCAACGGTTCGCTCTGACAAGAACGGCTGGCACACGGATGGTGCGTCTTCGGTTACGTTACGTCCGGGCGAAAGCATTGCGACGCTCTCCAACCGGTACGGCGTTCCGGAAAAGGAACTGCTGCGGGTCAATGGCCTGAAAACCGCGTCTTCGGCGCAGGCTGGCCAGTCGATCCTCATTCCAAAATTCGGCCAGGTCCGTAACGCCGCCAAGGATGCCGCCGGCAATATCGCTCTCAACCGCAATGGCGACCAGCCGACACCGCTGCGTGCCCCTGATGGAAACGTGGCCGTGCTGCCGTCGCAGGCGGCCGCCCGTGACAAGGTTTCCGGGGAAGCCAACAAGCTGACGCCTCCGGGCGGTAAGCCCC
The DNA here is from genome assembly GCA_023444445.1 of Pseudomonadota bacterium. Taxonomy (GTDB): domain Bacteria; phylum Pseudomonadota; class Alphaproteobacteria; order Rhizobiales; family Rhizobiaceae; genus Agrobacterium. The sequence goes on along the minus strand of JAEXMK010000002.1, from coordinate 8,821 downwards.
TGCCGCCGACCGGTGGTTACAAGGTTCAGCCGGGCGATAGCCTGGCGAAGATCGCCCGGGCAAACGGCGTGTCGGTTGCAGCGCTCAAGGCCGCCAATGGCATCTCCAACGAGAGCATCCGCGTCGGTCAGACACTCAACATGCCGGGTGCGGGCACCGATACAATCAAGACGGCCTCCGTTCCGGCCAAGGAAGCGGCGGCAGTCAAGGCTGTCGAAACCGCATCTGTGAAGCCAGAGCCCTATAAGGCCCCGGCTGCGGCTCCCGCTGCCTCCGCGCCCGCCACACCGGCGACCGCAAGTGTCAGCGATATCGAGAAGAAGGCTGACATGGCCTCCGTCGCGCCGGAATCTACCGGCATCGGCAAATATCGCTGGCCGGTTCGCGGCGCTGTCATCAACAATTTCGGTGACAATGTCGAAGGCAGCCGCAATGACGGTATCAACATCTCGGTTCCCGAGGGCACGCCGATCAAGGCCGCCGAAAACGGCGTGGTCATCTATGCCGGCAACGGCCTGAAGCAGCTCGGCAACACGGTTCTCGTCCGTCATGACGACGGCAAGGTCACGGTTTACGGCAACGCCGCCAATCTCGACGTCCAGCGCGGCCAGAAGGTTCAGCGCGGCCAGACCATCGCCACCTCAGGCATGACCGGCAGCGCCAAGCGTCCACAGGTTCACTTCGAAGTGCGTAAGGATGCGACACCGGTGAACCCCTCCAGTTTCCTTGAATAGGTATTGCGTCTCAAGGAATGATAAAGCCGGGTGATGAGCCCGGCTTTTTCATTTTTGGGGTGAGGGTGTGGAATGCATTGCGTTTTTGCTGCATGACACATCTCCTCCGTCATGCCGGACCTGATCCGGCATCCAGCCGACGCGCGTCGGCGCGGCGAGATGGTCCTTTCAGCCCAAGGACTTGGGCTGGCTAGATACCGGCTCAGGGCCGGTATGACGGAAGTGGGGAGGCGGCCTGGGCGCCGACGCTGTTCCGTTCTGACGCCTGTTTACGCCCTCACCAAACCCACCGTCGCCTCAATGAAATCAGCAATCGCTGCCGTATCGTCCAGATCGAAGACGGGAAGGGCCGGGTCCGTCACCGCATGATCGGCGGCAATGGCGATGATGTGCGGATCGAGCGGCGCGAGCGGTTCGGTCTTGGCCGCTTCCAGCCGGCGCGCCTCGATCTTCGGCACGGGTTCGTATTTATAACCCTCGATCAACACGAGATCGCATGGCGCGAGGCGGGAAAGGATCTCCTCGAAGGAGGGCTCGGGTTCGCCGCGCAACTCGTGCATGATGGCGAAACGGGTGCCGGAGACGATGGTGACCTCGTGCGCGCCCGCTTGGCGGTGACGCCAGCTATCGGCGCCGACCTTGTCGATATCGAAATCATGATGGGCGTGCTTGATGGTGGAGACGCGGTAACCGCGTGCCGTCAGTTCGGTGACGATGCGCACCGCAAGGCCGGTCTTGCCCGAATTTTTCCAGCCGGCAATGCCGAAGACCTTCTGTTCGCTCATGTTTCCATACTCTCCAGATGGCTGTGCGCCAGAGCCAGTTCATCCGGCGTATTGATGTTGAAGAACGGATCAAGGCTTCCCTTGGCCGTTTCCAGCGGTGGGAATGCCACGCCGATGGTGACGTGGCGAGCGAGGAAGGCGCGGATGCGGCGGTTCGCATCATTCTTCAGCCAGTCCTCGAGGTCGTCGGCGAGCGCCACCGGCCACAGCGCGAAGACGGGGTGAAGCTGGCCGCTGGAGGCGGCGATGACGATCGTATCTGCCGACAGGTGCTCGCAAAGCCGCGCCACCAGATCGTCGGGGAAAAACGGGCTGTCGGCGGGCGCCGTCAGGAAATGGCTGCCGGTGGTGTCGCGATTGCGGTAGTGCCGCATACCGGCGAGAACGCCCGCGAGCGGCCCGGCATGGCCGTTCAGCGTATCGGGCAGAAGCGGCAGGCCGAAACCCTCTGCCCAACTGCCCTTGTCGGTCGTGGCGGCATTGATGGTGACATCGCAGACCTGCGGCGTGATGCGGCGGATGACATGGGAAAGCAACGGCGCATCGCCCAGCGTTACCATCGCCTTGTTGCTGCCCATGCGCCGCGAGAGCCCGCCGGCAAGCACGAGACCGGGTATGGTTCGGGAAGGGGCGCTCATTGCCGCTTTTCCTGTAGCCTTACGACATAGGTGGTGAGGAGGGCGACAAGGCCGGTCGCCAGCATCACCAGAAGGAGCGGCCAGGTTCCGTTCTCTCTGGACAGGACCGAGGAGGCGAGCACGGAAAGAGCCGCGCCGCCGCCGATGGTCATCGCGCCGCCGAGGCCGGAGGCGGAGCCTGCCAGATGCGGCTGGACGCTGACCATGCCGGCATTGGCGCTTGGAAGCGTTACGCCATTGCCGACGCCGATCAGGGCAAGCGGCACGAAAAACGCATAGGCGCTTTCCGCCCCACCGGTTATCAGCAGGATGGCGGCCACGATGCCGGCAATTCCGATCACATTGCCCGAGAGCATCATTCTGTTGATGCCGATCTGGCTGGCATAACGACCGGAGACGAAGTTGCCGAGCATGTAGCCGCTGGCCATGAAGAAAAATTGCAGGCCCAGCATGGCGGGCGTCAGCCCGTAAAGCACGCTGCCGACGAAGGGCGCGCCGCCGAGGAAGGAAAAGAACATGCCTGACGAGAAGGTCGAGGTCAGCGCATAACCCCAGAATAGTGGCGAGCGCAGAAGCTCCGGCCAGGCGTGGAATTGCTGTGAAAAACTTGCGGACTTATTGTGGTTGGTTTCGCCGAGATCGAACCAGGCGAGCACCAGAATGCCGGCACCGAGAAGCGCAAGCAGCGCAAAGCTGGATTGCCAGCCGGAAAAGTCATTCAACAGGCCGCCAACCGTCGGGCCGACCATCGGCACCACGGACATGCCCATGGTGACATAGCCGATCATCGAGGCCGCCTGTTCCATGGGCACCATGTCGCGCACGATGGCGCGGGCGAGCACGAAGCCGGAAACCACGGCCGCCTGCGCCACGCGCCCGATCATGAAGACGGTAATGTCGGACGCCAGCATGCAGACCAGCGTGGCGGCGATCATGATGGCAATGCTGGCCAGCATGACGGGGCGGCGGCCGAAGAGATCGGAAAGCGGGCCGATGACGAGTTGCAGCAGGGCGGTGGCGGCGAGATAACCCGATACGGCGAACTGCATCACGGCGTAATCGATCTCGAAATAAAGCGCCATGGCTGAAAGCGACGGCAGGAACAGGTTCATGCACAGCGCCGCGACGCCGGCGATGACGACCAGCGTGATGATATGAGGCGGGGTGGTCCGGTCGAGGAAACGGCTGTTCTTCATGTCATTCTCCGGCCTCTTCCGTAACTGTAGCTTTCGTTACGGAAGCCGGTCTTACCGTTGTTGCGGCGGTTGGTGTCGCGGCCGCGCGCTTGGCCATCTGCGAGCGTTTGCGCAGGCTTTCGCGATAGAATGTATAAAGGCCCGAACCGATGACGATCATGGCGCCGATGATGGTGTAGCTGTCGATCTTTTCGTTGAAGAAGAACACACCGATCATGAAGCCCCAGAGCAGGCCGGTGTAACGGAAGGGTGCGACGAAGGAGATTTCGCCAGTACGCATCGACAGGATGATGGCCTGGTAACCGACCAGCACCAGAACGGCCGAACCGGCGAGATGCGACACGATTGTGAAATTCATCGGCTGCCAGCCGCCGAAGGGCATGATCAGAAGCCCGCCCACCGCCATGTTGACGAAGGCGGTAATGACGGTGATGGCGAGCGAGGGCACATCGGCATACATTTTCCGCGTCAGCAGATCACGCGCGGCAGTAACCGCGAGCGATGCGACGACGAGCAGCGCGCCTGGGGTGAAACCTTCCGGGCCGGGCCTGATGATGATGAGCACGCCGATGAAACCAACGATGATGGCCAGCCAACGCCGCCAGCCCACCGGCTCGCGCAGGAAAAGCGCGGCACCCAGCGTCACCACCAGCGGCAGGGATTGCAGAATGGCCGATGCGTTGGAGAATTCGATCAGGCCAAGCGCCGTCAGATAAAGAACGGCAGCTGTCACCTCGCAGAGACAGCGCAGGATGATGATGGGCCGCAGCAGGGTTTTTAACGGCCGCAGCGCCCCGAAATGGCGGGCGGCAATATAAATCAGCACCACGGTCATGATACCGCGCACGAACATGATCTGGCCGGTGTTGATATAGGGGGTAACGGACTTCGTCAGCGCATCGTTGGCCGTGAAGCTTGCCATTGCGAGCGCCATGAAAAGTGCGCCGCGCGTATTGTCCGTCAATGCCATTCCCAAATATCCCAGACCATGCGCGGTATCCCGCCGCCCTTGCCGGGCGAGGTGGGCAGCCTCCCAGGCATCACCACGCATTCCTCCATAGATAGAGACGTGGCACGGTAGGGCCGGCAATTCAACCGTTTATATCGGTGGGTGCGCGAGAAAGACGTTCAGCCGGCCTCAGCCGCCGGTCACGCTCATATGGCGCGCGACGGCGGGGCGCTTGTGGGTCCGGTCGATGATGAAATCGTGTCCTTTCGGCTTGCGCAGAAGGGCTTCATCGATGGCGCTGGAAAGATAGGCGTCGCTGTCGGAGGCGCGCAGCGCCGTGCGTAGATCGGCGGCGTCATCCTGGCCCAGACACATATAAAGCGTGCCGGTGCAGGTGAGGCGGACGCGGTTGCAGCTTTCGCAGAAATTATGGGTCATCGGCGTGATGAAGCCGAGCCTGCCGCCGGTTTCCTTCACCGTAACGTACTGGGCGGGGCCGCCGGTCTGGTAGTCGCTGTCGATAAGCGTGAAGCTCCGTTCGAGATCGGCGCGCAGCTTTGAAAGCGGCAGGTATCGGTCTGTGCGGTCTTCCTCGATCTCGCCCATCGGCATGGTCTCGATGACCGTCAGGTCCATGCCGCGACCATGGGCGAAGCGCATCAGCTCGGGCATTTCGGCGTCGTTGAAATCCTTGAGCGCCACGGCATTGAGCTTGACCTTGATGCCTGCCGCCTGCGCGGCATCGAGCCCTTCCATGACCCGGTCGATATCGCCCCAGCGGGTGATCTGGCGGAATTTATCGCGGTCGAGCGTATCGAGCGACACGTTGATGCGGCGCACGCCACAATCGGCAAGTTCGGCTGCGAATTTCGCAAGCTGCGAGCCATTGGTTGTCAGCGTCAGTTCGTCGAGCGTCCCGCTTTGCACATGACGGCCAAGGTTCCTCACCAGCGACATGATGTTCTTGCGCACCAGCGGCTCGCCACCGGTGAGACGCAGCTTGCGCACGCCGCGCGTTATGAAGACGGAACAGAGACGGTCGAGTTCTTCGAGCGTCAGGAGATCCTTCTTCGGCAGGAAGGTCATGTGCTCGGACATGCAGTAGGTGCAGCGAAAATCACAGCGGTCGGTGACGGATACGCGCAGATAGGTGATGGCGCGGCCGAACGGGTCCACCATCGGTGTACTGTTGTCAGTCAATGTTTCCGCTTTTCCAAGCGAACCGGGGAAACTGTTCACGTCTCCATCCTTACCGCGCCGTTGCGCCTTTCCCATGATGTAGTGGCTTGCCTATCGTGAGGCAAGTCCGTAATTCTGGCGTATGTGGTGAACTTGCGGAAGTGAAATATGAGTGATGCCTGGCCGACCGAGTTGCTTGTGTCGAAGGATCGGCGCGAATTGGCGGTTTCCTTCGACGACGGAAGCGTTTACCGGCTGGCGGCCGAGATGTTGCGCGTGCTTTCGCCATCGGCCGAGGTGCAGGGTCACGGGCCAGGCCAAAAGGTGACCGTGCCCGGGAAACGCGATGTCGCCATCCGCTCCATGGTCGCGACCGGCAATTACGCGGTGCGCATCGTTTTTGACGATGGCCATGACAGCGGAATCTACACCTGGAAATATCTCAAGGAGCTGGGCGAGACCGGGGATACGCTGTTTGCGGATTATCAGCGGGAGCTTACCGAAAAGGGCTTGAGCAGGGAACCGCGATTCCGCTAGGCGCTGACCTCCCTTATTTCTGTGACAAGCACAAAAACAAGGGGGAGGAGGACGGCGGCATCTGAAACACGGTGTCCCGGCAGCAAATAACCCGTTGAATCCTCGCTCTGTCCCCGACGAAAATCGTTTTCGCTTTTCACGCCGATGCGCTAGGAAGTGAGGGAGGGAACACCCTCGTCTTATTGATTTTCAGCGGGGTGGCGTGTGGCTGTAGAAGCGAACGGAAATGATCTGGCCCAGGTGGTCGTGCTTTTGGCGGCGGGCGTTGTGGCCGCGCCGATCTTCAAGCGCATTGGCCTCGGCTCGTTGCTGGGTTATCTCGCCGCCGGCCTCGTGATCGGGCCTTACGGTCTCGGTTTCTTCTCCGATTCGCAGGCCATCCTGCACATTGCCGAACTGGGCGTGGTGATGTTTCTGTTCATCATCGGCCTTGAAATGCAGCCGTCACGGCTATGGTCCATGCGGCAGGATATTTTCGGGCTCGGCGCATTGCAGGTGCTGGTCTGCATGGGTGGTCTGACGCTCGTGGGTGTCAGTCTCGGCTTCCCTGTCATCATGTCCTTCGTTGCCGGCACCGGCTTCGTACTGACCTCGACGGCGATCGTCATGCAGATGCTGCAGGAGCGCAACAGCATGTCGAGCCTGAAAGGGCAGCGCATCATCGCGATCCTGCTGTTCGAAGACCTCGCCATCGTGCCGCTGCTGGCCCTTGTCGCCTTTCTCGGTTCGGGCGGGGAACATGTGACGGCCTCGGAGCGCTGGCTTTCGATCGGCATCGCGCTTGCCGCCGTCGGTGCGCTCATCCTCGCCGGGCGTTATCTGCTCAACCCTTTCTTCCGCCTGCTGGCGGCCTCCGGTGCGCGCGAAGTGATGACGGCTGCGGCGCTGCTGGTGGTGCTGGGGTCTGCGCTTCTGATGCAGGTCAGCGGTCTTTCCATGGCCATGGGCGCGTTTCTGGCCGGTGTGCTTCTGTCGGAATCCTCCTTCCGCCATCAACTGGAGGCGGATATCGAGCCGTTCCGCGGCATTCTGCTCGGTCTGTTCTTCCTCGGCGTCGGCATGGCGATCGACCTTGCCGTCATCGCCTCCAACTGGCAGCTCGTCGTGGTCAGCGTCGCCGGCTACATGCTGCTCAAGGCCTTCCTGATCTATGGTGTGGCGCGGGCGCTCGGCACCACCAGGCGTGAAAGCCTGGAACGGGCAGTGCTGATGGCCCAGGGCGGCGAATTTGCCTTCGTGCTCTATTCTGCCGCTGTCAGCGCCGGTATTCTCGACCGCGAGGCCAACGCCATCCTGACGGCGACCATCATCATTTCCATGGTGCTGACGCCGCTGATGGTCATCCTGCATGACCGGCTGGTGCCGGCGGCGGTGCCCAATACCGACGATCTCGACATGCCTGAAAACGTCGAGGGCAGCATTCTCCTGATCGGTTTCGGGCGGTTCGGCCAGATCGTCAGCCAGCCACTTCTGGCCCGCGGTTACACGTTGTCGCTGATCGACAAGGACGCCGACTTCGTGCGCGATGCGGCGGAATTCGGCTTCAAGGTCTATTATGGCGATGGCTCGCGGGCGGAAATCCTACATGCCGCCGGTGCCAGCACGGCGCGCGCTGTTCTCATCTGTGTCGACGACAAGGAGGCAGCGGTCAGGATCGCGGAGATCGTCAAGCACGAATTTCCCTTGGTTCCGGTTCTCGCCCGCGCCTATGACCGCGGTCACGCGATCGACCTTCTAAAGGCAGGCGTGGATTACCAGATTCGCGAGACGCTGGAATCGGCGCTGAATTTCAGCGAGGAAGTGCTCGGCGCCATGGGTGAAGAGCGTGAAGACGCTGCCCGTCTAGTGGAGGAATTCCGCGACCGCGACGAGGAGCGTTTCGCGATGGAGGTCGTCGGCGGCATTTATGCCGGCCGTTCGCTGATCCGTGGCAATGCTCAGCCGGCCGATCTCGTCGCCGCGCGCACGGCGCGCGAGCGGGCGGAGCGGGAAAAGGCGGAAGCGGCGGAAGAGTAAGGGATTGCGCCCGGCGGTGGCGCAGGGTGATTTCGAGAGACAGGAACGGACATGACGATTATTCGCACGGTTGAGGAGTTAAAGGCCATCTATGACGGCACAAGCGAAGCATCGATCGCCAAGGTGACAGCCACGCTGACGGCCGAATACAGGTTGATGATCGAGACTTCGCCGTTCCTCGCACTTGCGACGGTCGGGCCGGAAGGCATGGACTGTTCTCCGCGCGGCGACAAGGGCGGCGTGGTGCGGGTGGCCGATGACAGAACGGTGCTTCTGCCGGATTGGCGCGGCAACAACCGGGTAGATTCGCTTCTGAACATCGTGCGCGATCCGCGCGTGGCGCTGATGTTCCTGATCCCCGGTTCGAATACGACCATGCGCATCAATGGCCGTGCGGTGGTTTCCGTCGATCCTGATCTGCTGCAAAGCTTCGAGATGGACGGCAAACATCCGCGCACCGTTATCGTGGTGACGATTGACGAAGTCTATTTCCAGTGCGCCCGGGCGTTGATGCGCTCGGAACTGTGGAACCCCCATAACTTCGTCGACCCGGCATCGCTTCCGACACCCGGGCTGCTGCTCAAGGCGGCGAAGGCGGAGTTCGACCAGGAAACCTATGACCGGGAATGGGCAGCGCGGGCGGCGAAGACCATGTGGTGAGGCGTCATTTGCTGCGGTAATAGGTTGCGCGCTTAGGAGGGCGTGCGCTTATATCAAACCGCCCTCATTCCTGTGCTTGTCACAGGAATCTAGTCAGCCCAAGGACTTGGGCTGAAAAGACTCCTCT
>JAEXMK010000192.1 GCA_023444445.1 Pseudomonadota bacterium | reverse complement strand
GGCCGCTGCCGCCGCCGGGCATTTGAAGCATGTCACAATGGAACTCGGCGGCAAGTCGCCGCTGATCATCTTCGACGACGCCGATATCGAAAGCGCTGTCGGCGGCGCCATGCTTGGAAATTTCTATTCCTCCGGTCAGGTCTGCTCGAACGGCACCCGCGTTTTCGTGCAGAAGAAGGCGAAGGCGCGCTTCCTCGACAACCTGAAAAGCCGCACGGAAGCGATGATCCTCGGCGATCCCCTCGATTACGCCACCCATCTCGGCCCGCTGGTCTCCAAGGCCCAGCAGGAAAATGTTCTCGGTTATATCGAAAAGGGCAAGGCGGAAGGCGCGACGCTTATCACGGGCGGCGGCATTCCCAACAATGTTGCGGGCGAGGGCGCTTATGTGCAGCCAACCGTGTTCGCCGACGTGACCGACGAGATGACCATCGCCCGCGAGGAAATCTTCGGCCCCGTCATGTGCGTTCTGGATTTTGACGACGAGGAAGAGGTTCTCGCCCGCGCCAACGCCACCGAATTCGGGCTGGCCGGCGGCGTCTTCACCGCCGATCTCGCCCGCGCCCATCGCGTGGTGGATCAGCTGGAGGCGGGCACGCTGTGGATCAATACGTATAATCTCTGCCCGGTGGAAATTCCCTTCGGCGGCTCGAAACAATCCGGCTTCGGCCGCGAGAATTCGGCGGCGGCGCTGGAGCATTATAGCGAGTTGAAGACGGTTTATGTGAGCACGGGGAAGGTGCACGCGCCTTATTGAGGTTCAGTGGGTGGGTTCACCCCCCTCTGTCTGCCGGACATCTCCCCCACAAGGGGGGAGATCGACCTGCGGCCACGTCGCGCCCTACTTCGAGGTCGCAAATGAAGGGATGTCCCATCGTCTTGCCGATCTCCCTCCTTGTGGGGAGATGCCCGGCAGGGCAGAGGGGGGTAAGCCCCACCCGGAAATAGCCATCGGAACCAAGCCCCAAGTGGAGCAAACAATGCAAGCAGATTACGTCATCGTCGGCTCCGGCTCCGCAGGGTCCGCCATCGCCTACCGCCTGTCGGAAGATGGTCGCTATTCCGTCATCGTCATAGAGGCCGGCGGTTCCGATTTCGGCCCCTTCATCCAGATGCCGGCGGCTCTTGCCTGGCCGATGAGCATGAAGCGCTACAATTGGGGTTATCTCTCCGAGCCCGAACCCAATCTCAATAATCGCCGCATCACCGCCCCGCGTGGCAAGGTCATCGGCGGTTCGTCCTCCATCAACGGCCTCGTTTACGTGCGCGGCCATGCCGAGGATTTCAACCGTTGGGAAGAGCTTGGGGCGCAGGGCTGGGCCTATGCGGATGCGCTGCCTTATTTCAAGCGCATGGAACACAGCCATGGCGGCGAGGAAGGGTGGCGTGGCACAGATGGGCCGCTGCATGTGCAGCGCGGACCGGTCAACAACCCCCTGTTTCACGCTTTCATTCGGGCCGGCGCGCAGGCGGGGTTTGAACTGACGGATGACTATAACGGCTCCAAACAGGAAGGCTTTGGCCTGATGGAGCAGACCATCCACAATGGCCGTCGCTGGTCCGCCGCGAATGCCTATCTGAAACCGGCGCTGAAGCGCGGCAATGTCACGCTGGTCAATGGTTTCGCCCGCAAGATCGTCATCGAGAACGGCCGGGCCGTGGGCGTCGAAATCGAGCGCAAGGGTGCGGTGGAGACCATCAAGGCCGGTCGCGAGGTCATCGTCTCGGCCTCCTCCTTCAATTCGCCGAAACTGCTGATGCTTTCGGGCATCGGTCCCGCCGCCCATCTGAAAGACATGGGCATTGAGGTGAAGGCGGATCGCCCGGGCGTTGGTGCCAATCTTCAGGACCACATGGAGTTTTATTTCCAGCAGGTGTCCATCAAGCCGGTCTCGCTTTATTCGTGGCTTCCGTGGTTCTGGCAGGGCGTGGCCGGTGCGCAATGGCTGCTGTCGAAAGGCGGGCTTGGCGCCTCCAATCAGTTCGAGGCCTGCGCCTTCCTACGCTCTGCGCCGGGGCTAAAACAGCCTGACATCCAGTATCATTTCCTGCCCGTCGCCATTTCATACGACGGCAAGGCAGCGGCGAAAAGCCATGGTTTTCAGGCGCATGTCGGCTACAACCTGTCGAAATCGCGCGGCAACGTCACCCTGCGCTCCGCCGATCCCTCAGACGAGCCGGTCATTCGCTTCAACTATATGAGCCACCCAGAGGATTGGGAAAAATTCCGGCATTGCGTGCGCCTCACGCGCGAAATTTTTGGCCAGAAGGCCTTTGATGATTTTCGCGGGCCGGAAATCCAGCCGGGGGAAAAGATCGAGACGGACGACCAGATTGACGCCTTTTTGCGCGAGCATCTGGAAAGTGCCTACCACCCCTGTGGCACCTGCCGCATGGGCGACAGGAATGACCCGATGGCGGTCGTCGATCCCGAATGCCGTGTGATCGGTGTGGAGGGGCTGCGCGTTGCAGACAGCTCGATCTTCCCGCACGTGACCTACGGCAACCTGAACGGCCCCTCGATCATGACCGGCGAAAAGGCGGCGGACCACATTCTGGGCAAAACCCCGTTGCCGCGCTCCAATCAGGAGCCTTGGGTAAACCCGCGCGCGGCTGTCAGCGACCGGTAAAGGTCAATGGTAATCATCCTCGCGCTGGTGGCGAACGGCGGCAATGGTTACTGTTTCCGGGCCGTCGATGCGGAACAGCACGATATACCCTGACGAACCGAACGGCACGAGGAGTTCACGTATCAGCCCGTTTTCAGAAGACGCCTTACGGCAACTGAAGGGAAAATCGCTGAGAATGTCTAATCCTGCTCTTATGGCGTGAATGGCCTTCTCGGCCACATTGATGTCGTATGCGATCAGAAAATCATAGATGCGATCGAAATCCGCCAGTGCTTCTTCGGTATAACGAAGCTGATATGTCATTTCCGTTTAGCGGCTTTCGCAGCATCGAGTTTTCTTTGCATCATCGAAAGAACATCGTCGGTGCTATAATAGACGCCAGTGCGCTCCGCTTCCTCAAGCGAAGCCAGCCCGCGCGCGATGAACTCCGCCTGCGATTTGCGAATTTGCACCTGCCTGCGTACCGAATCCTCGACAAATGACGATAGCGTTTCGCCGTCCTTCAGCACGCTTTCTGCCGCCTCGCGGAAATCCGCGGTCACACGCAGCGAAGGCAAAGTTGCGGTTTTCATCCTGTCTCTCCATGCGTTGCATTTGCGATGCAGATGATGTCGCGACGCTCGGTAAAAGTCAAATCCAAAACTTGCAAAGCTCGGTCGGCAGGCAGATAAAAGGTCTTTCCGCCTACCTCTACCGAACTCACTGATCTGGATTCCGATGCCCGTCGATTATAAGAAGCTGAAAATGCTCCGCCGTTCCCGTGTTGTGTGGGGTTCATGGCGGATTTGGAAGCCAAGGGCGGTTTTCTGGATCGGCGCGATTGCTGTCGGCCTTATCAGCGTCGGTTTTGCCTGGGCAGCGGATCGCGCTCAGCATCTTTTCTTTGCGGCAACATCTGCCGGCGAATGGGCGTTTCTGCTGCCGCTCATTATCACGCCGCTCGGTTTCACCCTGTGCGCCTGGCTCGCGATCACGGTTTTCCCCAATGCCGGCGGTAGCGGCATTCCGCAGGCCATCGCCGCCCGGCACCTGCGGGACGATGCGGATCGGTCACGGCTTCTGTCGCTAAAGCTTGCTTTCGGCAAAGTGGTGCTCACGGTCGCCGGTCTGCTCTCCGGCGCGTCGATTGGCCGTGAGGGGCCAACGGTTCAGGTGGGCGCCTCAATCATGCTGCAGGCCGCCCGCTGGGGCGGTATGGCGCAGGCGAAGGGTCTCATCCTCGCCGGATCGGCGGCGGGCATTGCCGCAGCCTTCAACACGCCGCTTGCGGGCATCGTCTTCGCCATCGAGGAGATGAGCAAGACTTACGAATCCCGCGCCAACGGCCTTGTGCTCACCGCCGTCATCCTGTCGGGCCTTGCCTCGCTGGCTTTGGTCGGCAGCTATACCTATTTCGGCACCAGTTCGGTCATGGCGAAAACGACCATGGACTGGCTCCTGGTGCTTGTCTGCGGTGTCGGCGGTGGTGCATTTGGCGCGCTGTTCAGCGCTGGGGCGTTGCGCCTCTCCGCGCGTATCCGTCGTTTCGCCCAGACCATGCCCCTGAAGCGACTGCTGGCGGTTGCCGCCGCCTGCGGCCTTGCTTCCGCCGTCCTCGGCATCGCAACAGGCGGCGCGACGTTCGGAACCGGTTACGAACAGGCCCGAGCGGCGATAGAGGGCCAAGCCGCGCCGTCCTTCTTCTTTATCGAAAAACTGGCGGCGACGTTCCTCGCCATGATGTCGGGCATTCCGGGCGGCATTTTCGCGCCGTCGCTGTCGGTGGGCGCGGGTTTCGGCAGCACCATGGCAAGCGTGCTCGGCACCAGCATCGGCCTTGGCGCCATCGTCGGCATGGCGGGTTATTTTGCCGGCGTCGTGCAGGCGCCGATGACGGCCTTTGTCATTATTCTCGAAATGACCGGTAATCATGAAGGCGTCATGCCCATCATGGCTGCATCGATGCTCGGATATCTGACGTCGCGGCTTTTCTCTCGCGAGCCGCTTTATCATGGCCTGTCACGGGTCTTCATCGCCCAGAGCATCCGCGCCAGACGCGCCGCTCAGGCTAACGAAACGTGACGGCTTACGCGCGGATGCCCGCCACCCCGAAATAACCGAGCCCGGGTATCTTTACCCCGGGACGGCCAAAATCGACACCCGCGACAAGACCGAGGAAATTTATCTCGAAACCGCTGCGCGCGCCCGCCGAAATGCCGAACAGGCCGCCCAGCGAAACGCTCGCATCCTTCCAGTCATCGGCGATGTGGTAGAATGCACCGTCCGGCAGATAGTCGCGGCCGACCGCGTCCGGCGGCAGCACGACGCCGAGTTCGGGCACGCTGCGCAGCACATGGGCGACGAAGGTGTTGGAGTTGGGGCCGGGATAGATGCGATAGCCGCCCGGCTTGCCATAGGGATAGTCGGCAATCGCCTTTTCGATCTTGGGTATCAGCTTTTCCGCCTCTGCACCGTGAATGGCCACGACCTGACGCGGCATGTTGGAATACCAGTAGGCGTCGGCCGCATAACCATTGTGGCGGATCGGCGTGCCCCAGCCCACCTTGTCATAGCGGTCATAGGTCGTGGCGTCAGGCTTTTTCAGAACGACCCAGGCGTGGCTGGCAACCGAGCCCTTGAAGCCGCCGGTCATGGCGGAAAAGACGTAGACAGCGGCTTGCCCGTCGCTCGAAGCCGCCGGCAGCATGCCTGACGATGACCATCTGGCGGCATTCCAGCCGCGCGGATGGTCCTTCATGGCCCACAGTCCCGCCGATGCCAGTGCCGGCAGCAGGTAGATAATGGCAATCGCCAGCAGCAGACGTTTTGCAAATTTCACCGGCAGCCCCGTGCATCGAAAAATCAATTGCGCTATCAACCACATGAAATCAGAATTTTTTGAGGCTGAGAGAATGAACAATTCCGTTACCGTCGAAGTGACCCGCGGCAATCTCGTGGAAAGCCGCCATCAGGGCCTTGCCGTGGTGGTGGACGGCGATGGCGGGGTGCTGTTTTCAGCAGGCGATATCGAGCGCGGCATCTTCCCGCGTTCGGCTTGCAAGGCCATGCAGGCCCTGCCGCTGGTGGAAAGTGGTGCTGCGGATGCCTATGGCTTCGGCAACCGCGAACTGGCGCTTGCCTGTTCCTCCCATTCCGGCGAGGACGCGCATGTTGAACTCGCCGCTTCGATGCTGGCGAAAGCGGGCAGGGATGTGGATACGCTGGAATGTGGCGCGCACTGGTCCTCCGACCAGAAAACCATCATCCATCAGGCTCGCACGCTGGAAAAGCCGACGGCGCTTCACAATAATTGCTCCGGTAAACATTCAGGCTTCATCTGCGCCTGCTGCCATACAGGCACGGACCCCAAGGGCTATGTCGGTTATGACCACCCGCTGCAGCGGGAAATCCGCGCGACGATGGAGAGCCTGACGGGTGCCGCGCTGGGTCACGACAATTGCGGCGTAGACGGCTGCTCCATCCCAACCTATGCGGTGCCGCTCAAAGGCCTGGCGCATGGTTTCGCAAAGATGGCGACGGGCAGGGGACTGGAAGCCGGCCGGGCGAGCGCCTCGCGCCGTCTCATCGAGGCCTGCATGGCAGAACCTTTTTACGTGGCTGGCACCGGTCGCGCCTGCACGAAGCTGATGCAGATCGCGCCGGGCAAGATTTTCGCAAAGACCGGTGCGGAGGGCGTCTTCGTCGCCGCCTTGCCGGAACAGGGCATCGCCATGGCGGTGAAATGCGAAGACGGCACGACGCGCGCGGCGGAAGCCATGGTTTCGGCATTGCTCGCCCGCTATTTCGATGAAGGCAGCGCCGAACAACAGGCGCTAAGCGGCATGGCGCACCGGCAGATGCGCAACTGGAACGGCATCCATGTCGGCGATGTCAGGGTCGTCGGTCTCTAAATAACCTTTGACGCGGCCGTTTGCCGGCACGATGATGACGCGCCCTGCGCGTGATGGCCACCCCATGGCCCTCGCGGGGCGGCGTCCGCATGAGGAAGAAGCGGACGCTTCATTGCTTTGGAGGTCGCATATCCATGTTCACATTGTTTTTCTCCCCCGGTTCCTGTTCCCGCGCCAGCCATATCGTGCTTGAGGAATCCGGCCTGCCTTACAAGGCCCACCGCGTCAATTTCGCGGAAGGCGAGCAACGCTCCGAGGCATTTTTAAAGATCAATCCCAAGGGCCGCGTGCCGGCGCTGGCGACGGAAAGCGGCGTGCTGACGGAGACGCCGGCGATCCTTGCCTTCATCGCCCAGATGGCGCCCGAGAAGAAACTCGCGCCGCTCGACGATCCCTTCGAATTCGCGTTGATGCAGTCCTTCAACGCCTTCATCTCCTCTACCGTGCATGTCGCCCATGCCCACGGCCGTCGCGGCAGTCGCTGGGCGAGCAAGGATAGCTCGCTTGAGGATATGAAGGCCAAGGTGCCGCAGACCATGGGCGAGTGCTTCGAACTGATCGAGCACGGTATGCTGCATGGCCCATGGGTTCTCGGCACTGCCTATTCCGTGGCCGATCCCTATCTTTTCGTCATGTCCGGATGGCTGGAAAGCGACGGCGTGGATATTGCCCGTTTCCCCAAGGTGCACGACCACTTCCGACGCATGAACGACCGCCCGGCGGTGCAGCGGGCGCTCGCGGGGGAGAGGGGCTGAAAGGCCCCAACTCGGTTTTGTGCTGCTCCTCATCCCTGTGCTTGTCACAGGGATCCAGCCAGCCCGAGTCCTTGGGCTGAAAGAACTCTCCCCGCCGCGCGGACGCGCGTCGGCTGGATTCCTGTGACAAGCACAGGAATGAGGGTGGAGAAAGAAGGATCGCGGAATGTTCTCCCGCTCAGGCCGCCTCGGCCGCACGTGTCTCCCACATGGTCTTGAACGCCGTGCGAGCCTGGCAACGATCCAGCCAGGCTTTCAGAGCCGGATGGGCATCGAAAAGTGGCTTGTGGCCCTGCGCGTAACGAACGATTTCCGCCGCGTTGAGATCGGCCACGGTAAAGCGATCGCCCACCAGATAGTCATGGCTGGAAAGATGCTGCTCCAGCACCCGGAAGGGGCGTTTCAGGAGGCGTGCGGCGACATCGATCACGGCCTTGCCGCTATCGCTTTCCGACAGGCCTTCGGCGATGGCGGAGGAAATCTTCAGCGAATTGGTCTCGATTTCGGTCGCGGCAAAGAAGGACCATTGCAGCATCGCCGCATCTTCCTTTAGGTCGATGGGGGCGAGCGGCCCGCCATATTTGCGGGCAAGATAGAGATTGATGGCCATGGATTCGTAAAGCACCATGCCGTCATCCTCGATGCAGGGAATGGTGCCCATAGGGTTGACGGCAAGGAAGTCCGGAGACAGCGTGTTGAGCGGCGCATCCGCCGCCAGCGGATCGGCAAGACGGCGGGCCTGTATCACAGGCACATGCTTGAATTCTATGCCGAGTTCGCCTGCCAGCCATAATGTGCGTGTGGCGCGGGAACGGTAGACACCGTAAATCGTCAACATCGAAATGACCCCTTCAACCTGTCAGATGGCGGCAAGTTACGGTCTAGCCCTCTTAAAGTGAAGCTGTGGATTGCAGCGCCAACTATGATTTTTTCTGATCCGGGAGAAGGTCCGTATCCGGCGAGAGCCGGCATTCGAAACGGTCGATGAACCGCTCGAACAGGCGGGCGAATGTCTCCACATCCTCCGCCGGCCAGCCATCCATCACGTCCTCGATGACGCTCATCTTGGTCCGGCGCATTTCCTGCAAAAGGCTGGTGCCGAGCGGTGTAATCTCGACGATGCTGCGGCGGCCATCCTCCTGGGAAACGCCGCGTTTCAGCAGGCCGCGCCCCACCATATCCGCCACCACCCGGCTGCCGCGCGAGGGATCGATGCGCATGCCCTCGGCAATTGCACCCACCGTCACATCGCCCTCCGTCCGGCGCAGAATGTCGAGCACGTCGATATGGGAAAGTTCGAGACCCGGAGCGAGCCTGGCAAGCGCCATGCGGCCGATGATGCGGCGGCCAATCATGATGCGCATGCGCGTCATCGTATTGCCGATCCGCTTGATGTCCTCGGGCAGATCCTCGTTCCAGTTTTCCTCAGTCGCCACGCTTCATCGTCCCTTTCGATGCTGTTTTCCGATCACGTTTAGCGGCAATAGCACAGATGTCAAAAACTTGCCATTGACATATATATGCTGATAGCACACAAATTGTCACAGTAAATCCGCCTGAAGCCAACGAGATTTTTCATGGATATGTCCACCGCCCCCGTGGCGCCGCTTGTGTCGGATCATCGCCGCAGGCTCATCGTCTTTCTGTTTCTGATGCTGGCCATGTTCATGGCGACACTCGATAACCAGATCGTATCGACGGCACTGCCCACCATCGTCGGTGAGTTCGGCGCGCTTGAGCGCTTCGGATGGATAGGCTCTGCCTATCTGCTGGCGACCAGCGCCGTCATGCCTGTCTATGGCAAGCTCGGCGATCTGTTCGGCCGGAAATATGTGATGATCGCGGCGGTCGTCATCTTCACGCTCGGCTCGCTCGCCTGCGGGCTGGCATGGTCGATGGACAGCCTGATTGCCGCCCGCGTGTTGCAGGGGCTTGGCGGCGGCGGCATCATGGTCTCGATCTTCTCCGTCAATGCGGATCTGTTCGAACCGCGCGAACGCGCCCGTTACCAGAGCTATTCCAGCCTCACCATCATGGCGTCAGGCAGTGTCGGCCCGATCCTCGGCGGCACGATGAGCGATCTCTTCGGTTGGCGATCGATCTTTCTTATCAACCTGCCGCTTGGCATTATCGTTATTGCCGGTCTCGCGCTGATGCTGCCTTACCGCCGCCCGGCGCGCCAGCCGAAGATTGATTATCTCGGTGCGGTTCTTTTGGCGGCCACCATTGCCAGCGTGGTCTTCTGGGCGGACAGCAGCGAATTGTTCGGATCGCTCATCGCAGCCCCAAGTCTCGGCATCATCGCTTTTGCTGTCATCGCTGCGTTCCTCTGGGTGCAGGTGGAACGCCGCGCGCCGGAACCGGTCGTGCCGCTGCGTCTCTTCAAGGACAGCACTTTTCCGCTGTTGATGATCGTTTCGCTGACCAGCGGCGGCATCGGCATCGGCATGGTCAATTATTATGCCCTGTTCCTGCAAACCACCACCGGCCTTTCCCCCTCCCATGCCGGCCTGTTCTTCATCGCCGTCACCGGCGGCATCGTCATGGGCTCACTTTCGGCCGGACGGCTAATCTCGATTACCGGCGTCTACAAGCCCTTCTCGGTGGCGGGTCTCTCCATCAATCTCATCGCCATGCTGCTGTTCACGCAAATGCATGCTGGCACGCCGCTTTGGGTGATTGCGGTCCTCATGTTGGCACAAGGCTTTGCGGTCGGCCTCGGCCAGCAGGCGCCGATCATTGGCGTGCAGAATTCTGCCCCCAAGGCGGATATTGGCGCGGCGAGCGGCGCGGTAACCCTGACCCGCATGGGCGGCGCGGCGATTGCCATCTCGGTCTATGGCGCCATCGTGTCATCGAGCCTCAAGGGCGTGGCGGTCGACATTCCCGGCGTCGGCAAGATCGAGGAACTGACGCCGAAAATGCTGTCCGAACTCCCAGCCGCCTCGCAGGCCGCCGTCGCCTCGCTCTATTCAGATGCGTTTACGCCGCTCTTCTTCGCCGCAGCCGCAACCGCCGCCATCGGCCTTGCGGCGGCGCTGATGCTGAAACCGGTGCGACTGCCGGCGGCGGCGCAGGCAAAGCCGGCCGAAGGGTCGGGGGAGTAAGAGCTGTCACTTAAGACGGTGCGATGGGATTGGCGCACCTTGTTCACGTTGCTCACGATACCCTCATCCCTGTGCTTGTCACAGGGATGAGGGAAAGGAGGGGGCCGTGCAATGTGTCTCACCACCATGGTCCCGTAAAACAAAAACACCCCCACTGGAAATTTAACGCGCGTTCCGCGTTATGCTCGCAGCACTTCAGATTCGCGCGGGCGGCCCTATCTCAATGAACATGAAGCCGGAACAGCTCCTGAATTCCACGCCAAAGGGCCTTTATTGCCCGGCGGGTGATTTTTATATCGATCCCGTGCGGCCCGTGGCGCGGGCGCTCATCACCCATGGTCATTCCGATCATGCCCGCGCCGGCCACGGCGCGGTGCTGGCCACGCGCCAGACGCTGGATATCATGCGCATCCGCTATGGTGAGGATTTCTGCGGCAGCGAGCAGGCGGTCGCATTCGGCGAGAGGGTGGAGGTAGACGGCGTCACCGTCGGTTTCCATCCGGCAGGCCATGTCCTCGGCTCAGCGCAGATTTCCGTGGAAATGAACGGCCTGCGCATCGTCGCGTCCGGCGATTACAAACGCGGCATCGACCCCACCTGCGCTCCCTTTGAGACGGTGCCCTGCGATGTTTTCATCACCGAAGCCACCTTCGGCCTGCCGGTATTTCACCATCCGCTGCCGCGCGTGGAAACGGCCAAGCTGCTTACCTCCATCAAACAGTTTCCCGAGCGGACGCACCTTGTCGGCGCCTATTCTTTGGGCAAGGCGCAACGCGTCATCCGTCTGCTCCGCGACAACGGCTATTCCGATCCCATTTATATTCACGGCGCGCTGGCACGGCTCTGCGACTATTACGTTTCGCAGGGCATCGATCTCGGGGATCTCAGGCCCGCGACACTGGAGAAAAGCAACCCCGCTGCCTTCAAGGGCGCGATCGTCGTCGGCCCGCCCTCGGCGTTTCAAGAACGCTGGGCGCGGCGCTTCAACGAGCCGCTGATCGCCTTCGCGTCCGGCTGGATGATGGTGCGGCAGAGGGCAAAGCAGGGCGGAGTTGAACTACCGCTGGTCATATCGGACCATTGCGACTGGCCGGAACTGCTGGAGACGATCAAGGAAATCTCGCCGCAGGCGGTCTGGGTCACCCATGGCCGGGAGGAGGCGCTGGTGCGCTGGTGCGAATTGCAGGGCATTGCCGCCAAGCCGCTGCACCTCGTTGGTTACGAGGATGAGGGGGATTGAGATGAAAGCCTTCGCCACTCTTCTTGACCGCCTGGTCCTCACCCCGTCGCGCAATGGCAAGCTGAAGCTGCTCACCGATTATTTCCGCGATACGCCCGATCCCGACCGGGGTTATGGTCTCGCAGCCATTGCCGGGACGCTGGACCTCAAAAGTGTCAAACCCGCCATGCTGCGCGAGCTGGTGCTGGAGCGCATGGACGAGGTGCTGTTCCGTTACTCCTATGATTATGTCGGCGATCTGGCCGAAACCATCTCACTGGTCTGGGGCAATATCGGCGGCGCTGATGATTCCGAGGCGCAGGACCCGCGTCTTGGCGAAGTCGTGACGTTGATGAATTCGCTCAGCCGCATGGAGGTGCGCGGTGCGGTGCGCGATCTTCTTGACCGGCTCGATACGTCGTCGCGGTTTGCTTTCCTCAAACTCGCTACCGGCAGCCTGCGTATTGGGGTCTCTGCGCGACTGGCGCGTCAGGCACTCGCGGATTTTGCAGGGAAGGACATCACCGAAATCGAAACCCTCTGGCACGGCCTCGCGCCGCCCTATACGACGCTCTTCGCGTGGCTTGAGGGCAAGTCCGACCGGCCAGTGCTGGCGACACCCGCCATCTTCCATTCGGTGATGCTCGCAACCCCGGTCGCCGATGGCGACCTCAATGCGCTTGACCCCGATGACTATGCGGCGGAATGGAAATGGGACGGCATTCGGGTACAGCTCTCCCGCGCTGGCGAAACGCGCAAACTCTACTCTCGCTCCGGCGATGATATTTCCGGCGCTTTTCCCGATGTCCTTGACGCGATCGATTTTGAAGGCGTGATGGATGGAGAGTTACTGATCGGGGGTACGGCACGCTCAAACAATCTCACGCGGACCTTTTCCGACCTTCAGCAGCGGCTGAACCGCAAGACGGTCACGGCAAAAATGATGGACGACTACCCGGCCTTCATCCGAGCTTACGATCTGTTGTTTGACGGTGAAAGCGATATTCGCGCACAAACCTATATGGAACGCCGCGGCCGCCTCGCTGACATCATCGAGCGCGCGCCGCATGATCACTTCGACCTCTCGCCGCTGATCGGGTTTTCCAGCTGGCAGGAACTCGATACGCTACGCGCCGCGCCGCCCGATCCTGTGATCGAGGGGGTGATGATCAAGCGCCGCGACAGCACCTATCAGGCCGGGCGCGCCAAGGGCCCCTGGTTCAAGTGGAAACGCGATCCCTACAATATCGACGCCGTCATGATGTATGCCCAGCGCGGCCACGGCAAAAGATCGAGCTATTATTCCGATTTCACCTTCGGTGTCTGGGCGGAAGGCGAGGATGGCGAACAGCTTGTTCCCGTGGGCAAGGCCTATTTCGGCTTCACCGACGCTGAGCTGGAGGTGCTGGACAAGTTCGTGCGTGACAATACCGTCGAGCGTTTTGGCCCTGTGCGGGCGGTGCGTGCCACGCCGGATTTCGGATTCGTGCTGGAAGTGGCCTTTGAGGGCATCAACCGCTCCACCCGCCACAAATCCGGTGTCGCGATGCGGTTCCCCCGCATTGCAAGGTTGCGCGCCGACAAACTGCCGGCCGAGGCGGACCGGCTTTCGACGCTGGTGGCAATGATCGATGGCGTGGAAGGGTAGGGACGTGGCAGCCAGCTGCCTCATTCCTGTGAAAGCACGGAGTATCTGTCCAGAAATTGCCATGATGGCTGCGAATACATTGTTGTCATTCGCGAATCCGTGATTGGACAGCTCCCCGCCGCAGTGCTGAACTGCTGTTACAACCATCCTCTTCAGGTGACCATATGGCAGACAAGCGCTTTCTTTCCTCAGCCTTCGGACAGGAAGAGAGCACGCCCATGTCGAGCATGACCCGGCGTAGCCTGCTGGCCGGTGCCATTGGCCTGTCGGTGGCTACATTTTTACCGCCGCGCGCGAAAGCGGGCATCGTTGCCCCCGAGGTTTTGCCGCTGGAACGGCAGGATTACGCGGAGGCGCGCAAACGGTTTCACACCCATCTGTTGCGAAAGATGGCCGCCCCGGAAAAATCCTCGGCGCTGGGCACGCCGCCGGGCGCGGAACGCATCACCTATCCCGGCGGGCCGGATGGTTCGATCGAGCTTGTCGCATGGCTCTCCCATTACCAGCCCTCAAAAACGCTGAAACCCGCTGTCCTGTTTCTTCATGGCGGCAATGCCACCGGTGATGGCCACTGGGCGCTGATGAAGCCCTATTGGGAGGCGGGTTATGTCGTGCTTTTGCCGTCCTTCCGGGGGGAGAATGGCCAGAGCGGCAATTATTCCGGCTTTTATAACGAAACGACGGATGCGCTGGCGGCGGCGACCTATCTGGAAAATCTCCCCGGCATCGACAGAAATCGTTTCTTCATCGCCGGCCATTCCAACGGCGGAACGCTGACGCTTCTGGCCGCCATGAGCCGCAGGTTCCGGGCTGCGGCCCCGATCTCCGCCGGTGTCAACTCCTGGCGTTACTTCAACCGATATAGCGACGAAATCTGTTTCGACGAGACCGATGAGCGCGAATTCATCATGCGCTCCTCCGTCTGTTTCGGCCCCAGCCTCAAATGCCCGACGCTGCTTCTGCGCGGCACGGAGGAGCGGCCTTTCGATGCCGACCACCAGCTTTTCGTGGATCGCGCCCTGACATCCGGCTTCAAGGTCGATAAGAAACTGCTGCCCGGCAGCCACAATGGCGTGGTGCCGCATGCGGTGGAGGAGAGCATCCGCCTTTTCAACGCGTTCGTCTGACATGCAATATTGCGCGGCCGATGAGCGCCGCAGGGCATCCATGTTTTTGACGACACCTAGTTTTTGATGATGCCTAGTTTTTGATGATGGACGTCTTGGCCTGCTCGGCCCACCACGCGCCGTCTTTCTTGTCGGCATATTGGGCGCGTTTGTTGGTGAATTGCCCCTGGGTGCACATCTCGCGGTAATTGCGCACCGGCAGACCAAGCTCCTTGACGACGGCATGCACCACCGTCGGGCCCGTCATGTCATAAACGCTGACGAGCGTTCCCTCTTCGATATTCTGGGCAATACGGTCGGCTATCAGCTTCAGCGCCGGATGGCCGGGTTTGGATGCCATGAAGTAGTTGGTGATTTCGCCATCTTTCATGGCGATGAAAACGGCTTCTTCGTCAGTGCCGATCACATCTTCCGGGCGGGCCGCAAAATTGGAATCGATATCCAGATAGATGCCGCCCTCCTGCAGGAGCACCAGAATACGCCAGAAATCCGCTTTTGCCGCGCCCACCTGCAATCGCCGGAAAGCATCGGCGTAACGGCCGGGAAAATGCCGGTCGATGTAGGCCTGACATGCCTCGTCATCATGGTAGCGATATTCGAATTCCGGCGTCAGCCAGCGGTTGAACAGGAAATTCGCATAGATCGGCGTTGTCACACGGTTGGAATAGTTGGTCTGCCAGATGATACGGGGAATGGCCTTTTCCGATTTCGGATGGCGGCGGGCCGGTTGATGCGCGGGAAGCGTTTTTCTTCTGCCAGGCCGAAGGAAAAGATCGATGGAAAAGATGACCTTGACGATGTTGCCGCCGATCTTGATCGCGCGGTACGCAACGGGGTTGTAGTCATGCTTTGCCAAGTCCAGCGCTCCTGCGTGTGGAATCGATTGTCACGCGCGTGGAAGCGGCGGCAGGCGGGTTTTATTGCACACAATTGGTTTGTCAATACGCTGAAAATGAGACCGGCCGAGCCCCGTATTGACGAGGCTCGGCCGGTTTGGGAGGGGCTGCGATCAGGCTTTGTTGCGGTTAAAATATCCGAGCAGCCGCATCGCGTTGGCAGTCACCAGAACCGTGGCGCCCGTATCGGCAAAGACGGCGAGCCACAGGCCGGAAAGGCCGGTGACGGTCGTGACCAGGAACACCGCCTTCAGCCCGAGCGCAATCGTCACGTTCTGACGGATATTGCTCATGGTGGCGCGCGACAGGCCGATGAGGCGGGCGGCATCGCCGACATTGTTGCGCATCAGCGCCGCATCCGCCGCTTCCATCGCCACGTCCGTGCCCGAGCCGATGGCAACACCGACGCTGGCCGCCGCAAGGGCCGGCGCATCGTTGATGCCGTCACCCACCATGACAACAGTCTTCTTTTCGGCAAGCTTGCGGATTTCCTCGACCTTGTTCTGCGGAAGAAGTTCACCGCGCGCTTCAAGGCCAAGCTTGTTGCCGATGGCACGCGCGGTGCGGGCATTGTCACCCGACAGCATCAGCGAGGAAATGCCCATATCCTTCAGCGCCTTGACGCCTTCGGCCGCATCCTTGCGCGGCTCGTCGCGCATGGCGAAAAGACCGCTTGCCGCGCCGCCGGTCATCATGACCGCCACCGTCTTGCCTTCGCTTTCCAGCGCGGAAATACGGTCGGCAAGATCCTTCGAGAGGGTGCCGACCTCCGTCGCAAAACGCGGTGCGCCGATGAACAGCTCCTTCCCCCCGACATTGCCCTGCATGCCGCGACCGGAAATCGCCTTGATGTTGGAGCCGGGCAGGGGCTTCACGCCAGCCTTTTCAGCATGGTTGACGATGGCGCGGGCGAGCGGATGGCTCGACTCGTTCTCGATGGTCGCGGCCTGCGCAATCAGCTCGGCCTCGTTGCCGTCAAGCGCCACCACGTCGGTTACAACGGGTTCGCCAAGTGTCAGCGTTCCGGTCTTGTCGAAGGCGACGGTTTCGGTGCGCGCCAGCATTTCAATGACCGCGCCACCCTTCACCAGCATGCCGTGGCGTGCCGCAGCCGAAAGGCTGGAGGCGATCGCCGCGGGAACCGAAATGACCAGCGCGCAGGGGCAGCCGATGAGGAGGAGCGCGAGACCGCGATAAATCCAGGTGTCCCAGTCGCCGAGGCCGACAAGCGGCGGCACGATGATGGTCAGCACCGAGATCGCCACGATCAGCGGCATGTAATATCGCGAGAAGCTCTGGATGAAGCGTTCGGTCGGAGCCCGCGCATCCTGTGCTTCCTCGACAAGCGTGATGATGCGGGCAATGGTGTTGTCTTCCGGCGCGCGGTCGACACGGATGCGCAGCGAGCCGTCATGGTTGATCGAGCCGGCAAAGACGCGGGCACCCTTTTCCTTGGCGACGGGAATGCTTTCCCCGGTCATCGGCGATTCGTCGACGCTGGACTGGCCATCCATGACAACGCCATCGGCGGCGATACGGTCGCCGGGGCGCGCCACGACCACCTGGCCGATGCGCACCTGATCGGCGGAAACCTGCCGAAGCGAGCCGTTTTCCTCCACCATCGCCGTTTTCGGCAAGAGCGAACCGAGCGCCTTGATGCCGGAGCGGGCGCGGGCGGCGGCAAAACCTTCCAGCAACTCGCCGACGGAGAACAGCAGCACGACGATGGCCGCCTCTTCCGCCTCGCCGATGATGATCGCGCCGATGGCGGCAATCGTCATCAGCATTTCGATGGTGAAGACCGCGCCGAAACGGGCGGCATTGAAGGCATTTCTCGCGATCGGGAAGAGCGTGGCAAGCGTCGCGACGATGAAGGCGTAACTGCCCCAGGCCGGGAAGGTCAGCTCAGCGGCATAGGCAATCGCGACCAGAATGGTGCCGGTGAAGGTGTTGCGCGCCTTCGCGCCGCGCCACCATGCGCCTTTTTCATCCGCGCCATGGGCATGCCCCATCTCGGCGCTCTGGCTTGCGGCGGCAGGTGCGGCAGCGTGGGAATGGCGCGCATGATCGTGTCCGTGATCGTGACCTGAATGATCATGGCCGGAGTGATCGTGGTCATGCCCGTTGCAGGAATGGTGCTCGTCGCCCGAATGATCATGCCCGGAATGATCATGATCGTGATGGCCACCGCATGTCGCGTGATCATGATCGTCTTCGTGCTTTTGACCCGGCGCCTTGTCTCGCGCGGTCTTTTCCTGCGGCAGCAGAGCGGGCGTGAAGCCGAGCTTGCGCAACGTATCCTCGATCTTGTCGACCGGGGTCTTGTTCTGGGCAAGCGAGAGGTTCAGCCTTTCGCGGGCCACCGAAACCTTGACGTCGCCAACGCCGGGCAGGCGGGAAAGCGCGGTTTCGATCTTCGCCGCGCAGCTGCCGCAGTCCATGCCGCCGACCTTGAAGGTCAGCTCCTCTGATTCCCCGTTCAAACTGCCGCGTGTCGAAATATTCATGGTTCTCGCTCCTGAATTCCAGTCGACAGCCAATCTGACACCTCTAGCAACTAGAGCTTCAAGAGGAAAAATGCGGTTTTCGAATTTTTTTTGAAAACCCGACGCCAGCTTCGCGCCAGCCGCGCGGTCCATCATGCCGGCAGATTGGATTCCATGAAGCGGTTCAGATGATATCACTCCTTTTGAAAAACGGTCGCCGAGCGGCCTCTCTGGTGGCCCTTGCGGTTCTGCCGCTGCTGAGCAGTTGCCTTTTCGTGACGGATACGACCCGGATGGACCCGGATGTCTTCGTCAGGGAAACGGCGCCGGTGTTCAATTTTAATTCCGTCAGCTCCAATCGTCAGCCGGAACTGCCACCGCAGCCGGGCCAGCTTTCCACGCGCCCGCCGGATCTGTTCAGAACCCGCTTCCATCAGGAATATGGTCCGCCGGTGCGCGGGCAGGGGCTGCAAGCCCCGCAGGTGCAGGGTTATAACGCGCCGCAACCGCAGGGCCAGACGATGGCCTATGGCCTGCCGGTTTCCAATCCGCTGCACCGGGTCATGTATGGCCCGATCCGCGACGAGGACCGCTCGCTGCCCGCGATTCCATATGGTCGTATCGACCCCCGTTATCTCCGGCAGGAAGTCAGCTACCAGACAGCGGAAGCGCCCGGCACCATCGTGGTCGATACCAAACAGCATTTTCTCTATCTCGTGCAATCCGGCGGCAAGGCGATCCGCTACGGCGTAGGCCTCGGTCGTGACGGTTATGCCTGGTCGGGCCGGGGCAAGATCCAGTGGAAAGCCAAATGGCCGCGCTGGACACCACCCGATGAAATGGTCAGGCGCCAGCCGGAACTCGCCTCCATCTCTGCCGCCAATGGCGGCATGACGCCGGGTCTGAACAATCCGCTCGGCGCACGCGCGCTTTATATCTTCAAGGATGGCAAGGACACGCTGTACCGCGTCCACGGTACACCGGACTGGCAGTCCGTCGGTAAAGCGACGTCCTCTGGCTGCGTGCGCATGCTCAATCAGGATGTGATCGATCTCTATGATCGGGTGCCGCAGGGTGCGCAGATTGTGGTTATCTGAACACGTTCTAAAAGAAAGAGATATTGGACCCATTTCGCCAGCAGCTTGTGACTGGCTTTTAGCGGTCGGTTAACTATTTTCGCAATACGCATGACACGGAACAAACGACGTACAACGGCGGTCTAGCCGTTCGAAATGTGGGACAAACCGGCCTTATGACAAGCACCGACACAGATCTTTCCAGACGCACCTTCCTTTCCCTTCTCGGCCTCTCTTCCGCCTCGCTTCTCGCAGGCTGCGCCTCGTCAGGCACGGGAGACGCGATTCGCCAGCAGGCGAGCGCCATCGGCAGCGATTTCCGCCAGATGTTCTCATCCGGCGTCAGCGATGCCGAACTGGCCGTCATGTACGGCTCGGTCGAGGATGGCGGTTACGTCATTCCCGCGGTTCCCTATCAGAAGATCGACCGCCGTTATTATCGCCAGCGGGTCGTCGATCCGACCGGCGAGCGCCCGGGCACGGTGGTCGTCGATACGCGCTCGCGCTTCCTTTACGTGGTGGAGCCGGGCGGTAGCGCCATGCGTTACGGCGTCGGCATCGGCCGCGAAGGTTTCGCCTGGTCGGGCGAGGGCGTCATCCAGTGGCGTCAAAAATGGCCGAAGTGGACGCCGCCGGACGAAATGGTTGCCCGCCAGCCGGAACTCACCAAATATTCCTCCAAGAACGGTGGCATGCCGCCGGGCCTGAAGAACCCGCTGGGTGCGCGCGCCCTCTATATTTTCCAGAACGGCAAGGACACGCTCTACCGCCTGCACGGCTCGCCGGAATGGAACTCCATCGGCAAGGCCGTCTCCTCCGGCTGCGTGCGTCTGATGAACCAGGACATTATCGACCTCTACGATCGCGTGCCGCAGAAGGCGCGTGTGGTGGTCTGGCAATAAGCCGGAAAAGATTCCATAAAAAAGGCGGCCTCTGTGCCGCCTTTGTTTTGCGTGTCATGGCCGGGCTAGATTGTCCTTCAGCGCATTCACCCGGTCGCGAATCTGTACCAGTTCCTCCAGTCCGCAGCCGGTGGCATTGCCGATTGCCGCCATGATTTTCACGCCTTCCTTTTTAAGCTCTGCCCCCTTTGGCGTCAGGGCCACCAGCACCTGCCGCTCATCCACAGTGCCGCGCTTGCGGGTAATCAGCCCCGCATGTTCGAGCCTCTTAAGCAGCGGTGATAGCGTGCCGGAATCAAGCCCCAGCATTTCGCCGAGCGCCTTGACGGTGGAGGTTTCCTTTTCCCACAACGCCATCATGACGAGATATTGCGGATAGGTCAGCCCGATCGGGTCGAGCAGCGGCTTGTAGGCGCGCGTGAAGGCATGCGCCGCGCCGTAAAGGGCAAAACATATCTGCTGGTCCAGCCTCAAAAGGCTTTCCATCGTTTTCTCGTCGCCCTGTGCGTCCATTTTCCAGCTCCAAAATCAACCGGGGAGGGAACAATCAGCCCCCGCTTTCGGTTCCTGCCGCATGGATGCGCGGCGAAATTTCGTGAAAATTATCGCAAAAAACAAATTCGCATTCAATGTGCAAAATTATATTGCGCGCAATTAAATTGTTCGCTATAAGAGCCTCAACGCCAACCCAAGGAGTAAATGTCATGCCAATTCTCTACACGACCAAAGCATCTGCAACCGGTGGCCGCGCCGGCAACGCCAAGTCGGAAGACGGCGTGCTCGACGTGACGCTGACGGTTCCGAAGGAACTTGGCGGCGACGGCGCTCGCGGCACCAACCCCGAACAGCTTTTTGCAGCCGGTTATTCCGCCTGCTTCCTCGGCGCGCTGAAGAACGTTGCCGGCAAGCAGAAGGTAAAGATTCCGGAAGACACGACTGTGACGGCAACGGTCGGTATCGGCCCGCGCGAAGACGGCACCGGTTTCGGCATCGAAGTTTCTCTCAAGGTCAACATCCCCGGTCTTGAGCGTGAAAAAGCCGAAGAGCTGGTTGCCGCAGCCCACATCGTCTGCCCCTACAGCCACGCCATGCGCACTTCCACGGAAGTACCGGTCTCGGTGGCCTGATCCAGTCCCCAACGCATTCCACAGAGGCCGGGTTCATCCCGGCCTTCTTGTTTGCAGAAATAAATATGCTATATTCTTTCCAAGGAAAGGATGTGTGCCATGAATATTCACGCCAAGACCGCCGTGGATCCTGCATCGCAGGGCAGGGTCGTCACCAAGGCCGTCATCGCCGCCGCCGAGCGGCTGGGCCTGAATGCTGCCCGCACGGCGGATATTCTCGGCGTGTCCGCGCCAACGGTCTCGCGCATGAAGCGGCTGGATTTCCTGCTGGAGCCGGGCGCCAAGTCCTTCGAGCTTGCGGTGCTGCTGATCCGGGTCTTCCGTTCGCTGGATGCGATTACCGGCGGCGATGAGGCGGTGGCCAAAAACTGGCTGCGCAATCACAATACGGCGCTTGATGCCGTGCCTGCCGAAAGGCTCACCACCATCACCGGATTGATCGATGTCCTCTCCTATCTGGACGCCCGACGCGCTCCTGTCTGAAAAACGCGCCACGTCGGGCAAGTATTGGCGACTGGTGGAAGCGCAGCATCAGGTTTCCACCATGAAGCTGGTGGATACGGTTGAGGAGCAATCCCTTCTGGAAGATATTCTGGAAACGAGCAAACGACCGTTTCCGCCTGAATGTGCCGGTTTCGATTATCTTCTCGCGACACCTTTCAGATACGGCGCCGCCTATCCGCATGGCTCGCGGTTCCGCCGCGCAGGCTATACGGAAGGCGTTTATTATGCCGCCGCAAAGGTCGAAACGGCGCTTGCCGAAATGGCCTTTTATCGGCTGCTGTTTTATGCCGAGTCGCCCGGAACGCCGCTGCCCGCCAACCCCGCCGATTATTCCGCCTTCGCCGCCCGCATCGCCACCGATGCGGCGCTGGATCTGACGCAACCGGAACTCAGTCGCGACGAAGCCTTGTGGACCGATCTGCAGAATTACGAGCCATGCCAGGCGCTGGCCGAGCAGGCACGTCTGGCCAAAGTTGAAGCGATTCTTTACCGCTCGGTGCGCGATCCCCAGGGCGGTCTCAACATTGCCATCCTCTCCCCCAAGGCCTTCGCCGAAAAAGCGCCTGTCGAACGGATGAGCTGGCGCATCCGCCTGTCGAAGACAGGGGTGCAGGCGCTGTGCGAATTTCCGATGCGCAGAACGGGTTTTGCGGTCTCGGATTTCGCCGGTGATCCACGCCTCGCCAGCCTTTTGGGCTGACGGGCGTTTTGCTTGTTTCCCCGCGGCTCCTTTGAACGTCATCAAGCCGAGGCGAAAAATGCCTCGGGATCGTCGACTTCCACCAGTTTCCGCTTTTCGATCAGCCAGAAGCGGGTTCCGACCGTCCGCACGAAACTTCTATCGTGCGAGACAAGCACGCAACTCGCCTCCCGGCTGATGATCTCCGCCTCCAGCGTTTCCTGGCCGTCTATGTCAAGATGGTTGGTGGGTTCGTCCAGCAGGTAGAAATTCGGCTCCGCCAGCCGCAGCGCCAGCATTGCAAGCCGTGCCTTCTGTCCGCCGGAGAGCGAGGCTATGCGGCGTTTCTGCATTTCAATGTCGATGCCAGCGCTGGCGAGCAGGCCGTGGATGCGCTGGTCGCCAATATCGAAACGGCGGGAAAGCAACGCCGCCGGCGTGCTGTCATCCTCGATTTCGGCCAGCGACTGGTCGACATAACCGGCCACCAGCGACGGAGTGGCCTTGATGCCCTCCTGTATCTCGCCTGTACCCATCACCGCCGCCTGCAGCAGTGACATCAGCCGCGTCTTGCCGACACCGTTGCGACCTAGGATGACGATGCGGTCGCCCTGGCGGATGAATTGCCGGCCGGTGCGAAACAGCACTGTTCCATCCGGCGTTGAGACGGGCACATCCTCCAGCGTTACCAGAACCTTGGCATGGGTACCGCGATTGGCGAGCTGGATCTTGCCGGCGGATCGCTCGGCATGGGCGGGGCGCGCCTTTTCCTCCAGCTTGTCGGCGCGTTGCCGCAATTGCTTGGTCTTGACGGTCAGGAGATCGCTGCCGGAGTTGATGCCGATATTGTTGAGCTTGGCTGCCTGCCGGCGCAATTGCTGCGCGGTTTTCATGTCGCGCTGGAAACGCCGCTCATCGGCGGCATCCTCCTCCTCCAGCGCCGCGCGCGCAAGGCCGTAGGGCAGGCGGAACAGCGCCGAATTTTCCGGCCGCAGAAACAGCGTGGTGCGGGTGACATTGTCGAGAAACGCGCGGTCATGGCTGACCATGATGACGGCGGTATCGCGCGGCAATTCACCGAGCCAGCTTTCCAGCACATTGATCTTTTCGAGGTCGAGATGGTTGGTCGGCTCGTCCAGCAGCAGCACGTCAGGTTCGGTGATCCATGCTTTGGCCATCATGGCAAGCCTTTGCCAGCCGCCGCTCAGTTCTTTCAGACGGCGCTCGCGGAACGGCTCCGGCACCAGCATGGCGTCTAAGATGATGTCGGCGCGCCAGCTTTCGCTGTCGATCGTGTCCGGCGGGAGGGCGGAAAGCACCGCGTCCCGCATCGTGTGGTCCATCAGGACAGAGGGCAGGTTCTGGTGGACGAAAGACTGCGTCAGGCCGCGCAGCCGGGTAATGTCGCCGCTGCTGGGCTCCATGTCACCCGCAAGGCAGTTGAGCAGGGTGGATTTGCCGCAGCCATTGGCGGCAACAATGCCGATGCGGTCACCCGCATTCACGGTGAGGCTGAGATTGGAAAAAAGCGGCTTACCCAGAATGATTCCGAGGTTTCGAAGCGTAAAGATGGTCATGATGTCGTCTCTGGCAGGACGGACACTTAGGAACCATGGTCTGCAACAGGCAGCACCGGGTTTCGGTTCGTGGTGATCCGTCGTGAAAACATGCGCAAACGGCAGACGAGCTGCATTCTGCGCGGCCTTTTAGGCAAACCAGAGTGTTGGTGTTCCGGTCAGCCCTGCAAACGTGTCCGCAGGGCAAAAAGGTGGCAGAGCTGACGATTGCGCCAGAAGCAGGAAATATCCATGCGAAGCCTCCTTTCTTGAAACGTGTTGAACTGCCTGACCATTAACAGCGGCGGCTGTTTGTGGCAACCCGATTAGAAAATGATGAAGATTAGGGGAGGCGGTGCGGCCGGAACATCCCTGATAAGGGTGACACGCGCCACACCGCATTTTGCGCTGGCGCTACTGCTTGCCGACACGCGCGCGCAGTTCTTCCACATGCGCGGCGATCTCGGGCGTCACCGCATCGCCGAAATCCTCCATTTCGAACATCGGGCGGATTTCGATTTCGCTCTTCTCCAGCATCGGGTTCGGGCAGCGCTTCACCCATTCCACCGCCTCGTCCATGTCCTTCACGTTCCATATCCAGAAGCCGGCGACCAGTTCGTTGGTATGCGGGAAGGGGCCATCGACAACGGTGCGGCTGTCACCGTCGAAAATCACGCGCTTGCCCTTGGAGGAGGGATGCAGGCCATCGCCGGATTGCATGATGCCGGCATTGACCAGTTCCTCGTTGAATTTCCCCATGGCTTCGATCAGCTCCGTCGTCGGCATCACGCCGTCTTCGCTGCTTTTGGTGGCTTTTACAAAAACGATTGCACGCATGATCATTCCTCCTGGATTGCGTTTCGTTCAGTTTCGCTCTCCGGCGCAACAGCCGGATGACAGTTTTGCTGAGGCGCGAAGCCCCCTGTTAGCCGAGATCGATAAGGTCGCGGCGCAGCCTCTCAGGGTCACCGCTGCCGATCTTCGCTTCTATTTCCGCATGGGTCTGCTCCCAGATGGGGAAAGCGGCGGCGAGCACGGCCATGCCCTCAGGCGTCAACCGCAACCGTTTTCCACGCTTGTCCTTCGGGTCCTGCTCGATGCTGACCAGCCCGCGCCGCTCCAGCGGTTTCAGCGCCGCCGTCAAGGTCGTGCGGTCCATCGCCAGAAGGTGGGCAACCGGCCCCATCGGCGGCGGCTCCGGCCTGTTCAGCGACATCAGCAGCGAAAACTGACCATTGTTGATGCCCACCGGCTTCAACGCGGTGTCGAACAACCGCGCCAGCGCCCGTGCCGCGCGCTGCGCATGCAGGCACAGGCAGGAATCACGCACGAGGATAGTTGTCGAAAAAGGAATCACGCTGGCGTTTGACATGCGTTAAATATGTTGATATCAACCTAAATAGTCAAGCAGAACTTGATGCTCTGTGGCGCTAATTGTTGATCTTCAACACAGAGATGCGCGGCACGCGCCGACAGACGGGTGCAGCCGCAGTGAAAGACGGATCCAAGGAGGAAAGATCATGTCTCATCCCGTCGTTTCGAAAGAGGAGTGGCTTGCGGCCCGCCGCGATCTGCTGGTGAAGGAAAAGGAACTGACACGCGCCCGTGACAGGCTGAACGAAGCCCGTCGCGCATTGCCGTGGGAGGAGGTGACGAAGGACTATATCTTCGATGCGCCCTCCGGCCCCAGATCGCTCAAAGAGTTGTTCGGCGATTGCAGCCAGCTGATCGTCTACCATTTCATGCTGGCGCCCGACTGGGAGGAGGGCTGTGTCGGCTGCTCCTTCTTCGCGGATCATGTCGATGGTGCACTGATCCACCTCAAGAATGGCGATGCCGGTTTTGTCGCGGTGTCGCGTGCCCCGCTTGAAAAGATCGAGGCTTATAAAAACCGCATGGGCTGGAAATTCTCCTGGGTTTCGGCCGAAAGCAGCGATTTCAACTACGACTATCAGGCCTCGTTTCGCGACGAGGATATGGCCAAAGGCGAAATCACCTATAATTACCGTGACATGGCGCCCTTTGGCGACCTGAAGGACCTGCACGGCATCAGCGTTTTCGCCAAGGGCGAAGACGGCAAGATCTACCACACCTATTCCACTTACGCCCGCGGCGCCGAGCAGACGCTCGGCACATTGATGCTTCTCGATCTGGTGCCAAAAGGCCGTAATGAAAATGAGGTAATGGATTGGGTGCGCCGCCACGACCAGTATGAGGATGCGCCGAAAGCCGCATCCTGCTGCCACTGAAATTAATGACGAGGAGGAGACGACAATGGAAATGCCAAACGCTAATCCGCAGCAGGAACACGCGTTTCTGAACAGGATCGTCGGTGACTGGATCATGACCGCAAGTTCCGGCCATGAGGCCTATGATCCCAATGACCCGGAGCAATTGTTCAGCGAAAAAGTACGCTCGATTGGTGGCCTCTGGATCATCGGCGAAGGCACGGGAAAGATGCCTGACGGGACCAGCATGACGGCTGTCATCACCGTCGGCTACGACCCGGTCAAAGGCAATTTTGTCGGCACCTGGGTAGGCTCGATGATGACCAATCTCTGGGTCTACAAGGGCTGGCTGGAAGAGGACGGCAAGACCCTGACGCTGGAAGCGGAAGGTCCGGCCTTCGACGGGTCCGACCGTATCGATACCTATCGCGATGTGCTCGTGCTTCATGATGACAACCATCGCAGTTTCTCCGGCAGCGTCAGGCAGCCGGACGGCACTTTCAAGACCTTCATGACGTCGGAGTTCCGGCGCAAGGTCTGAGCTTTACCCCGAAACACGTGCCGCCGCGCCCTGCGGCGGCGCTTGCCGAAACAACCGCCAAACCCTCCATAGGAGACAACAATGTCCGATACGCATGGAAAATTCATCTGGGTCGAGCTGATGACACCCGACATGGAAGCGGCCGCCCGCTTTTATGGTCATGTCGTTGGCTGGCAGACCAGGGACTTCGGCTCGCCGGAAATGCCCTATCTGGTGCTGGAGGCCGATGGAAAAGGCATGGGCGGCGTCATGGAACTGACCGACGAGCATAAGGGACAGGGTATTCCGCCGAACTGGACAGCTTATGTCGATGTCAAGGATGTCGATGCCACCGCCGAGCAGTTTGCGGCAAAGGGCGGTGCCATCCGGCGGCAGCCCGAGGATATCCCCGAAATTGGCCGTTTCGCCGTTGTCGCCGATCCCTTTGGCGCGGTGCTCTGCATCATGACGCCATTGCCGATGGAGACAGATTGCGAACCTGAAGACACGCAGGACAAACAGGGCCATGTCGGCTGGTACGAACTCTTCACGGACGATGTGGATGCAGCCACCGCTTTCTATGGCGATGTATTCGGCTGGACCAAGGACCATGATTTCGACATGGGCGAAATGGGCCCGTACCGCATCTTCGCCCACAAGGGTAAAGCTGTCGGCGGCATCATGAAACGCATGCCGCAGGTTCCCGTCTGCCATTGGGGTTATTACTTCAATGTGGATGGCATCGATGACGCCATCACCCGCGTCAGCACCGGCGGCGGACAAGTCGTCAACGGCCCGATGGAAGTTCCCGGCGATAGCTGGATCGTTAACTGCGTCGATCCGCAGGGCGCCTATTTCTCGCTGGTGTCGCAGAAAAAATAGGTCTGTTGCTGACGATCTGCCGGGGCAACGTCCGGCAGATCACCGCTCTCTCGACAGGCGAACATGGTCGATGAAGGCCCGCAGCTTCGGCGCAAGGTTTCGACGGCTGGGATAATAGAGGTAAAACCCTGCGAAGCTGGGCGAATAATCTTCCAGCATGGAAACAAGCTCTCCACGCTCCAGATAAGGCCGAAACGTCTCTTCCATGCCGAAGGTAATGCCTGCACCGGCACAGGCCAGCTTGATCATCAGCTGCATGTCGTTGGTGGTGAAGGCAGGCTCAACCGCCACCGCAAATTCCCGGCCATTTTCGGCAAATTCCCATCTGTATGGCGCAATACCCGGACGAGGCCGCCAGCCAATACATCTATGCTCGATCAACTCGCGCGGCTGCGTGGGTAGGGCGAAACTGTTCCGATATCCAGGAGAACAGACGGCAAGCTGCCGTTGAGGAACGGATACCGGAACGGCGATCATATCCTGTTCGATAAGCTCTCCCAAACGCACGCCGGCATCATAATGCTCGGCGACGATATCGAACTCCTCATCCGTCACGACGATGTCGAGCTGCACCTCCGGGTGAGCCTCGGCAAAGCTGGCGAGCAGAGGCCCGGCCAAGAAGCGTTCTGCAATGGACGACACCGCCAGCCGAAGCTGACCGCGCACCGTGCCGCCGAGCGATGAGGCCGCCTGCGCCGCCTGCGAGATCGCGCCTATGGAAGAGGAGACATCAGCGTAAAGCTGCTGTCCCGCTTCCGTCAGGCTCACGCTGCGGGTCGTCCTTTGTACCAGCGCGATCCCCATCGTCTCCTCAAGCTTGCGGATGGTCTGGCTGACAGCGGAGCGGGTGACGCCCAGCCTGTCCGCGACGGCGCGAAAATTCCGTTCCTCGGCCACAAGGCAGAACGTCGAAACAGCATTGAGATCGATGTTCATTGGTTAAAAATTCTATCCATTGAGGTAACTATTAAGGCGGTTATCGCGACAATGCCTGAGCGCTATCTTCCCTGCAACGGTCGATTTCGGAAAAGCCGACCGTAACAGCAAGGAGAAAGCCATGACATTGAACAAAGTTGTTCTAATCACGGGTGCATCGAGCGGGATCGGTGAAGGCATTGCGCGAGAGCTGGCCGCCGCCGGCGCAAAACTGGTGCTCGGCGCGCGCCGGCTGGATCGCCTGGAGACGCTGGCCGAAGAACTGCGCCAGACGGGGGCTGAAGTCGTCGTCCATTCGCTTGACGTCACCGATAGGCGCAGCGTCGAGGCCTTTGCAGAGGCAGGCCGCAAAGCTTTCGGTGAGATCGACGTCATCGTCAACAATGCCGGCGTCATGCCGCTATCGCTGATGTCATCGCTCAAGGTCGATGAATGGGACCGCATGATCGACGTCAACATCAAGGGCGTGCTTTATGGGGTCGCGGCCGTTCTGCCCGAGATGACCGCGCGTGCCTCCGGCCATATCATCAACATCGCCTCCATCGGTGCGCTTGCCGTTTCGCCAACAGCGGCCGTTTATTGCGCCACGAAATTTGCCGTGCGGGCGATTTCGGACGGGCTGCGGCAGGAAAACCGCGACCTGCGCGTCACCTGCATTCATCCCGGCGTGGTGGAAAGCGAACTCGCCCATACCATCACCGATCCGGCCGCCGCCGAACTGATGCAGAGCTACAGGGCCATCGCCCTGAAGCCCGATGCCATTGGCCGCGCCGTTCGTTACGCCATCGAACAGCCTGACGATGTGGACGTCAACGAAATCGTCGTCCGCCCCACCGCTGCCTGAGGAGATTGACATGAAAGCCATTTTTCCGACCGCGCTTGCGATTGCCATGTTCGCGGGATCTGCCGCCGCACTCGCGAATACGCAGCACATGGATGACCGGTTGAAACGCGGCGATGAGGTCGTCCGCAGCCTCAACAATGGCCAGCCGCAAGCCAATCTGGAGCGCATGCGACAGGAGTTTCCGTTCCTGGCGGAAGCAACGGAGGGCTACGCCTTGGGAGAGGTCTGGTCGCGGCCGGGCCTGGACAACCGCACCCGCCAGCTGGCCGCCGTCGCTGTCATGGCGGCCCTTGGCGAGCGTGATCTGATGAAGGTCCATGCCGGTTATGCGCTGAATGTGGGCGCAACCGACGAGGAGCTGAAGGAGATGATCTATCTGGTTACCGTCCCGGCCGGTTTCCCGAAAGCCATCGCCGCATCACGGACGCTTGCGGAACTGTTCGAGGAACGCCGCGCCAATGCCGCAACGGGAGTGGAGAGACAATGAATATCGTATCGACATCGGTTGCGCTCCTGCTTGCGGCGGGTTCCGTAGAAGTGGAGAACCGCAAATCCAGCAACGCCACGGAAGTGAACATGACCGAAACCGCACAGATCCAGAACCATCCCTATATCGGCATGTGGGTCACCGGCGACGGCCATGTTCGTCAGGAGCTTCTATCCAACGGTCGCTATGACGAGGCGCGCGGCAAACGCAAGAGCGCTTATCAGGGACGATATGAGGTGAAGGGAAACCACATCGACTATTGGGACGATACCGGTTTCACCGCCGACGGCGAATTTGTCGATGGTGTCCTCTATCACGGCGGCATGATCTTCTATCGAGAGAAGTGACCGCACTGAAAATCGGCCGCCGCCCGTTTCATCAAGAGCGGGCGGCGTTTCTGTTTAGCGCTTCAAACTACCCAAAATCCCGCGCACGATGGCGCGACCGACCGAAGTCGCGACCGAACGGGCAGCACTTTTCATCGCTGCCTCGATCACCGTTTCGCGCTGGTAGCCGGAACGGCGCGTGCCGCCATTGCGTGAGCCGTTGGAATTTTGCGCGGGTTCGTCATCGCCGAAGCCTGGCAGGCGCCAACGGCCGGAGGCGTTGTCGGACTGGTTTTTGGCATTTTCTTCTTCCGCGCGCTTCGCGGCTTCGGCCTCCGCCGCCTTCTGGGCGCGGGCGGCGAGAATTTCGAAAGCCGACTCCCGGTCGATATCCTTGTCGTACTGGCCGGAAACGGGGCTGAGATCGATCAGCGATTTTCGTTCCGCATCCGTCAGCGGCCCGACGCGGCCGGATGGTGGCCTAACGAGCGTGCGCTCGACAATGGAGGGCGCGCCCTTGTCATGCAGGGTGGAAATCAGCGCCTCACCCGTGCCGAGCGTGGTGATGGTATCTGCCGTGTTGAAGGCTGGGTTCTGGCGGAACGTATCCGCCGCCGTGCGCACGGCCTTCTGTTCGCGCGGCGTATAGGCGCGCAGCGCATGCTGCACGCGATTGCCGAGCTGGGCAAGCACGGTCTCCGGCACGTCCAGCGGGTTCTGCGTCACGAAATAGACGCCGACGCCCTTGGAGCGAATAAGACGAACGACCTGTTCCACACGTTCCACCAGCACGCGCGGCGCATCGTTGAACAGCAGATGCGCTTCATCGAAGAAGAACACCAGGCGCGGCTTTTCCGGATCGCCCACTTCAGGCAGTTCCTCGAAGAGTTCCGAGAGCATCCAGAGCAGGAAAGTGGCGTAAAGGCGCGGGTTCATCATCAGCTTGTCAGCGGCGAGAACCGAAACCGTGCCGCGACCATCCGCGCCCACACGCATGATGTCACCGATCTTCAGCGCCGGTTCGCCGAAGAAATTGGCCGCGCCCTGCTGTTCGAGGACGAGAAGCCCGCGCTGCAGGGAGCCGACCGAGGACTTGGAAATCAGCCCAAACTGGTTGGAAAGTTCGGATGCATTCTCGCCCATATAGTTCAGCAGCGATTGCAGGTCTTTCAGATCGAGCAGCGGCAGTCCGCCCTGATCGGCAATCTTGAAGGCGATGTTGAGAACGCCTTCCTGCGCTTCCGAGGCATCCATCAGCCTGGCGAGCAGCAGCGGCCCCATTTCGGCGATGGTGGCGCGCACGCGATGGCCTTTTTCGCCATAGAGATCCCAGAAAATGACCGGCGACTTGCCGTAGGAAAAGTCGGTGAAACCAATCTGCTCGGCGCGCTTCTGCACCCAGTCTTTCGCTTCGCCTTCCGCCGCGATGCCGGAAAGGTCACCCTTGATATCGGCGCAGAAGACTGGAACGCCAGCCTTGGAAAACCCTTCTGCCAGAACCTGCAGGGTCACGGTCTTGCCCGTTCCCGTCGCGCCGGTGATGAGGCCGTGGCGGTTGCCGAATTTCAGTTCCAGATATTCGCCCTTGTTCAGGCTGTCATCCGGATTGCGGCTGGTGCCGATATAGAGCTGTCCGTCCTGCAACATCGACCATTTTCTCCTGCGGCTGGTGCATGACCCGTAAAATCGCGGCGGATTTTGCAAAAGTCATGTCCGAATTAAAAGTCTTCCGGCATGATAGGGACACCTCGGAAGGAGGCAGCCTTTTCATAGTTTGGTTGTGATGATCTTATAAGGGCAGTTTCAAGGCGCAACAACTGCTTGATGGCGATGAAGAAAAAGCGCTTGATGAAAGTAGATGCACTGCTCATGGCCGCTTGAATGCCGCAGGAGATTGTTTTACGTTGACGTTAACGTCAGTTCTCAGAGGTTGGCGTCGTTTTTCAACAGGAGGCAAGAATGAACGAAGTCGTGGATCAGATCGCCGCAAAGGCAGGGATCGACCCTGAGCTGGCTGAAAAGGCCGTTGGCATGATTCTCGGTTTTCTCCAGCGCGAGGCCGCAGACGGCCCGATCGCAAGGATGATCGAAGCCATTCCCGGTGCCAGCGATCTGGTTGCCCAATATAATGGCGAGGGCTCCGGTGGCGGCGGCGGTCTGCTCGGCGGTCTGATGAGCGCGCTCGGCGGCGGCGGTATCATGGGACTCGGCCAGCAGCTGATGAGCCAGGGCCTCGGCATGAGCGAGATTTCCACGCTTGCCAAGGAAACCATCGCCGTTGCCCGCCAGCACGCCGGCGACGAAACCGTCGACCAGGTGATTGCCTCGGTTCCGGGCCTCAGCCAGTTCGCCTGAGCCGAACTTATTCCATCGCGGGGGGGGGGGGGGGGGGGGGGGGGGGGGGGGGGCGGGGGCCGG
>JAEXMK010000184.1 GCA_023444445.1 Pseudomonadota bacterium | reverse complement strand
AACGCTGTCCTCAACTCGGTTGTCGCTGAGGCAAGTAACGGATCGGTTTACCTTCGAGTTCGCGTAGAGCAGCCATCATCGACCGGGCTAACGCTCATGGTGCGGTATCGCGTGGCCAATGGAACGGGTGGTGGTGGCCCCTTTGCAGGAGACTGGGTTACGAAGGCAATTGCGTCGGTCGGGCAGGACGGCGCTTATATCACCGCTTCTACTGATGTGGTGCCAGCTGATCAAGATTTGGAAGTCCAAATCGCGTTCATGGCGTCAAACGGTAAAACTGGGGAATGGTCGGCAAGTGCAACAGTAAGATCAACGTCCGATCCAGTGCCGCCTGGGGTGGTCGGCACGGCCTCCGTATCGACAGGGGTGGGCACCGCTTTGTTTTCATGGACTGCGCCAAACAGTGCGAACTATGCCGGCGCCAAGATTTACTGGAATACCACAAACAATTTCGGGTCCGCCACGTTTTTAGGACCTGTTGAGTTCGGCAGCCCGAACGTTCCCGACAGCGCCAGCCGGTCTATGACGGCGGGAACACGATACGCATGGATCACGTCCGTTAACCGGGCAGGCGTCGAAAGCGCACCCGTGGCCACTGGGTCATTCGTGGTCGGGTAATCCCGACCCAGCATCACGAAAACAAAAATTTCCCCGCGCATCGAATGAATGTTCGACCGCACTTACGAGGATATCATGGTAGAAATCGCTTCAGTCATTTGGGCCGACGGTCCTTCCTCTCAGCCGTATCAGCCCAGCAAGGAGCAGATCCGCGCATGGGGAACGTGGATTGAGGGCATCATTTCCGCATTCACGTCAAACGGCGGCCTGATCTACACCACTAGAGCGCTCCTTAATGCGGATTTGGCTCGTGGCGCGAATTCTATGGCTTGGGTCGTAGGTGATCCCGTCGTCTCGAACAATGGTGTTTACGGTAAAGTGGGTGGCATCGGCTTTGGGTATTGGGTCCGCCGCGCCGATTTGCCTTACAGCTTTATTATTGCGGAGGCCTCTGGCGCTGGAACGGCAAATACAATTCAGGCGACATCGCCGTTGCCTATTTCGGGCTCAGCGCTTGTGCTGCTTTCCGTCTACCAAGATAACACCGGCTCTCCTGTAACCATTTCCTTCAACGGCTCGGCTCCCATGGTGGTGAAGAGCAACAGCGGCAACGATATTGTTGCAGGGGGGCTTAAGGCTGGGATGGTTGTTCTTGGTCGTGCGATCGGGTCGGTATTCCGGCTTGTAAGTGACCAAGCCAGCGCCGCCATTTTGGCAGCAGCAGAGGAGGCGGCTGTCGTGGCGGAGTCGGCGGCTGGAGCCAATCTTGCCAACTCAGATAGCCGTGCTGCCGCTATCCTGACCAATATTCCGGCTCCAGTGAACTATGTTCGGACAGCTGGATATTCCACAGCTGGTGACGGGGGGGGCGCTCTTTACAAGAGGTCTCTCGTCCAACCGGCCCACGCCGGGAAATTCCAGTCAGCCGATGGGGCATGGTGGGAAATTGCAGAGCGAAACCCGGCCATCAGGATGTTTGGTGTCACAGGAAGCGGAAGCGATGAAAGCTCGCTTTTTAACGGCGCGATTTCCTACGCCGCATCAAAGCGTATCCGTGAAATCTATGTTTCAGATGGTGTCTACAGGGCAAATACATTGTCAAACCCAAACGGTGTAAAGCTCGTCGGCCCTGGCGTCGTTAATACGGGAAGCGTAAAATACAATTCGACGGGAGATTTTTTCGACAGCCATTTCGATGGTCTCGAGTACCTCTGGAATGTCCACACCAAATTGGTTGCGCAAGGCACGGTAAACAAGACCGTCCTCTTCGGAGACAGTACCGTTTATGGCGCATATATCGGTATGGCTGGCAGCCGCCTTCCGGCCTACGCGCAACCGCAAAACATCCTTCAGCGGATCGCGGATCAGAATGGAGCGGTCTCCTCCCAAGTCATCAATTCTGGCGTGAACGGTACGACGGTGGCAGACTTGGATTATGCCGCACATATCAGCGATCCTGCTGTCGGGTGTTTCGTCATCAAATACATGATCAACGATGCATCCTTCTCGCCGGCCGGTGACAGCGTTGAAACGTTTGCGACAAATCTTCGGGGGAAGCTTGCGGCTATCCGCGCAGTCAAGAATGTTGGGAACCTGTCGATTATCCTTGTCACTGGGAACAGTGCCAATTCAGGGGGCTCTAACCCTGACCTTGGAAACCAATGGTTTGAAAAGGCGATCCCGGTTCTGCGGCGTGCCGCGCGTGATTACCAGTGTGCATTTGTCGACGTGTACTCGCCGTTTCGCGATAACTACAACGCCGCCAACTGGATGGACGTCACCGACACTGGCATAAATCACACCCACCCAGGTATTATGATGCAGCACTGGATATGGGATCGCGTCGGGCAAATCCTGTTCAACCGGACGGTCCTATCCATAACTTCTCTGCCCGTTGCGCTGACGCTGTCAAATGGCTGGGTCAACTATGCCGGCACCACGCAGACGGCGCAGGTATACAAAAAAGACGGATGGGTTTGCGTGGAAGGGCTCATTAAAAGCGGCACGACTACCGTCGGCACCATAGTCACCCAATTGCCTCTTGGGTACCGACCTTTGAATACGCTTTTCATCAACTGCGCGACGAATGCGGGAACGGTAAAGTGGCGAGTTGAGCCTGACGGAGGAATTTACATCCTTTCAGGAGCAGACACTCAATGGAGTGACCTGTCCGGCATCAAGTTCAGGGCTTGGAGCACCTAACTACCAAGGGGCGCTAGTAGTTCTTGCCGAAAACAAACCGGCGCACTTCACCAGAAGCGAGTTGCATCGTGCCTTCGCCTGCTATTGGGCCGCTTGCGGGGCGGGTCATGGTGACGGAACCAGATTGTCCATCGGTGCAGCGAACCGGAAACACCACGGTCATTTGCTGCCATGAGGGGAACTTGCCGGAGCATGTCGCTCCTTTATCGGTGACTGAGAAAGTCCCGTCAGTCTGCACCGCAGATATGTTTGCGGTGCCAGTGCCGCGCCTGCCGGCGGCGTCTACGTACTGAACGCTCATGGCATTGCAGCCGACGAGTGTGAGGCAA
The DNA here is from genome assembly GCA_023444445.1 of Pseudomonadota bacterium. Lineage (GTDB taxonomy): Bacteria > Pseudomonadota > Alphaproteobacteria > Rhizobiales > Rhizobiaceae > Agrobacterium. The sequence continues at coordinate 22,652 of JAEXMK010000184.1, read as the reverse complement.
ATTATGCTAGTCGCTATACTCTTCATGAAGTTCCCCCCAAACAGCGGGGATGTTGTCGCTCAGCGTGAGGGAGAAATCAAACAGCAATTTCACCGAGCAAAAATCGGCAAAGAAAAACCCGAGGGGTCGCCTCGGGTTTGATACATGGGGCTGGCGCTTAGCAATCAGTTACTCAGGGTGAGTTTTTAAAGCGTCGCGCCGCCCAAAGCTCCTTTCGGAGACGCCCTCTATATACGCGAAACGAATAATTCCTTCAAGGAAATGTTCTAAAAATAATCCGAAACGGATAATTGAGAGCTAATTATCGGAGAATTCCTTATGGGATTCCTAATACGTAGGAAACTGCGGTTTCGATATCTACCATATCATGCGGCGAAAGGAATTCAGTCCGGCGAAGGCCTCTCACAAGGTCAAGCCTGTCATGGGACATCGTGCAAACCATTCGACATTTCGCCCAGGAATCCTTCTTGAGGCTTCGGTAGCTTCCAGCCGGAAAGAAAATGTCGTCTATGCCTGGTGTAGCAGGGGGGACCGTTGAGAAGGGAATAACGGTGCATAGCCCTGGCCCTGTACCGTGCCGGTGGTTCATGCCTTGGACAGACAACACCACGGCTTGCCTGAACTTGATCATCTCAGGCGGAACGAATGCCATGTCGAAATCGCACATCAGAATAGCCCCGCGTTTGGGGATAAAGGTGATGGGCATCAGAGACTAGCCATTTCCTACGCGGTTGCCATTCTCTGGCGACGCGCTAGGGCTTAGACGGACGCCGGGGCCGCCGGTCGTTGTTTCCCCATCGGCGAGGAACGTGACGCCCGAGGCTTCAAGAACCCGGATTATAGAGGAGATATTTTGATAGTTGCCGGTCAAAGGCCCGGTCGCGCCTTCGTACCGTTTCAAAGTTTGCACAGGGACGTCGGCGGCCTCTGCCAAAGCCCTCTGCTCCATCCTTAATAGTGCTCTAGCGGCCCTAAGTTGGTCTGCTGTGATGGTCATAAATGATACCTACGTACTTTTTTAGGGCTTTACGTATTGACTCTGGGGATCGTTATTGTTACCTAGGTATCACGAGAGGTACGAAGGAGCAAACGAAATGTTTTACGTCTCAATATTGATTGAGGATGCCATCAAGCGGAAATATGAGCACTTTGGGTGCGACAACGGAGCGGTATGTGCAACTCCATCTGAGGCGACGCCGGTTCCGGGAGATGGGAGATGAAGAAACCAACGAGAAGAAACGTTATCGCCATGGCGCCAGCATTAGTAGTATCGACAGCTTTTCCTGTTGTTGCTGCCGCGAGCGAAGCTTCTTTTGATAAGGTCCGTCGCCTTGGGAAGGAGCTGGCCGTCGCGCTAGCTGAGGCTGGTAAAATCGAATACGCATATGTGCGACCGGCTGGCGCCGATTTTCCAGTTATTTTGGCGGGTATCTCAGATCCAGACCAACTCTCAAAGTTCTACCTTCGCGAATACGAGAGAGCTATTTTCTCTGGTAAGATTACTGACAAACGGGCGCATATTCGGACCTTATCCAACATCATTTCCGACATGATGCAGGACTTGGAGGGCTACGAAATCTTGACCATTCGACCTGCCATCGCCGGCAAACCGGCGGTTGATATTCACTCAAGCGTCCGCAGCAAATTCTGAAAACTGTAATTCCCCGCTGCCATGGGGATGTAGCGCGAACACAGAGCTTCATAGGCTCCGGCGTTCGTGAGAGCGAACCCCTGTGCGTTACCGGGCTTGGCAGGCTGGACGCCTATGGAGACTAAAATGGCCGTTACGAAAAAAGAGAACGTAGGAATCGAACTTCCGAAGCTGGATATCCGGTTGATGGAAGTGGCGGTGGTCGGCGATAGTCCGCTTATCGTCCATGCTTGGTCTGAGAAGGCCAAAAAGGAAATGCTCGACAAGCAGATGAAAAAGGCGAAGCCAGCCAAGGAGGCAAAAGACCCTAAGGCGGACTTTGAGGCGTCTATGTACCGGCTTGCCGATGGGGGCTACGGCTTCCCTAGTGTGGCCTTTAAGAACGCTGCAGTCACCGCCGGAACGTCAGTAGCTGGCTTGACGAAGATCCAGGCACGACAAGCTTTCCACATCCTTGGAGAGGATGCAGACATTCAGGGAGCGTTCGAAGGTTCTAAATCCCGCGTAAATCTGGTTCGCATTGAGGGTGGTAAGCCGTCCATGCGTGAAGACATGGTTCGCGTTGGCATGGGAACGGCAGACCTACGTTACCGGCCTGAATTTTCGGAATGGCACGCCAAGCTGCTGGTACGCTACAACGCCAACGTTTTGAGCGAGAGCCAGATACTCAACTTGCTCAACGTTGCGGGGTTCGCGGTTGGCGTTGGGGAGTGGCGGCCAGAGAAGGACGGGCAGTACGGCATGTTTCATGTCGCCACCGAGGCCGACATGGCGAAGCTGGAGGCTGCATAATGCGGATCGCTGGTTTCGAATTTGCCGAAGGCGCCCGGTTCCAGCCAGGTGCGGAGAAGAATGCTAAGCTTGTTGGCGAGCATATCGAGATGCTTCGGAAGAAGTGCAAAGGCGAACTAACGCCGCAGGATGTGCTTGATGACGCCCGAAACAACAATTCCCCAATACATACCTTCTTTGAGTGGAACGACGGAGAGGCAGCAGAAGCTTACCGTCTCCAGCAGGCGCGTGGACTTATCCGGGCTGTGGTTGCCGTCTACGTCAGTGACGACAAGCCGGCCGTTCGGCAAAAAGCCTATGTCCACATCTCGGAAAAAGGAGCGCCGCACTATCGCGAGACTAGCCACGCAATGTCGCAGAAAAAAACGCGCGAGCTTGTACTCAAGCGGGCGTGGTCGGAACTGCAGGCTTGGAAAGCGAGATATCGAGATTTGAAGGAATTCTCCTCTTTCATCGATATCATCGACACAATCGACAAAAACTTTCCGAAGTCTCTGGAGAGTGTCGGAAATCGGTAAGGCGAAATCGGATGCCCGTTCGGTTGGCAAGGATCATGGTAGGGCAGGCTAGGTAAGGTATGGCAGCGCATGGTGCGTCAGTTCGGGGTTAGGCGTGGCAGGCTAGGCATCTCATGGCAGCGTAGGGCGAGGCCCGGCGCGGCATGCTAAGGCTGGCTATATATGGGTCGGGTTCATCCTCGGCCCATTCTGCTTTATCTCCATGCCGCATAACCCTGCGTCCACAACCCACAATCAGGAGGCTATAATGGCTCGGGAAACGCTTCCTGTCGCTCTCGAACAAATCGAGTGGCCACAATAAGGGGTTATCTTCTCATCCAAAAGGCGCCGCCATTCAATCGCATGTGATCCAACAGGGAGGGCGAGAGCGCTCCTTTTGTTTCGCCGTTTGTATTTACATGCCGGACGGGCAACTCAACAGCGCCACCACCCATGCCGCCATGAATATAGGCCATCAGCAGATACTGCTCGTTATAGAACCTGTCCAGCCAGCCAGTAGGATAGTCGAACGGCAGGAATATATCGTGAATCCCAAACAGCATTCCCTTCGGGAGGGATGGAAGTATCTCGGTAAAGAAAACCGTGACATCGGATCCCTGAAAACTGCGGTGCCCGTTATCAATGAACAGGATGTCCGACGGTGAGAGAGCTTCAAAAGCGCTGGGATCGACATCCTCACATTTCTGGCGAATGACTTGGTCACAAAGTTTGTCGATATCGGCGCGGGGCTGCGGATCTATCGATATGATTTTGGTTTTCAATCCGTGGTCATTAATCGCTTTCCGCGCAAACTTGGTTGAGTTTCCGGAGCCAACTTCCATGTAAACGGCCGGATTGTTTTTGACGAGGAAGTAATAGAGCGACGCCGCGTCCAGTCCCTCAAACCAATGGTTTGTCCAGTATGGCTCCAAATCCTCTGGAGACCCTTGAGTTGGTATTTTTTCAAGCCAATCAGACAAGGCATTGATGCCGGCAAGGTGGTTTCGATATGTTTCGGTTGGCTCATTGAGTATACCCATCAGTCGTTTGCCGGTGGCGCCTGACTTCAAGTCACGTATAGCCGGCGTATAGGTGTATTCAAAGACAAGCTTACCGTCCAAGACTGAGGATGTTACCGGCTGCTCTTGTTCCAGCTCCTGAGCCTTCGCAACTTCGGCTAACTCTGTAACACCGCCATGCAGGAGAGCGATGTCATCAGCTATTGAAGCTTGACCGCGTTCGATCGCTCGCAATGAATTCGATATTCCGTCAATTCTTGAAAGGCTGTTCACGTCAATCTTCGCCATGTTTCGGATTGCGTGTTTCAGTTGCTTTAGGCTTGGCATGGTTCCCCCTCACGCATGCAGTCGGTGCGTGTCAACGCCCGGTTGATTTCCTCTTGCTGAGAGTTATTGCGTAGCCTGTAGAACGGCGCAAGTGAGAATATTCTAATAAACGTGCGAAGTTACCGCACGACTTGACGTTGATCAATTTTGTGAGCCCCGGATCATCTACGACAGGCGCTCTCAACATGGCATCCACCAATTACAATCAGGAGAACATCATGACGGCTGTAACCGCCGCGCACGTTCGCGCGGCTGCGAAAACGCGCGTGAACGAAAGTAACCTCAACTCCGTAATGATGGCGCTGAACAAATACGGCGCTGATTTCGGCCTCGATCTGCCGCATCGTGCCGTCGCCTTCCTCGCGCAGCTGCTCCACGAGAGCGGCTCATTTCGTTATGATCGCGAGATCTGGGGGCCGACCGCGGCGCAGGAGCGTTACGACACCCGCACCGATCTCGGCAACACGCCTGCAAAAGATGGTGACGGCTACAAGAACCGGGGGCGGGGCCCTATTCAGGTGACGGGCGGCTATAACATCCGGGCCTTCTATGAATGGTGCAAGCGCAAGGACCTCAATCCGCCGGACTTCGTCGCCAATCCTGACCGGATCAACGTAGATCCGTGGGAGGGACTTTCCGCAATCTGGTACTGGGACGAAGGCAACCCGGATCGGAAAAGCCTCAATCGTTATGCCGATCGCAACGACGCCGAGATGATCACGCGCCACATCAATGGCGGCTTGAACGGCTATGCCGACCGGCTCGACTATTACACGCGCCTTGGCCTCGTGGTGCTTGGCTACGATGTCAAAGATGTTCGTGGCTTCCAGGGCGCCGCGAAACGGGCGGGGTATTACAAGGGCAATCTGGACGGGCTGGACGGTCAGCAAACGCGAGCCGCTATCCATCTGATGCTTGTCGACCTCGCGCCGAAATCGCAGGTCGCTCAGGTGCAGATCAAGGCGGCTCCTGTCACCGAGGAGAAGCCTGTGGCTGTCACTCCGCCCAGCCTCGATGCGCCTTGGTGGAAGTCAAAAGAGCTTATCGTGCCTGTCGTAACCGGAGGTGGCCTTTCATCCGGTCTGGCGGCGGTGGGCTCAATGCCTTGGCAAAACCTTGCCCTTGTTCTGCTGGCGTTCGGCATCGCCGGCGCCTTCCTTCTCTGGCGCAAGAAGGCTGACGCAAAGGCCGTGTCCGACCAGGTCAGGGAGTTGGCCTAATGTGGAAGCTCATTCCCGGTTGGCTCAAGCTCGGCGCGGCGGCAGTTCTTGGCGCCTCGCTTCTGTCGATCGCCTCATTTCAGGTCGGCAAGCGCGAAGGGAAGTCTGTCGCGCAGATCGAGGCCGCAAAAGAAGCGGTCAAACGCATTACCACTTTGGAGAAAAACAATGCCTCTTTCCGCAACATGTCGGATCGCCATCGTTGCCTTGTGTTCATGCGCGATAGCGGCTTGCCAGACAGCGCCTGCGACTAACGGGTCTGGATATCAGTTCATCCAGTTCGCGGATCCGCAGGCCGCGCGCCTTGCATCGCAGGATGAAAAAGCGGGACCGGCAATCAACTCAAACAACAGGCAATGCGCGGCTGACGCTGCGTGTCGAAAATGACGGAATTCAAGGGCAGGGGCAGGCTTAACGGATGGCGGAGAACACGAACATGATAAGTCGCGCGCCTAAGATGGAATGGAACCTCAATACCCTGATGCAGCTCATCACATTGGGAATGATGATTGTTGGCGGGATTGTGATCTGGGTCGACAAGAGCCGGGATATCGAGGAGCTACAGGGCTGGCGAACCAATCACGAGCAGCTTCACAAGGAGAGGCTCGTCGAAGTTAAGTCAATCGAGGCCAGAGCAGATGAGCGCTTCAAGAACCTAGAGGCCGATGTCCGTCGTCTCTCCGGTAAGGCTGACAACCTCGACTACCGGATGACGAGCAGCGAGCAAGCTGTTAGCGGCATGGCTTCCACGGTTAAAGATATTCAGGCGCAGCTGTCGCAGCAGTCCGGCGATCTGCGAGAGATCAAGGTCATTTTACAGAGAATGGAGAAGGGGCAGAGACCTTGAACATATCCCGTTGCGGGTAGTGCTCCCAGCAGTGCCAGGATGACTTAACGGCCTTCGATCGGCTGTATCCGAACCCACCCCACTTCCTGCAGCCGGGATGCTCGCACCAGTGATTTTCATGAATGCCGTCGCCGGCTTTGCTGTTCTGGTCGCTCATAACAAGGAGCCTTGTTCTTTCTGCTCCTCGACGGGCAACAGCACGAGCTCCCCGTCAGGCAATGGTCGCTGTAGCGTCTTGGCTTCCTCCCATGGCGCGGTCAGCCATGTCTCCACTTCATCCTTATTCGTAAGAATGACCGGCATCGCCTTCGGGTGGATCGGCTTCACAATGCCATTCGGATCGGTTGTAAGGAAAGCAAACAGCTGATGGTCTCCCTCGCGCGGGTTCTTCATCGAGCCGCGCACGCCGTGCCAGTTGGTCCAAATGCCAGCGAAGAAAGCGAGGGGCGTTTCCTCATTCAGCGCAAACCAACGCTTTGTTTTCCGCGGCTTGGTATCCTCCCACTCGCAGAAGGTCGTCCACGGGACCACGCAACGATTTTCCGGCCGAAGCCATCGGCGCCAGTGTGGCGATATCACGTTGCGGATGTTGGTAACGCCTGTATCTGGCTTTCCCTGCGTGACGAACTGAGGCGACGGCATGCCCCATGTTAGTCCGACGAGCTGCCGGCCAGTTTCGCCATTGCGCACCACGGGCGCCGGTCGATCAGGATAGACCTCTACATCCGGCTCAAGGTTGAGCCGCTCCTGCATCGTGCCCACGATATCGCGGATCGATTCCTGATTGGTCTTCACGCGATACAGATTACACATGCTCACCTCGGCATCTTGGCTATGGTGATTTTCACATCACCCTTGACGCTGCATCGTTTGCATTTCAGTCGCTTGGCAATCTCGTCCACGGTGGTGTCGGTCTTCGCCGCGCGATTTAGTTGCCAGTGCGGGATATTTGAAACGTGGCCGCAGTAGTTGCACTTGGCAACGACAATCTCCCAGTTTCGAATTTCCTTCACTCTAACGGCCGGCGGCTTCGCTTGTTTCAATGCCTCGATCTGGCTGCCGGAGCGTGAGTGGTAGTGAAGCATGCAGCGACCGGAATAACCTTCCATTGGCTTTGCGCACTTGATCACCTCTTGGGAAATGTGTCGCAGCATCGTCGGCATCGATAGATCCCCAAACTCAATCATGAGTTCGCCGGAGCTGATGAATTTCAGAAGCTCGCATTCTTCGCATATGACACCGACAGGCTCGCCGCCGTAGTCTGAAAGCAGATAAACTCCTTCACCCGGCATTTCTATCGGCGTCCGGTTTCCATCCTCGCGTGAAACCGGTTCCCATGGCGGCAGTCGCCAGCGCAAGCTGCAACCGCAAATGCTGAATGTCTTCCATCAGCGTCTCGATAGCGGCACGGCTGTCGCCGTCGTGCCAGGCAATGATATGGTCAACCGGATCGGCTTGGGGTTCTGTTGGTTGCGGGCGCACGTTCTCATTCTCCTGTCTCAGAGTTGTAAAATCTTTCCCTGCTTAGAAAAGGCGCGCGCCCTCGCGCCGTTAGATCAGTCTGGCATCAAGTCGGCAATTTGGCCGTGCGAGACAAGAAGGCGAGGGTTTGCCATGCTGCCACTTTCCTCGTCAACGGTGACAGCGTATGCCGCAACCCCGACGTCGCGCGGTGCCATAGCGCTTGCCATTTTCTCAGCGGACGCCGCGCTTGTGGGAGGGCGCATGTCTCCAGGCATGATGCCGCCGCGCCCTTTCTTGAATTGAACGACAATGATTTTTTCAGCGTCTGACATTGCATTCGACCTTCTCTTTGTTCTACAAATGTTCTCATTTTAGAAAAGAGTCAATATGCCATTTGGTGCTGGGGCTTAATCCGATCAATCGGACCGATTGCGGACCGTTTCAGTTGAACACGGTGGAACGAAGTTGGAACAAAGCTTCGTTTCTGCACCGCAGAAGGTGGGTTTTCAGGAAGCAATCGCCGTTCGGGACGTGGGTTTCGGTATGTTCTTGGGGTTGCCGCCAGCGGCGCCGAACCCACTGCTCTTACGTTTCGCACGACTTTTGCGACTTTTCGATTGACGTGGATTGTGCCCTGATCAACTTTAGGTAGCTTAACGTAAAGGAGGTATAATTGTCAAAAACCCATCGCTTCACCGACAATGCTACAGGCGAACCCATCGAAATTGTCATCGCGCATATAGTGTCTTTTCGCCGGGATAATTTTTCAGAATGCACGTCGATTAAGCTGACGACTGGTACTGAAGTCGGCGTAATGGAGACAGAGTCGCAGGTCAGGGACGCTATCGAGGCCTCGTGACGTAACGCCCTACACGGGCCCGCCGACACTGGCCGGTGGGCTCACATTATGCAGCGTTCTTTAATTCATTGCCGTCTTTTCCACAGATCCCGTTTTCTGTGGATTTCATTTTACAGTTTGATGTTGACATAACTGGAAATGTTGGGTGTTTTCGGGCGTCATTTTACAGATTACACCATCTCACGCACCTGAAATCATTCGAGGTGCGATGGGATTTGTAATCAGGGGGTCGCGGGTTCGAACCCTGCCGGGGGCACCAGTATTTTCAATCCACGTCATCGCGAATCTGTTTGGGCGAATGGGCCTGCTGCCGGGCCGCAGGATTGATTGACCGCTTCAGGTGCACGGTCTCGCCTGCCTTACGGCGAGAGCGAAACGGGCTAGATATCCGCCAGAGTTGTAAAGTCTGCCGCTTTGAGCATATTGTTCAGCGTATAAGTTGAGCAAGGCGAGCGCTTGAAATGGATGCATATGGTCATTTGCGGATATTGGTAAGTCTCATCCTCGGCCTTGCAATCACCAGAGTCTTGTCCGGTCTTTCGCGAAGGCTGCAGGAGCCGCAGAGAACCGATCGCATGCATGCGCAGATCGTCTGGTCGCTGGCCCTGCTTCTTGGGGCGGTTCATTTCTGGTGGTGGGAGTTTGCCTTGCGGCTCATCCACAACTGGAATTTCTGGATTTACATCTTCGTTCTGGTTTACACGTCGCTTTTCTTTCTGATGTCGACGCTGCTTTACCCCGATCACATCCAGGAGTCCGCCGAACGGGAAAGTTTTTTCCTGCGCCGGCGACATGCGTTTTTTGCCCTGTTTGCAGCCTCCTTTCTTTTCGATCTCATGGATACCTACATCAAAGGGAAAGAACACTTCGAGCAGCTTGGGCCATGGTATCTGGCACGGATCGCCGGTGGCCTCCTCGTCGCGCTCGTGGCGATGAGGACTGACAATAACCGCATCATCATGGGGCTCGGTGTGATCTGGCTTTTCTTCAACGCGCTCTGGATTACGGCGATCTATAGCGACCTGTTCTAGCCTTTAGCGCGCGCGTGGTGCGCCGGTTTCGATGATGCCTATGGCTTTATGTGATACAGCTTGTGCACGATCGACCAGTTGCCGTCCCGTTCCAGCAGCGACAGATATTCGTAAAAATCCATACCGTCGAAACGGGTCGTCAGCTTTACCGAGGCGCTGTCGCCCTCCTTGTCGATGCCGATGATTTCGAAAGCGGGGTCTTGGTCGGGCAGCCCGCGTTCGCTCTTGCGTATCTGGTCGACGAAATCTTCCAGTGAGAGCCATTCGGTTTCACCTTCGAAGGTGCCGACGATGCTGGCGCGTGGATCGAAGACATCACGCATCAGGCCCTCATCCGCATAGGCCATGGCATGGACGTAGTCCGTGACGGTCTGGGTAATGGTTTGCGGCATCGGATCGTCCTCCCTTCAGATCCAAAAGCCAAGCCTACACCTTTTGGCGACTTTCCACCATAAGGCCCTGAAAATGCGCCGGATATGCTTCTTCGCAGGGTATTTTCCGGCGGCCAGCGGCAGGCTGGTGCTGAATGGCGCGACATGTTTTGCCATCGCTTTCCACAATTTTGTCCCGCCCGTCATTATAGTCGCCTTCTGTCCGACAAATTTGGGCATCAAGGGCTTTTCGGTCCGTTGTGCCGTGAGACTTTGTGTGGGCTTTGCCGGTTTAAAAGCCGGGGCGGGGTGCCGCACGGGGCGGAATTGGCCTATGATCCGCCGGCAGGCCTCATGCGCGTGGCATCGAGCATGCGGGTAACAGTTTGCGTTTGAAGGTGTTTTTTGTGATCGATCCCTATGTTTTGCTTGGCGTGGAGCGCGATGCCGACGAGGCGGCGATCAAGACGGCTTACCGCAAAGTGGCCAAGGCAGCGCATCCCGACAGCGGCGGCGATGCGGAGCAATTCGCGCGCCTGCAGACGGCTTACGAGCTTCTGAAGGATCCGGTGCGCCGCAAGGTGTTCGATGATACCGGCTACGATCCGCAGCTTGCCGACGCCAAGGACCTCAAAGGCCTGCTGATGCTGGAAACGCTGGTCAATGAATTCATTCTGGATGAGCGCGAACCCGGCAGTTTCGATCCCGTGGCGGCCATGCGCCGCAAGCTGACCGACGACATTCTGAAAAGCCGTTTCCATATTCTCGAACTGGAGCGGCACCGCACCCGTGTGCGCAAACACATGGATCGTCTGGGCCGCAAGCCGGAGACAGACGTGCTGAGTTCCATGCTGCGCGCCCGCAGCCAATCTATCGCCGAAGCCATCCGCAACGCCGAAACCCAGATCGAGGCGATCGAGCAGGCCTATACGATGCTGGAGGGCTATTCCTACGAATTGGACACCGTGACGCTCGCCGAACCTCTCCTGAAAGGCGAAGCGGCGGAATAAGGGTCACTCAAGGGCCGTTGGCGAGCGCCAGGATGAGCTGGTGCACGCGTCCGCCAGGCGAAAGCTCGTCGCGGTCGAAATCGCGGCCGCGCTGGCGCTGCTCGTTGGAAAGCTCGCCGAGACGCTGCTGCAGAACGGCGCGCACCTTCTGGCATTTAGGATCGCTCTCCGCCCGCAGCCCGGTGCTGAAGGCTTCGATCTTCTTCACCATGTCGAGAATATGCTGACCATGGACGCGTTCATGGGTTTCCACGCCGGAAATGAAGGTCTTCCAGCTGGCGGCGACGGCGGGGGGCAAATTGGCCGGTGCTTTAGGCCAGGTATAGATGATGGTGAGGTTGGGTCTTGCCGTCGCCAGCACGCAGGCGCCATCCGGCTGCGGACGATAATCCCGCCGCCATGTCAGCTTGAAAGTGGTGTGGGCAATCGCCTGCACACCCGCGGTCGGGCCTCGTTCGCCGATGGACTGGTACAGCGCGCCGCCGGTATTGCCGCTGATGGCATAGGTCTTGATCTGCTCGGAAGGTTTCCAGCCGGCGGACTGCGCCGACAGCGGAAGGGCGCTGAGCAACAGGGCGGCACTGACGGAAAGGGAAAAGAGACTGTGGGCGGGCACGCATTGATCCTTGCTGGTTTGCGCAGCGAAGATAGGCGAGTGCCGGGCTCTCAGGCAAGGGGCTGTCCGCGAAGAGTTTCAGTTGCTGCGCGGAATAGACCATACGAAAACCCCCGCGCCTCGGCGCGGGGGGAACAAGCGAACAACTGCAGGGGTAATCAGTCGTCCAGCTTGTCGTAATCGAGTTTGGGGGCGTTCTGCAGCGCGTCCTTGGTGGTGTCGACATAGGCTTTCCAGGTGCCGTTGTCGTTGTGTACGGCGACAGATGCCGGGTCGAGTACGACATAGCTCTTGTCGATGCCGAGGAAGCCGCCGACGCTGGCGACGAGGCCGATCACCGACTTGCCGTCGCCGATCACCACATCTTCGATCTCGCCAATGTTTTCGTTCTGCGCGTTGTAGATGTCCATGCCGTCAAGCTGGGAGGCGGTGAGATCGGTCTTCTGGACATTGACGAACTTCAGCGGGCCACTTGCCTTGGTGCCCATCGTGATGCCAGGTCCGGACAGAGTGGCATCCGCGCCGGCAGCAGGGGCCGTGGTTGCCGTCTGGGCAAAGGCCACGGAAGAGGAGAGCGCTGCTGCGGCAGCGAGAGCGATGACATTGATTTTCATGATGTTTCTTCCCTTTGTATGCTGAACATTGCGTTCGGGAAAGAAACGGTGAAGGGCGAATTTGGTTCCGCATGGGAGGACAGGAAAATTTGGTTTATGTTGAAAGCCGGAACAGAGGCGCAGCAGGTCGGCAGTGGCCTTGCGGCGAAATCGGGAGGGCACCATGGCAAAAAAGGTTACGGAAAAAGACGCGGCTGAGATAGCGGCCTCGGACCTCATCGACCGAAAAATCGCGGAACTGGCCGACTGGCGCGGCGATATGCTCGCACGCATTCGCGCGGTGATCCTGAAGGCCGATCCCGAGGTGGTTGAGGAAGTGAAATGGCGCGGCGTGCCGGTCTGGTCGCATGCCGGCATCCTCTGCACGGGTGAAACTTACAAGAATGCCGTGAAGATGACATTCATGAAGGGCGCTTCGCTTGAAGACCCGGCGGGCCTGTTCAACGCCAGCCTGGAAGGCAATACGCGGCGGGCGATTGATTTTCACGACGGGGATGTCGTGAATGAGGAAGCGTTGGCGGAGTTGATCCGCGCTGCGGTGGCGTTGAACCTTGCGGAAAAGAGCGGGAAGACGCGAACCGTGAAATGATCGATATCTGATTTTAGAGGCCGTGCCATGCCTCAGTCCCCGGCGATATCCGCGGCCTTGTCCCACTCCCCATCGATGAACTTCAACGCATCGATGATCGAGACCTTCCACACCGACCAGACGTGATCGCCATCGGTTACCCGCAACTCGGATTTTCGCTTGTCGGCCTGTAGCGTCTCATGCAGGGCGATGGCGCCGCGCCAGAGGAAGAAGCCGTCATCATCGCCGACGGTCAGATAGGTGGCGGGAATATCGTCGTTTTCGGCGACATGCTGGGCGACGAGGGTAAAGACGTTTTTCTCGTTAAAGAGCCTCGCATCGAATGGTGTGCCGAAGGCCCCGGAAAAATGATCGCCGGTGGAAGGCAGCACGACGCCGCTGGTGATTGTGGTGCGGTCGAGCTGATGGAAAAAGGCGCTGTCCTGGATGAGCTTCAATTCGGCGGGTGTCTTGTCGAGATCGGAAGCGGGCACGTTCTGCCAGATGGCGCCCGACAGGCTGGCGACGGCGCCATAGAGGTCCTCGTGGCCATAGGCCAGATGCAGGGCGCCGAAACCGCCCATGGAAAGGCCGGCAATGGCACGACCTTGCCGATCCTTGCGCACCGGCAGGGTTTTTTCGATCTGGTGGCGCAGGTCGCCGGTCAGGGCGGTCTCGTAATCGCCCGGGCCGCCGACAGCGGCGGAATCGACGTACCAGCTGTTCTTGACACCGGGCATGACGACCACCAGCGGACGGATGGTGCCCGCTTCGATGAGCGTGTCGAGGGTCTTTTCAATATTGCCGAGATCACGCCAGCTGTTCTGGTCGCCATCATGGCCGTGCAGAAGATAGAGCACCGGCCAGCCGTTTTCCGGCGGAGCGCCATCCGGACGGTAGATGTTGACGGGAAGTGGCGCATTCAGGGCAGCGCTATGAAAGGTGGCGTCCTCGATCTGGCCGGAAAGGGCGGGTGTCCAGAGCACGGTGAGAAACAAAGCGGCAAGGTGTTCTCGATACATGCGATGTCCTCTCGCGGTTTTTATTCGATCTATCACCGCCCCGGCCGACCCGTCTTGCCCTTCGTCCTGCCTTTACGCTTCTGCTCTCCGGCGTCTTCATAAGACCCCGCACCGATCTTGCCGCGCACCAGTGGTCGCGGATCGTCGGTGGCCTTCGTCGGCTGTCCCTCCAGCAGCGGTGAGAAACGTTTGCCGGATTCGGTTTCGGGCTTGTCCGGCACCGCGCCGCGCACCGGCTTTTCGGTTCTGCCCACCGTCATTTCGTCCAGGGTGTTCCTGCGGAACAGCGGTTTTCCCGTGTCCGAGCCGGGGCCCATTTCGTCCAGAGAGGGTTTGGCGAAGAGGGATTTGCTGCTTTCGTTCGCGGCGGCACCCCCCTCTGTCCTGCCGGACATCTCTCCCTCAAGGGGGGAGATCGACTCGTGGCGAGCGCTCGTTCCGCTTTTCCTGCTCTTGCCGCCAGCCTCAAGCGATTTTGCCTCTTCCTTGGCCATAGGGTCGTCCATGGTGGCGAGTTCGGCGGCTTTGAGGCGCTTGATTTCGTCGCGCAGGCGGGCAGCCTTTTCGAAGTCGAGATCGGCGGCGGCGTCGCGCATGGATTTTTCCAGCGCGTTGAGATGGGCCTGCAGATTATTGCCGACCAGGTGGCCACCATCGGCGAAGCCCTTGCCGGAAACGCCAGAAATATCGGCCCTTACGTGATCACGCTCATAAACCGAATCAAGAATATCCGAAATTTTCGCCTTCACCGATTCCGGCGTAATGCCGTGTTCGGCATTATAGGCCATCTGCTTCTCGCGGCGGCGGGCGGTTTCCTCCATCGCCCGCTTCATCGAACCGGTGATGTTGTCGGCATATAGGATGACCTTGCCGTCGACGTTACGGGCGGCGCGGCCGATGGTCTGGATCAGCGAGGTTTCCGAACGCAGGAAGCCCTCCTTGTCGGCATCGAGGATGGCGACAAAACCGCATTCGGGAATGTCGAGACCTTCGCGCAGCAGGTTGATGCCGACGAGCACATCGAAAGCGCCTAGGCGCAGGTCACGGATGATCTCGATGCGCTCCAGCGTGTCGATGTCGGAGTGCATGTAACGGACACGGACGCCCTGTTCATGCAGATATTCGGTGAGGTCCTCGGCCATGCGTTTGGTCAGCACCGTGCAGAGGGTGCGGTAACCCTTGGCAGCCGTCTCGCGGATTTCGCCGAGAACGTCGTCCACCTGGCTGCGGGCGGAACGCACTTCCACTGGCGGGTCGATCAGGCCTGTCGGACGGATGACCTGTTCGGCGAATACGCCGCCCGACTGTTCCATTTCCCATGAGCCGGGGGTGGCGGAGACAGCCACGGTAAGCGGGCGCATCGCATCCCATTCTTCGAAGCGCAGCGGGCGGTTGTCCATGCAGGAGGGCAGGCGGAAGCCATATTCCGCCAGCGTCGCCTTGCGTCTGAAGTCGCCGCGATACATACCGCCGATCTGGCTGACAGAGACGTGGCTTTCGTCGATAAACAGCAGGGCGTTGTCGGGGATATATTCGAACAACGTTGGTGGCGGCTCGCCGGGGTTGCGGCCGGTAAGATAGCGCGAATAGTTTTCGATACCAGCGCAGGAACCGGTCGCTTCCAGCATTTCGATATCGTAGCGCGTGCGCTGCTCCAGCCGCTGGGCTTCCAGCAGGCGTCCGGCCTTTTCGAGTTCGGCGAGGCGGCCCTTCAACTCTTCCTTGATCGACTTGATCGCGCCATTCAGAGTCGGACGCGGCGTGACATAGTGTGAGTTGGCGTAAATCTTGACCGATTGCAGATCGCCGGTCTTCTGGCCGGTCAGCGGGTCGAATTCCGTGATCGAATCGATCTCGTCGCCGAACATCGAGATGCGCCAGGCGGCATCCTCAAGGTGGGCGGGGAAGATTTCGATCGTATCGCCGCGCACGCGGAAGGAGCCGCGCTGGAAATCCATGTCGCGACGTTTGTATTGCTGGGCCACGAGGTCGGCCAGAAGCTGGCGCTGATCCAGCCGGTCGCCCACCTGCATCTGGAAGGTCATGGCGGTGTAGGTTTCAACCGAGCCAATACCGTAGATGCACGACACCGAAGCGACGATGATGCAGTCGTCGCGTTCCAGCAGCGAGCGGGTGGCGGAGTGGCGCATCCGGTCGATCTGCTCGTTGATCGAGGATTCCTTCTCGATGAAGGTATCGGAGCGCGGCACATAGGCTTCCGGCTGATAATAATCGTAATAGGAGACGAAATATTCCACCGCATTGTCGGGGAAGAAGTTCTTGAACTCGGAATAGAGCTGTGCCGCCAGCGTCTTGTTAGGCGCCAGAATGACGGCGGGTCGCTGTGTTTCCTCGATCACCTTGGCCATGGTGAAAGTCTTGCCGGAGCCGGTAACGCCGAGCAGCACCTGGCTGCGCTCGCCCGAATTGATGCCTTCGACGAGGTCGGCGATGGCCGTCGGCTGGTCGCCGGCGGGCTTGTAGTCCGAAGCCATGCGGATGGCGACGCCGCCTTCGGATTTCGGCGGGCGGGCCGGCCGGTGCGGCGTCCAGAGCTTGCCGTCCTTGAACAGCGGATTGCCGCTCTCGATCAGCTTCGAAAGCGCGTCCACCGTGGCGGTGACAGCACCGGGGGCGAGATTGGCGGCATCCTCCAGTGATACATCCATGCCTGCCACTGGATTGAGACCGGCAGCCGCTCGGGTTTTCGGATCGCTCGATGCGCCGATGGATACGCCGCGTGCTGTCTTGGAGGCCGTTGTGTTTTTCGCCGTTTTCGAAGCCGCTTTCTGCGCTTCCTTGCGCGCTTCGATCTCGATCTTCTTGCGGTGCTTTCCCGCTTTCGAGGCAATTTCGCGCTGGGTTTCGACCGAGCCCGCCTCGGCTTCCGCCTCGAGCTGCTTTACCCAATCGGCAACACTGCCGCTGAGCGGCGCGCCTTCGAACGACGATTGCGGGGCTTCCTCAAAGCCGGAGGGCGAGGATGGAGAATTTTTTGGTGATCTGGCCATGGGAGAAATATGGAGGGAGTCAGGCGCAAAGGAAAGGGGAGGCGGTGAAAAAATGAGTACAAAAAGGAAACGAAGCGTTGGAACGAAATCCGACCGGATGCGTTGCGTGCGACCGGAACTGGTGCTCGCGAACTCCAGGGGCTCGATGTTTTCTTTATTTTCCCAGGCCAAAGACGTAGGACGTGACGGGGTTTCTGCCAGCTGGAACCAATCGTAACAAATCCGAGATGGGGTATCGATGAAAATACGGCCTGCAAAATTTGACGATGCTCAGGAAATGGCGGCGCTTCAGAATGAGATATTCTCGGCCGGCCTGCGAAAGACGCCAACGGACATGTCGACCGTGCTGGAAAATTATATTGAGCACACGGACCGTATCGAGTGCTCGGTTGCCGAGGACGAGGATGGGCGCATAGTAGGGTTTCAGTCGCTGCGTTATGCGCGGGCCGAAAACCCCTATGGGGTGGCGGAAGGGTGGGGCATTATCGGCACCCATGTCAGCCCACGGGCCGCACGAAAAGGTGTCGGGTCCGCTCTTTTCGCGGCGACCCGAACGGCGGCGCGGGCCCGCGGCCTGAAAAACATCGATGCCAGCATCGGTGCCGATAACGTGCTCGGCCAGCGTTATTATGATGCCATGGGCTTCACGACCTACCGTCAGCCAGAAGGGCTGGTCTGCAAGGTTTACCGGCTGGATTAAGCGCCGCTTTGCAGAAGTCGTGGGCGGGGCATTTAGCTGCGATTGTCGTTTTCCGAATATTGCAGACGCGCCTTGCAGATGCGGATGTGGTTCTCATCGGCCCATTGCACCAGCAATTTCATCGGTACCAGAAAAGAGCGGCCGAGATTGGTGAGTTCATATTCCACGCGCGGCGGCACCTCGGCATAAAGCGTGCGGCTGATGAAACCGTCCTCTTCCAGCCGCTTCAGCGTGCGCGACAACATCTGCTTGGAAATATCGTCGATTCTGCGGTTCAATTCGTTGAAGCGCAGAACGCCACCCTGAAGGGCTTCCAGAACCAAAAGGCTCCACTGATCGCCGATGCGATCGAGGACGTCGCGTATGGGGCAGGGCTGCTCGAAGGTGAAGATTTCCCTGGTCTGTGTTTCCGACATTTTCCTTACCCCTTGCCCTTTTTCTGGAGCCTTCAAGGTCATCGCCATGTGACCAGATCACCGGCGGCTGACTTCTTGCGGCCAGCTTTGCGATACCATAGCTCTGCGTTTCGGTCTATTATTTAGACCAATGACGATTTCAACAGAGGAAACAAGCCATGGCTAAAATCGCGCTCATCGGCGCTTCCGGCAATGCCGGATCCCGTATCCTGAAGGAACTTTCCGATCGCGGACATCAGGTCACGGCGATCGCCCGTAATCCCGAAAAGATCGCCGCCCTGCCGGGCGTGGTAGCAAAGATGGGCGATGTTTTCGATCAGGCGGCGCTTTCGGAGCTGCTAAAGGGTCACGATGCCGTGATCAGTTCGGTACACTTCACCGCCAGCGATCCCGCAACGCTGATCGAGGCGGTGCGCGCTTCCGGCGTTCCGCGCTATCTCGTCGTCGGCGGCGCCGGCAGCCTTGAAATTGCACCCGGCCAGCGCGTGGTCGACCTGCCGGATTTCCCCGCCGCCTACAAGGCAGAGGCAACGAAGGGCGCGGAATTCCTGGACAGGCTGAAGCAGGAAAAGCAGCTGGACTGGACTTTCCTGTCGCCTTCGGCCGAATTCGTGCCGGGCGAAAGGACGGGTAAATTCCGGATCGGCAAGGATACTCTTCTCAGCAACGATCAGGGCAGCCGGATTTCTTTCGAGGATTACGCCATCGCGCTTGTCGATGAAATTGAGAAGCCGCAACATTCCCGTCAGCGTTTCACGGTCGGTTATTGAGAGGGATCACCCATGAATTTCGTTACACGCCGTCTCGCCATCGCTACGCTAGCGCTTGTGCCCGCATTGATGGCCGCTCCGGTTCTGGCCGAGACCGCCAAACGCGATTTCGCGCAGGAGGAAGCCAACCGCAAGCTGGTGATCGAGTTCTACGATACGGTCTTCAACAAGCATGCGGTTGACAAGGGCGCCGCCGTCCTCGTCGACAGCTACAAGCAGCACAACCCGATGGTGCCGGACGGCAAGGCGCCGTTCGTTAATTATTTTACCGGCTTCTTCAAGGAGAATCCGAAGTCGAAAGCGCGGATCGTGCGTAGCGCCACGGATGGAGATCTGGTCTATCTGCACATCCATTCGACGGAAAATGAGGGCGATCGCGGCAGGGCCATCGTTGATATCTTCCGCGTCACCAATGGCAAGATCACCGAGCATTGGGACGTGATTCAGCCTGTTCCGGAAACGGCGGCGAACAATAATACGATGTTCTGAGGGCCGATGCCGCCGCATTGCCGATAGCAGGGAACAGCCGGGATTTTCGCCCGGCTGTTTTCATTTTCAGATTGCACGTCGTTTCTGGCGTGACTGTACGATCAAATCCAGCGCCAGCATTACCAGCAGGCTCGCGCCCACCAGCGGGAAAATGATGCCACCGATGGCAAGCATGGCGATGAGACCGCGCAGGACGCGTTTCTCCTGCGGCAGGGGTGGTACGCCGAGTGAGCCTCTGGGGCGGCGTTTCCACCACATGATACCGGCGGACGCGGCAAGCAGGACGATGCCGATGCAGGCCGCCAGCAGAACAATCTGGTTTGCAAGGCCATATTGCTGGCCGAGATGGACGTTGATGCCCCATTCCAGCGCCTTGGCGAGCGGACCGTAATCGGCATAGCTCATGTCGATCAGCGGCTCGCCGCTATATTGATCGAGATGAACCACGCGCTGCTGCGCGAGATCGTCGGGATAAACCGAGCCGCTGTAAACACCGGTCGATTTTCCCGGCAGGGCAACGGCGTAACCGGGAGCGAGGCCGAGCGCGTCGAAACGCGCGATCGCGACGTCGATCCCGATTGGCCGGGTGTCGGCGGAAGCGGTGGATTGAGGTATTTTCGCCTGCTCCAGCGACCAGCTGGTCTTGGCAACGTGGTCGAGGTGCTCGCCTGATATCGGAACGTCGGTGCGAACGCCGGCGGGATATCCGAAATTGCTGCCATTCGCCCATTCGTTGACCTTCGCGCCCCAGACGCCCGACCAGGGCATGCCGGTGACCGCAAGGAAAACGATGAAAAAGCCCACGAAAATGCCAGTGACGGCGTGGGTATCGCGCCAGAACACCCGCTTCTTCGGCGTGCCGCGCACGGTAATGACGCCGCCGGTCTGCTTGCGTGGCCACCAGAGATAAATGCCTGTCGCGACGAGAAGAATGGACCAGCCCGCCGCGATCTCGATCAGATAGCGGGCATAGGTGCCGAAATATTTCAGGCTGTGGAGATAGCGGATCGTCCACATGACGGTGCCGCGATCCGGCAGGGAGCCGGCAACCTCGGCCGTGTAGGGGTTGACATATACCGCCTGCTTTCCGTTGTCCGTATTGACGGTGATCTCAGCGGAAGCGCCCGGATCGGCGGGTGTGGTGTATTTGACGGCGGTCCCGGGTACGGCCGTTAACGCCGCAGCGATGATATCGGAAGGAAGCGCCTTCGGCACGTTCTGCGCCACCTGCACCCGTTTCAGATCGGAATGGACGAGATTGTCGAATTCATCCCGGAAGAGATAAAGCGCACCTGTCACCGCAAGCGTTATCATGAAGGGCAGGACGAGAAGACCGGCGTAGAAATGCCAGCGCCACACGGCGCGGTAAAGATTGATGGACGAGGATTGCGCAGGCGCGCTTTCGCCCCCGAAGGAGGTCGTAACGGACATGAATGTCTCCGCGAAAGAGTTGATTTCCGGCAGGCCGGGAAGGTCTCAAGCGTGCGGAGCGGCAGGGGGTGCGCGTGGGCGCGATTCCAGATTGGGCGGCGACGGTGGTGACGCGGCATCGAATTTTATATAGGCGACGGCGTCAGTCGGGATGAGCTTGTCCGCACGCTCGACGGGCGTGACAGGAAGGGTCGCGATTGTGGCCGATGCCAGTCGGCAGAGCGTGCCGCAACAGTCGCCGGCGATCTTTCCCGCCGGATCCTGCTTGCCTGAACCGCCTTCCGGCATATGGGTGGAGCAGATGACATCATCCGTTGCCAGCGCTGCCATTGCCATATTGGCGTGGGTCAGGCCACTTGCGAGGCCTTGCAACAGGAAAAGCAGGATCGCCAGCGTGGCGATGGCGCCCGCCGAACTCCTGTCCTGCATGATCCTGCGAATGATCCCCATGGATTTGAAATGTCACATTTGCGCTGCAATGTCACCGCGACACATTGGCCGGTAGTTGCCAGCGCGCGTCCTGGACAGGTTTTTTTCAAGCAAAGAGGAGCTTCGGTTCAGCGCACTCTACGACTACTCCGCAGCCGGTATGGGCGTCGGTTGTCCGTTTTCGTCCATCGCCACCATGATGAAGGTTCCGGCGGTGACTTTTTCGAGTTTGCCCAAACGCGACCGCTGTGCCCATGCCTCAACCGTCAGTGTAATCGAGGTGCGGCCGACGCGGGCGATATCGGTGTAAATGGACAGCGTATCACCGATCTTCACCGGCAGTTCGAAGGCCATTTCCTTGACCGCCGCCGTGACGACGCGACAGCGGGAGCGTTCCGCGGCGCGGATGCCGCTTGCCAAGTCCATCTGCGACATAACCCAGCCGCCGAAAATATCACCGGCGGGATTGGCGTCGGCCGGCATGGCGAGCGTTCTGAGCGTCAGCTCGCCGGTCGGTTTGATGGTCTGCTCGGTCATTTGAGATGTGCTCCATGCGAATGACAAAGGCGCAGCATGCGTTGTGCCTTGTGATTTCGCAAGGAAGGGAAAGCGTCAGGACGACGCTTTGCCCAGAAATTGCTGCGTTGCGTAAAGAGCAATCGCCGCCGCGTTCGATACGTTGAGCGATTTGATCTCGCCCGGCATATCGAGGCGCGCAAGCGCCGAGACGGTTTCGCGGGTCTTCTGCCGCAGGCCCTTGCCCTCAGCGCCCAGCACCAGTGCGATCTTTTCGCCGTTGAAAGTCTGCTCGATGGGGGCGGGGCCTTCCGAATCCAGACCGACAGAGAAGAAGCCGAGCTTGTGCAACTCACCCAGCGCATCAGCCAGATTGGTAATCTGGATATAGGGAATGAGTTCCAGCGCGCCGGAAGCGGATTTCGCCAGGACGCCTGACTCGATCGGGCTATGGCGCATGGTGGTGATGACGGCACCGGCATTAAAGGCGACCGCCGAGCGCATGATGGCGCCGACATTGTGCGGATCGGTGACCTGATCGAGCACGAGGACGAGCGGGCTGTCCTTCAGCGCGCCAAGCCTCTTGACCGGTAAGGGCTTCGTTTCCAGCATCACGCCCTGATGGATCGCCTCGGGGCCAAGCACCTTGTCGATATCCTGTGGGGAAACCATCTCGACCGGGAAGGGCTGGGCACCCGCCTCGCCGATATCCAGACGCGCAAGGGCATTCTGGGTGACGGAGAGCTTGACGATCTGACGTTCGGGATTAACGAGTGCGGCGCGCACGGTATGGAGGCCGTAAAGATGCACCTGATCGGGCGCAAGCTGCGGCGGCTTCCAGTCGTCCGCGTCGCGGTTCCTGCGCCTCTGCTGCGGCGGGGTGGGGATTTCGCCCCTTTCGCGCTTGGCGTCGCGCACGGCGCGGCGAAGGGTGGCGTAGTGCGTATCGCGGGTGGATTTGTTGTTTGGATCGTCTTTGCTC
>JAEXMK010000095.1 GCA_023444445.1 Pseudomonadota bacterium | reverse complement strand
CCCCTCATCCCGCTGCCGCGGACTTCTCCCCGGCGGGGAGAAGAAACGGGCGGCACCCTTGCTGGGGGAGCCGGTAGCGTTTTGATGGGCCTGCATATTAACAGAATATGAGGTACGTACATCATTTTTCGATTTACGACGGCGGCAAAGCTGGATATGGAAGGGGAGGGAGGAGCCATGAAGCCGACAGTTCACGATATCGCCGAGCGGGCGGGCGTCAGCCTCGCCACCATCGACCGGGTGCTGAACATGCGCCCCGGCGTGCATGCGGCGACGCGGGCGCGGGTGGAAGCGGCGATTGCGGAACTGGGTTACGTGCGCGATATCGCGGCCGCGAACCTCGCGAAGGGCCGCAATTACTCCATGGTCTTTATTCTGCCCGGCAATGATAATTCCTTCATGGCGACGCTGCGCGCCGAGGTGCGGGCCGCCGCCAGCCGCTCGCATCTGGAGCGCACGGCGATCCGTGTCATCGAGGTGCCGCCGTTTAATGCGGCTGCGCTCACGGAAGCTCTCGAGGTTGCGCGGCGGGAAAAGCCATCCGGCGTGGCCTTCGTCGCCACCGATTCCGAAGATGTGGCGGAGGCCGCCGATCGGCTGGCGGAAGACGGCATCGCTACCGTGACCTTGGTCTCCGATCTTTCACATTCGCGGCGTGATCATTATGCCGGTGTGGACAACGTTGCGGCCGGGCGCACAGCGGCGAGCCTGATGGGCCGTTTTCTTTCCGGGCGCAGCGGCGATGTCGCTGTTGTCGCCGGCTCCATGCTGGTGCGTGACCATCGCGAGCGTCTGGACGGTTTTCGCGCCGTCATCGAAACCGAATTTCCGCAGGTACGGCTGCTGCCGGTGCTGGAGGGCAGGGACGATCCGCTGACCGTCGAGGCGCTGGTTCGCGAGGCGCTTGGCAATGCCGCACTGGCAGGCATCTACAGTCTCGGCGCAGGTAATCGCGGTCTCATCAAGGCGCTTGGCGCCGCCGATGGCGAAAGAGCGCTTGCGGTCATCGCCCATGAGCTGACGGAAAACACTGCCAATGCGCTGCGGCAAGGGCTGCTGGATGCCGTGCTCAACCAGGATGCCGGCCATGAAGTGCGCAGCGCCATACGCGTGTTGAAGGCGCGCGCCGATGGCCTGCCCGTCATCGCTGCGCAGGAACGTATTCGTATCGACATCTTCCTCAGGGACAATCTTCCCTGATGAAAGCATTTCCAGGAAAAGTGGCCGCCGGTTTTCCGTCCGGAAATGCGGCTACTTTTAAAAAACGCTGAAAGCGGCGCATGGCGCGCCGGAATGGAGAAATACATGTATCTCGGTCTCGATCTTGGCACTTCAGGCGTCAAAGCCCTGCTGATGGACGGCGATCAGAAAATCATCGGCTCGGCCAACGGCTCGCTGGATGTCTCGCGCCCGCATCACGGCTGGTCGGAACAGGACCCGGCCGACTGGATTTCCGCGACGAAAACCGCCGTTGCCGGCCTGAAGCAGAAGTTTCCGAAAGAGCTTGCCGCCGTAAAAGGCATCGGCCTTTCAGGCCAGATGCACGGCGCCACACTTGTCGACGCCGATGGCAAGGTGCTGCGCCCCTGCATCCTATGGAACGACACGCGCTCGTACGCCGAGGCTGCAGCACTGGATGCGGACCCGCGTTTCCGCAAGATAACCGGCAATATCGTCTTCCCCGGCTTCACCGCCCCGAAGCTTGCCTGGGTGGCGAAGAACGAACCCGAGATATTCGCGAAAGTCGCCAAGGTGCTGCTACCGAAGGATTATCTGCGTCTCTGGCTGACCGGCGAATATATCTCGGAAATGTCCGATTCCGCCGGCACCTCCTGGCTAGATACCGGCGCGCGCAAATGGTCTTCCGACCTGCTTGCCGCGACAGGGCTCGATGAAAAACACATGCCGTCGCTGGTGGAAGGCACGGATGAGGCGGGCGTTCTGCGTGCCGAACTGGCATCTGAATGGGGCATTACCGGCCGCACCGTCGTTGCCGGTGGAGCGGGGGATAACGCCGCATCGGCCTGCGGCATGGGCACGGTGAAGGAAGGCCATGCGTTCGTGTCGCTCGGTACATCGGGCGTGCTGTTCGCGGCCAATGCCTCCTATCTGCCGAAGCCGGAAAGCGCTGTACACGCCTTTTGCCACGCGCTGCCCAACACCTGGCACCAGATGGGCGTCATTCTCTCCGCCACGGACGCGCTGAACTGGTATTCGCGCCTGACAGGCCAGTCCGCCGCCGATCTGACCGGCGAACTGGGCGAAACGCTGCTTGCCCCGACCGGTGTTACCTTCGCGCCCTATCTTTCCGGCGAGCGCACACCGCACAACGACGCCGCCATCCGCGGCTCCTTCATCGGCCTTTCGCATGAAAGCGACCGCAAGGCGCTGACGCAGGCCGTGCTTGAGGGTGTGACCTTCGCGATCAGGGACAATCTCGAAGCCCTGAAATCCGCCGGCACCTCCATTTCCCGCGTCACCGCCATCGGCGGCGGTTCGCGTTCGGCCTATTGGCTGGCCTCGATCGCCACGTCGCTTGGCGTGCCCGTCGATATTCCGGCGGAAGGCGATTTCGGTGCGGCCTTTGGTGCGGCCCGTCTCGGCCTGATTGCCGCGACCGGGGCTGATCCGGTGGCGGTGTGCTCGCAGCCGGAGACGGCGCGGACGATTGAGCCGGTGGCAGCGTTGGCTGGTGCCTATGAGGAGGCTTACCGGCGGTATCATGCGGTTTATCCGGCGATCAGGGGGCTTTCGCAGTGAGGCTCGGCACTTGCCGCTTATCCCCCTCTGCCCTGCCGGGCATCTCCCCCACAAGGAGGGAGATCGAATCGCTGCACCGT
>JAEXMK010000076.1 GCA_023444445.1 Pseudomonadota bacterium | reverse complement strand
CGGGTCCTCTGCCTTGTTATTCAACCAGTCCAGTCGTCTTATCGCCTGGTCCCAGTCAAAGATGCCTCCTCAGCAGGCTTATGGCCTGCTTGATTTCATCGACTACGTTCACGATTTCATTGCGCATTTCGCTGGTTCTTCACCTTCATTGAAACTTGTAGCTCAGATAAATGCGAGGGGCGCGGATGTAAAGACCCGCGCCCCCGCCAAACATCATGCCTGATGTCAATAGAGGCCGCCGCCACCGCCGGTAATGGCCTGCTGTGCCTGCGGCGACGTCTTCAGAATGTCTTCCTGCGACATATAGCTTTCCGCGCCGATAACCGAGAAGCTGTCGGCCGGGCCGGTGCCGGGCTTAAAGGCTTCCATGATGGTGTCGGGCTCGCCCTCTACTGCCGCCATGCCGGTCTTGCGGTTGACGGCAATGAACTTCATGCCATCGGGAACGATGAACTTCGATGGCTCCAGATGCTTGGCCGCATCGGCTATGAATTCACCGAAGATCGGCGCCGAGAGCGAACCACCCGTGCCGCCGCGCCCCAGAGGTGCAGGCGAATCGAAACCGATATAGAGACCGGCGACCATGTCCGGCGTGTAACCGACAAACCAGGCATCCTTTTCATCATTGGTGGTGCCCGTCTTGCCGGCAACAGGCAGATCGACCTTGATCTTGCCCGCCGCCGTACCGCGCTGCACAACGCCTTCCAGCATGGAGGTCGTCTGGTAAGCGGTCATCGGGTCGAGAACCTGCTCACGATTGTCAACGATGACAGGCTCGTCCTGATTGTGCCAGGCGGTGGCGTTACAGCCCTCGCAGCCGCGCTCCTCGTGGCGGAAGATCGTCTTGCCGTAACGGTCCTGAATGCGGTCTATCAGCGTCGGCTTTATCTGCTTGCCGCCATTGGCGAGGACCGAATAGGCCGAGACCATGCGCATGACGGTGGTTTCACCCGAACCGAGCGACATGGACAGAAGCGGCGGCATCTTGTCGTAGATACCGAAGCGTTCGGCATATTCCGCCACCAGATTCATGCCCATGTCCTGCGCCAGGCGCACGGTCATGAGGTTACGGGATTTTTCGATGCCCAGACGCAGCGTCGAAGGACCGGCGGAACCCCCGCCGTAATTCTGCGGCTTCCAGACCTGACCGCCCGACACGACCTCGATCGGCGCATCGAGAATGACCGATGCCGGCGTGTAGCCATTGTCGAGGGCGGCCGCATAGATGAACGGCTTGAAGGAGGAACCCGGCTGGCGCATGGCCTGCGTCGAGCGGTTGAATTCCGACTGCGCATAGGAGAAACCACCGACCATGGCCAGGACGCGGCCGGTATGCGGGTCCATCACCACCATGCCACCCTGGACTTTTGGCGGCTGACGCAGGCGGTATTCGTTGCCGGAGCCGGAAAGCGGCTGGGCATAGACGACGTCGCCCGCCGTCAGAACACCAACCGGCGACTTGGCGGTCGCTTTCTTGCCGCTCGCATCACGGAAGGCCCAGCGCATGTTTTCAGCGGAGATATGGCCGCGCGTGCGCTTGTCGCCGTCTTCAGCATCGGGGTCAGCCTGGACACCGATATCGACGCCATCGGCACCAACAGCGAGTACGACCGCAAGCTTCCATTCGGGAACGTCCCGGAGACCCTTGACCTTGGCCAGCGCCGCCGTCCAGTCGCCCGCCGTCTCAATCTTCTCCACCGGCCCACGGAAGCCGCGGCGCTCGTCATATTGCACAAGTCCGTCCTGGAGCGCCTTGCGTGCCTCCAACTGGATTTTCGGATCAAAAGAGGTGCGGACCGAAAGACCGCCCTCAAGAAGCGCTTCCTCGCCGAATTTTTCGACGATCTGGCGGCGGACTTCCTCGGCAAAATAATCGGAGGCTGGAATATGCGCGCCGCCGCGGCGCAGGTTGACGCCGAGCGGCTGCTTCTTGGCATCCGTAGCGTCAGCCACCGTGATGTAGCCGTTTTCGGCCATGCGATCGATCACCCAGTCGCGGCGCTCCAGAGCAGCCTTTTCGCGACGGATCGGATGGTAATTGGCCGGCCCCTTCGGCAACGACGCGAGATAGGCCGTCTCGGCGATCGTCAGCTCGGTTACCGACTTGTTGAAATAGGTGAGCGCCGCGCCGGCGATGCCGTAAGAATTCAGACCGAAAAAAATCTCGTTGAGATAAAGTTCGAGAATCTTGTCCTTGGAATAGGTCTGCTCGATGCGGAAGGAAAGAATGGCTTCCTTGAGCTTGCGGTCGATGGTCTGGTCGTTGGTCAGAAGGAAGTTCTTCGCCACCTGCTGGGTGATGGTAGAGGCGCCGACAGGACGACGGCCGGAGCCGACATTCTGGAGATTGACGAGGATGGCGCGACCGAGACCCCAGATATCGACACCGGGGTGATTGTAGAAATTCTTGTCTTCTGCGGACAGGAAAGCGGCCTTCACGCGGTCGGGTATAGCCTGGATCGGCAGGAAAAGGCGCTTTTCATGGGCATATTCCGCCATCAGCGCGCCATTGCCGGCGTGCACGCGGGTGGTCACCGGCGGCTCATAGGTACTCAGAACTGCGTAATCCGGCAGGTCCTTCGTCACGCCGTGCAAATAAATCGCACCGACGACGGCGGCGCACAGGAAGAGCACGCTGGCCAAGCCGAAAAAATATCCAATCAGTCTGATCATACCAA
>JAEXMK010000074.1 GCA_023444445.1 Pseudomonadota bacterium | reverse complement strand
CGAACGAGCAGTTTCAGATCACGTCGTTTCTGGACGGCGCGAATGCAGCCTATATCGAGCAGCTCTATGCCCGGTACGAAGAGGATCCCTCTTCCGTGTCGCCGGAGTGGCAGAGCTTCTTCAAGGCACTGTCCGATAATCCGGAAGATGTGAAGAAGGCGGCCAAGGGCGCCTCCTGGAAGCGCGCCAACTGGCCTATCCCGGCAAATGGCGACCTGGTTTCCGCACTTGATGGCAACTGGGCCACGGTCGAAAAGGCCATCGAGAAGAAGGTTCAGGCCAAGGCGGAAGCCAAGAGTGCCGATACTGGCAAGGCTGTCAGCCCGGCGGAAGTGCTGCAGGCGACCCGTGACAGCGTTCGCGCCATCATGATGATCCGCGCCTACCGCATGCGTGGCCATCTGCATGCCAAGCTCGATCCGCTCGGCATCGCGGTTGCCGTTGAGGATTATAACGAGCTGTCGCCGAAGTCTTATGGCTTTGAGGAAAGCGATTACGACCGCAAGATTTTCATCGATAACGTGCTCGGCCTCGAATATGCGACCGTGCGCGAGATGATCGATATTCTGGAGCGCACCTACTGCTCCACCATCGGCGTCGAATTCATGCACATGTCCAGCCCGGAAGAAAAAGGCTGGATTCAGGAGCGCATCGAAGGTCCGGACAAGGGCGTTGCCTTCACAGCTGAAGGCAAGAAGGCCATTCTGTCCAAGCTGGTTGAGGCCGAAGGTTACGAGCAGTTCCTCGACGTGCGCTTCAAGGGCACCAAGCGTTTCGGCCTCGATGGCGGTGAATCGCTGATCCCGGCGCTGGAGCAGATCATCAAGCGCGGCGGCCAGGAAGGCCTCGAAGAAGTCGTTCTCGGCATGGCTCACCGCGGCCGCCTGAACGTTCTGACCAACGTCATGGGCAAGCCTCATCGCGCCGTGTTCCACGAGTTCAAGGGCGGCTCGTTCAAGCCTGACGACGTCGAAGGTTCGGGTGACGTGAAGTACCACCTCGGCGCTTCCTCCGACCGCGAATTCGATGGCAATAAGGTTCACCTGTCGCTGACGGCCAACCCGTCGCACCTGGAAATCGTCAACCCTGTCGTCATGGGCAAAGCCCGTGCAAAGCAGGACCAGCTGGCCAAGCAGTGGGACGGCGATATCATTCCGCTTTCCGAGCGCGCCAAGGTTCTGCCGCTGCTTCTGCATGGCGATGCCGCTTTTGCGGGTCAGGGCGTGGTTGCTGAAATTCTCGGTCTTTCCGGTCTGCGCGGTCACCGCGTTGCCGGCACGATGCACTTCATCATCAACAACCAGATCGGCTTCACGACGAACCCGGCCTTCTCGCGTTCGTCGCCCTATCCGTCCGACGTTGCCAAGATGATCGAAGCGCCGATCTTCCACGTCAACGGTGACGATCCGGAAGCTGTGACCTATGCAGCCAAGGTTGCCACTGAATACCGCATGAAGTTCCACAAGCCTGTCGTCATCGACATGTTCTGCTATCGCCGCTTCGGCCATAACGAAGGCGATGAGCCGGCGTTCACGCAGCCGAAGATGTACAAGGTCATCCGTGGCCACAAGACAGTCGCACGCATTTATGCCGACCGTCTGATCGCCGAAGGCCTGATGAGCGAAGGCGAATTCGAGAAGATGAAGGCCGACTGGCGCGCTCATCTCGAGCAGGAATTCGAGGCGGGCCAGTCCTACAAGCCGAACAAGGCCGACTGGCTGGATGGTCAGTGGTCGGGTCTGCGTGCTGCCGACAATGCCGATGAGCAGCGTCGCGGCAAGACCGGCGTGCCGATGAAGCAGCTGAAGGAGATCGGCAAGAAACTGTCGACCATCCCGGAAGGCTTCAGCGCTCACCGCACGATCCAGCGTTTCATGGAAAACCGCTCGCAAATGATCGAGACGGGTGAAGGCATCGACTGGGCAATGGCGGAAGCGCTCGCTTTCGGTTCGCTCGTCGTCGACGGCCACAAGATCCGCCTTTCCGGTCAGGATTGCGAACGCGGCACCTTCTCTCAGCGTCACTCGGTTCTCTACGATCAGGAAACCGAAGAACGCTACATCCCGCTGGCAAACCTTGCGCCGACACAGGCCCGTTACGAAGTCATCAATTCGATGCTTTCGGAAGAAGCCGTTCTCGGTTTCGAATACGGTTACTCGCTGGCCCGTCCGAATGCGCTGACGCTCTGGGAAGCCCAGTTCGGCGACTTCGCCAACGGTGCACAGGTCGTGTTCGACCAGTTCATCTCTTCGGGTGAACGCAAGTGGCTGCGCATGTCCGGTCTCGTCTGCCTTCTGCCGCATGGCTACGAAGGTCAGGGTCCGGAACACTCTTCCGCCCGTCTGGAGCGCTGGCTGCAGATGTGCGCCGAAGACAACATGCAGGTTGCCAACTGCACGACGCCGGCAAACTACTTCCACATCCTGCGCCGCCAGGTGAAGCGCGACTTCCGCAAGCCGCTGATCCTGATGACGCCGAAGTCGCTGCTGCGACACAAGCGCGCCACCTCTTCGCTGGCCGAGCTTGCAGGCGAGTCCTCCTTCCACCGTCTGCTGTGGGACGATGCCGAGGTCATCAAGGAAGGCCCGATCAAGCTGCAGAAGGATTCGAAAATCCGTCGCGTCGTCATGTGCACGGGCAAGGTCTATTACGATCTGCTCGAAGAGCGTGAAAAGCGCGGTATCGACGATATCTACCTGCTGCGCGTCGAACAGCTCTATCCGTTCCCGGCCAAGGCGCTCATCAACGAGCTCTCGCGTTTCCGCAATGCGGAGATGGTCTGGTGCCAGGAAGAGCCAAAGAACATGGGTGCGTGGTCGTTCATCGATCCTTACCTGGAATGGGTCCTGGCGCATATCGACGCCAAGTACCAGAAGGTCCGTTACACGGGCCGTCCGGCTGCCGCCTCTCCGGCCACCGGCCTGATGTCCAAGCATCTGGCGGAGCTCGCTGCGTTCCTGGAAGACGCGCTGGGAGAGTGAGAACTCTCCCGCATCGCCCCGTATAAAAGACACCCGAATAACGGAACTAGATCATGGCCACTGAAATCCGCGTACCAACCCTCGGCGAATCCGTCAGCGAAGCGACCGTCGGCACCTGGTTCAAGAAGGTCGGCGACACCGTCAAGGCCGACGAACCTCTCGTTGAACTGGAAACCGACAAGGTTACCGTCGAAGTCCCGGCGCCCGCGTCCGGCGTTCTCACCGAAATCGTTGCGCAGAACGGCGAAACCGTCGGTCTCGATGCGCTTCTCGGCCAGATCGCCGAAGGTGCCGCCGGCGCTGCAACCTCTGCACCGGCTGCCGAACCGGCAAAGCCGGCTGCTGCCGCGGCCGCCGCTCCGGCTCCCGCTGCTTCTGCCGCCAGCGCCATGCCGCCGGCACCTGCCGCTGGCAAGCTGCTTGCGGAAAACAACCTGTCTGCTGATCAGGTCGATGGTTCGGGCAAGCGTGGTCAGGTGCTGAAGGGCGATGTGCTTGCTGCTGTCGCCAAGGGCGTTTCGGCACCAGCCGCCGCTCCGGCTCCGGTTGCTGCGGCTCCCCGTCCCGTTTCCGCCGAGCAGGATCAGGTTCGCGAAGAGCGCGTGAAGATGACGCGTCTGCGCCAGACTATCGCCAAGCGCCTCAAGGATGCCCAGAACACCGCCGCCATGCTCACCACTTACAATGAAGTGGATATGAGCGCGGTGATGGACCTGCGTAACCGTTACAAGGACGTGTTCGAGAAGAAGCACGGCGTCAAGCTCGGCTTCATGGGCTTCTTCACCAAGGCCGTCACCCACGCGCTGAAGGAGCTGCCTGCCGTCAACGCTGAAATCGACGGCACTGACATCATCTACAAGAACTATTGTCACGTCGGCATGGCTGTTGGCACGGACAAGGGTCTTGTCGTTCCCGTCATCCGCGATGCCGACCAGCTTTCCATCGCTGGCGTCGAAAAGGAACTCGGCCGTCTTGCAAAGGCAGCGCGCGACGGTTCGCTCGGCATGGCCGACATGCAGGGCGGCACCTTCACCATCACCAATGGTGGTGTCTATGGTTCGCTGATGTCTTCGCCGATCCTCAATGCGCCGCAGTCGGGTATTCTCGGCATGCACAAGATCCAGGAGCGTCCGGTCGCCATCGGCGGTCAGGTCGTCATCCGTCCGATGATGTATCTCGCGCTCTCCTACGATCACCGTATCGTTGACGGCAAGGAAGCCGTGACCTTCCTCGTTCGTGTCAAGGAGAGCCTCGAAGATCCGGAACGTCTGGTTCTCGATCTTTAATCGGTCTTGCTTTTCGTTTCAGCGGGGTTTCAAGTGAAGCCCCGCTGAAAGACCACTTGGGAGAGCAGACGTGCAACCGACATTTCTTGCCGCTTCGCCTTTTTTACCGCTTATCGGTCTAAGCGTTCTTCTTCTCGTCGTGCATGTCCTGTTACAGGGGATGACGGCGACCAGAGAACTGGGGCGCGAATGGAATGCCGGTCCTAGGGACGGTGAGCAGAAGCCACAGGGCAAGCTCTCCGGTCGCGCTTCGCGCGCATCGGCGAATTTCCGGGAGACCTATCCGGCTTTTGTGGCACTCGCCTTCGGCGTTATCATGGCGGGTGACCCATCCGGGCTAGCGCTTATCGGTGCCTGGCTCTGGCTGATCTGCCGTGTTGTCTATATCCCGCTTTATCTTACGGGCGTTCCCTATATCCGCTCGTTCGTCTGGCTGGGCTCAATGCTTGGTCTGGCGCTCATGTTTATCGTGCTGATGTTTTGAAGGCGGCTCGTGATGCATCAATATATTGTCGAACTTGCATCCCTGATGGCGATCTTCGCTTTTGCAATCGTATCGCCGGGCGCAGATCTGGCGATGGTCATGCGCCAGGCGATGGTACACGGACGCAAGCAGGCCATCATCACCAGCTTCGGCGTCGGAACATCGCTGATGTTCCACGTCACCTATACGATCCTCGGACTTGGCCTCATCATTTCCCAGTCGATCTATCTCTTCAACATCGTCAAATGGCTGGGCGCTGCCTATCTGATTTACATCGGCATCAAAGCACTGCGCGCCGGCAAGACCGAATTGCCCGCCGCTGAAGCTAAGGGCGTTCAGACAAAAAGCAGCCAGACAGCGCTTAAGGCTTTCACGCTCGGTTTCGCCGCCAATGCGCTCAATCCCAAGCCGGTGTTTTTCTTCCTGTCGATCTTTTCGACGGTGGTTCACGCGCATACGCCTGTTGGCATCAAGTTCGGATACGGGCTCGTCATGGCAAGCTGCCTTATCCTGTGGTTCGTCGGCGTCAGCCTGTTTATGACGACGCCGCGCATGCGCGCCGCGTTTCAACGCGCCAGCCAATGGATCGACCGCACCAGCGGCGTGGTCTTCATCGCCCTCGGTATAAAACTCGCAACGGAAAAAGCGGCCTGAGTTTCAGGTCAAATGGAAGCTGGGCAATGATCCGATATCTTGCCCCTATAAAGCAGGAACCAGAACATGGCATATGATGTAGTTGTAATCGGCACCGGCCCCGGCGGTTATGTTTGCGCGGTCAAGGCGGCACAGCTCGGCCTGAAGGTCGCTGTCATCGAAAAGCGCGCGACCTATGGCGGCACCTGCCTCAATGTCGGCTGCATTCCCTCCAAGGCGCTGCTGCATGCTTCCGAAACCTTCGCGCATGTCGCCCACGGCGTCGATTCGCTCGGTATCGAAGTTGCTGCGCCTAAGCTTAATCTTGAAAAAATGATGGGCCACAAGGACGGCGTGGTGAAGGCCAATGTCGATGGCGTTGCCTTCCTGTTCAAGAAGAACAAGATCGATGCTTTCCAGGGTACCGGCAAGGTTGTTTCCGCCGGCAAGGTTTCCGTCACCAACGAGAAGGGCGAGACACAGGAAATCGAAGCGAAGAACATCGTCATCGCCACGGGTTCTGACGTTGCCGGCATTCCGGGCGTTCAGGTTGATCTCGATGAGAGCGTCATCGTGTCGTCTACCGGTGCGATCGCTCTCTCCAAGGTTCCGGAAAAGCTGATCGTCGTCGGCGGCGGTGTGATCGGCCTCGAACTTGGTTCGGTCTGGTCGCGTCTTGGCGCCAAGGTGACCGTTGTCGAATATCTCGACAACATTCTCGGCGGCATGGATGGTGAAGTTTCCAAGCAGGCGCAGCGTCTGCTCGCCAAGCAGGGCCTCGATTTCAAGCTCGGCGCCAAGGTGACGGGTGTTGAAAAGACCGCCGCTGGCGCGAAGGTGGTGTTTGAGCCGGTCAAGGGCGGCGCTGCCGAGACGCTGGAAGCGAACGTCGTACTCATCTCCACCGGCCGCAAGCCCTACACCGAAGGCCTCGGCCTTGCGGAAGCTGGCGTCGTTCTCGACAGCCGCGGTCGTGTTGAAATCGACGGCCACTTCAAGACCAATGTAGACGGCATCTACGCCATCGGTGACGTGGTGAAGGGCCCGATGCTGGCGCACAAGGCGGAAGATGAAGGCGTTGCGCTTGCAGAAATCCTCGCTGGCCAGCATGGCCACGTCAATTACGATGTGATTCCGGCCGTCGTTTATACGCAGCCGGAAGTGGCTTCCGTCGGCAAGACCGAAGAAGAACTTAAGGCCGCTGGCATCGCCTATAAGGTCGGAAAGTTCCCCTTCACCGCCAATGGCCGCGCGCGCGCCATGCAGGTGACGGATGGTTTCGTGAAAATCCTTGCCGACAAGGAAACCGACCGGGTTCTCGGTGGTCATATCGTCGGTTTTGGTGCCGGCGAAATGATCCACGAAATTACCGTGCTGATGGAATTCGGCGGTTCTTCGGAAGATCTCGGCCGCACCTGCCATGCGCATCCGACCATGTCGGAAGCGGTGAAGGAAGCAGCGCTCGCGACGTTCTTCAAGCCTATCCACATGTGATAGCAGCCAATATTAAATTTCCGCCATAAAGAGAACCCCGGCTTGCAATGCACGTCGGGGTTCAGCATAGTTGCGCCATAGCCCATGTAACCCTTTGATAAAAGGTAATAAAATGGCGTATTCCACTCAAGTTTCATTCTCCATTCCGCAGCGTGTCATTCACTGGACGATGGCGCTTCTGATTTTCTTCAACCTCTTGTTTCCCGATGCCATGGCACATGCCTACCGGCTGATGCGGCGGGGCGAGACGCTGACGCCGGATCAGATTTCGTCGGCCAATATCCATGCCTATGTCGGCTTCGCGATTCTGTTGCTTGCAGTTCTGCGGCTCTGTCTTCGCTTTTTCCAGGGCGTACCGCCGCATCCGGCTGAGGAACCGCGCCCTTCGCAGATTGCCGCCAAGGTGGCCCATTTCACCTTCTATGTCCTGTTCTTCATTCTACCTCTTTCCGGCATCGCTGCTTATTACTTCGGTATTGCAACGGCAGGAGAGTTGCATTCGGGTCCCTTCAAGGCTGTGATGTGGGTGCTGATTGCCGGCCATGTCGCCGCCGTTCTGGTTCACCAGTTCTACTGGCGCACCAATATTCTAAAGCGCATGACCCACGGCTGAGCGGCGGTTTGTCGCGTTTCCTCACCGTCGGAAAAAGAAGATGGTGGTCCCTGCCGCACCGTGCGGCTGGGGTTCAGGGATGCCAAACATCGAAGATATATTGCCGGGCGCTGACTGGTACGATCGCTTTCGGGGGGAGATGACGACGCCGGGAACGACCTCGCTCGAGGTGAGTAGGCTTCTCCTCGATCATCCTCCGGCATGGATTAGCGCGCTGATGGCACTTCGAAACCGTGTCGTTTCGCTTTTCGGCTTAAGAACGGTCAAGTTGGTGGCTGGCGCTTCGGCGGGTGGATTTCCGGTTCTGTCGTCAAGCCGGGAGCGGACCGTGCTGGGTTTCGATGACCGTCATCTCGATTTCCGGATCGTCGTTGATCTCGAAGAAAAAAGTAGCCACCAGCTGGTGAGTGTCACCACCATCGTCCGGCGCAAGAACCTGTTCGGGCGGCTCTATCTCCTTGCCGTCGGGCCGTTTCACCGCCGTATCGTGCCGGCGACGATGCGGCCGTTCTGCGCCAATGTCCGGCCTGTCAGCGCAGGAAACTGAGTGGTTCAGTCCACCCGCGTGAGTGTGAAACCCTTTGCGCGCAACAGTTCGACCAGGCCTTCCTCGCCCGGGAGATGCAGCGCGCCGACGGCCATGAAGACATCGCCCTTGGCAAGTTCTGGTGTGGCCCTGTCAGCCATGACATGATTGCGGTCGGTGATGATGCGTTGTTCGAAGGCGGCGTAGCCCTGTTCGTTTTCTGCCGCTGCCTTCTTGGGGTCCAGGCTCTTCAGCATTGGCATGGTCATGCCGATATCGCCGGCGACGTAAAGATCGGTCATGGTCGTCATTACGTCATCCATGCGGCCGCCCAGTTCGAGCGTCTCGATCAGCGCCTGTAAATGAAATTCCATCGGCAGTTCAGACATGGCCGTCAGCTGTTCGACCATGGTCTCAAGGCCAACGAGCCGTTTTCCATCCGCAATCGCGTCTTCGGCCAGCTTCTTGTCGAGAAAGGAGAGGCCGGTTGCCTTGCGGGCAAACTCGCAGGCGGGAAGGGCAACGAAGCTTGAGAGCATCCAGGGCTTCATGCGCGAGACCGCATTCAGCGGAATGCCGCGCTCCTTCAGGCCTTTTTCGAGGCGCGCAACATTATCAGGCGACAGGATGTCGGTAATCGATTTGCCATCCAGAAACATGGTGAGTTCGGGCTTACTCAGCAGCGAGGTCGCGACCTTCTTGTCGTCAACGATTTCATCCGACTCCACGATAACGGTCGTGGCTTTCTCGAAGGCGGGGCTGGCGGCCGCAGGCATCTCCAGAACGCGCGGATCGGTGACATGCATGGTGCCGAGAAGATAGGATGGTGCCGTGCCGGCCTTTTCGATGCGCCAGAAATTGCCCTTGCCGTTCTGGATCGCGGCCGCTTCCTGCTCGATCTTTGCGAAAGCTTGCGGATCGGTTTTGCGCATCTCCACGAGAATATCGCTGCCCGTGCAGGTGATCTTCCGCTCTGTGGCCCCCGCTTCACTGAGTGACAGCAAGGTCATGAGCAGGATGGCAACGGCAGTAACATGCAGGGCCGCCAGGAGCCAGAGCAGGGCGTCGCCGGTCTTGCCCATCAGGGTGGCGGTGAGATTTTGAGGTTTTATCAGGCTGTTCATCGGTCCAATCCGGTTCTTGTTCGCTTATAGAACGGCGGTTTGGACGTCTGGTTAATGTCTATGGTTAACCATTTCCTGCTTCATGCGCGAGGGTGCGCGTTGTCGTAGATTTCCAGCAATCTTGCAGTATCGACGCCGGTATAGACCTGGGTGGTGGAGAGGCTCGCATGGCCTAGCAGTTCCTGAATGGTGCGCAGATCCCCACCGCCAGCCAGAAGATGGGTGGCGAAGGAATGGCGCAACGCATGCGGCGTGGCGTTTTCCGGCAGGCCGAAAGCGCCGCGCAGCTTCTGCATTTCACGCTGGATGATGGCGGGCTGAAGCTTGCCGCCGCGTGCCCCGAGGAACATCGGTTCGTCGGCCGACAGGGCATAGGGGCAGAGCTTTTTGTATGTATCGACCGCTTCCGTCACCACTGCGAGCAGCGGCACGATCCGCGTCTTGTTGCCCTTGCCGGTGATGCGCAGGCTGCGAGCTCCGGGTGGGAAATCGGCCGGTGTAAGACCCAGCGCCTCGGAAATGCGAAGACCGCAGCCATAAAGCAGCGACAGGACCGCAGCGTTGCGGGCTGCGATCCAGGGCTCTTCGTTCAACTGTGCCTCGGCCGTGGTGATTTTGAGCGCCTGACGGTCGGTCAGCGGCTTCGGCAGGGATTTTGGCTGTTTTGGCGCGCGCATTGCAGTGGCGCCGGCCGCATTGACGAGTCCCTTTTTCTGCAGGTGGTGCAGTAGCGAGCGCAGACCCGCCAGATGCCGCCCAAGCGACCGCGCGCCGGCGCCCTCCTTGCGTCTGTTGGCCAGAAAGGCGCGAAGATCAACGGGGCGCAGATCGGCAATATCGACTATTGAGGCTGGTTTGCCGATGTAGCCGGTCAGGAACGTCAGGAACTGACGCGTATCGCGCTCATAGGCCTCGACAGTGTTGTCGGAGAGGCGGCGCTCGCCTGCAAGCGCCGTCAGCCAGGCTTGGCGCTCGGCGAGCAGATCGGGTTCGGCAAATGTGAGGATTTCGGTCACGCGGCGCTCCATTCCACGATTCGAAACTAAGCGCTTATGGTCAGCATTTGGTTAAGAGGTGGACTTTGCGGGGCGCGCCCACTACATCCGGGCGGTTTCCTTTTTCCTGTCGCCGGGGCATGGTCGCCACATCATGGCAAAAGATTCGTCCGATCTGTTTGGGGCTCTGTTCGACCCGCCGTCGCCCACGCGCACGGTGCCCGTTCTTGTGCCCATGCCGGCGCCCGGGCCCTATAGCTACGCTGTGCCTGAAGATATGGTGGTGGAAACTGGTTCCGTCGTTCAGGTGCCACTTGGTCCCCGGCAGGTGTTCGGGGTGGTGTGGGACGATACTGGCGAAAAGGGTGTTGACCCCAAAAAGCTGCGGCCCATCACCAAGAGTTTCGAGTGCCCGCCGCTGAAGGCGGAAATGCGCCGCTTTGTGGATTGGGTCGCCGCCTATACGCTTTCTCCGCCCGGCCTCGTTGCACGAATGGCGTTGCGTGCGCCCGCCGCTTTCGATCCCGAACCGATGATCGAGGGGCTGCGGCTGACCGAAGGCAGGCCGGAGCGCCTGACCCCGGCCCGCGAGAGGGTGATGGAGCTGGCGGCCGAAGGGCACGGCTGGACGAAGAGCGGGCTTGCCCACGCTGCCGGTGTTTCGACCAGCGTCATCGACGGCCTTGTGAAACAGGGCGTGTTCGAGACGACATTCCTGCCCGCGCCGCCAGTGGTGCCCGAGCCTGACCCTGACTATGTTGAGCCGCGTCTGGAAGGACCGCAGAAACAGGCCGCTTCGGAGATACTCGAAGATGTGCGCAAGGGTGGATTTCATGTTTCCCTGATCGATGGCGTGACCGGCTCTGGCAAGACCGAGGTCTATTTTGAGGCCGTGGCCGAGACGCTCAGGCAAGGCAGGCAGGTCCTCATCCTGCTGCCCGAAATCGCGTTGACGGCGGCGTTTCTGGAGCGTTTTCAGGATCGTTTCGGCGCGAAACCGGCCGAATGGCATTCGGACCTGTCGCCGCGTATGCGCGAAAAGGTCTGGCGGCAGGCGGTGACCGGCGAGGTGAAGGTGGTGGCCGGGGCACGTTCGGCGCTTTTCCTGCCGTTCGACAATCTTGGTCTTATAATTGTCGATGAAGAGCACGACCCCGCTTACAAGCAGGAAGATCGTGTCTTCTATAATGCTCGCGACATGGCGGTGGTGAGGGCGCGGATCGCCGAATTCCCGGTCGTGCTGGTTTCGGCCACGCCTTCGGTGGAAAGCCAGGTCAATGGCAGCTCGGGGCGTTACAACACTATTCACCTGCATACGCGTTTCGGCGATGCGGCGATGCCCGATCTGCATCTTGTCGATATGCGCCGCCATCCGCCAGAGCGGGGAGGGTTTCTATCTCCCGTTCTGCTGCGCGGGATCGGCAAGACGATCGAAAAGGGTGAACAGGCGCTGCTGTTTCTCAATCGACGCGGTTATGCGCCGCTGACGCTCTGCCGCGTCTGCGGCCATCGCTTTCAGTGCCCGCAATGTTCCAGCTGGCTGGTGGAGCACCGGTTCCGCAACCAGTTGCAGTGCCATCAGTGCGGCCACAGTGAGCCCACCCCCGACCATTGCCCGGAATGTGGCACCTTCGATCATCTGGTGGCCTGCGGTCCGGGGGTGGAGCGTATCGCCGAAGAGGTGGAGAAACACTTCCCCGATGCCCGCACCATCGTGCTCTCTTCCGATCTCATGGGCGTCAAGCGGCTGCGGCTGGAACTGGAGGCGATCGTCAAAGGGGAGGCGGACATCGTCATCGGCACGCAGCTCGTTGCCAAGGGTCATAACTTTCCGCTGATGACGCTTGTTGGCATTGTCGATGCCGATCTCGGCCTGGCCAACGGCGATCCGCGGGCGGCGGAGCGAACTTTCCAGCTGCTTTCGCAGGTGACGGGGCGAGCCGGACGAACGGGGCGTAAGAGCCATGGCCTGCTCCAGACCTATCAGCCGCAGCACCCGGTCATGCAGGCCATCGTTTCTGGTGATGCTTCTGCCTTTTACGAAAGGGAGATCGTGGAGCGCGAAAAGGCCGTGCTACCGCCCTTCGGACGGCTTGCCTCGATCATCGTTTCGGCCGATACGCGCGGAGAAGCGGAAACCCATGCGCGAGGTCTGAGGGCCGCTGCCCCGCAGGTTACCGGGATCATGCTGCTCGGCCCGGCGGAGGCGCCATTGGCGTTGATCCGCGGCCGTCACCGGTTCCGCCTTCTCGTGCACGGACGGCGCAATTCCGACATGCAGTCTTTCCTTCGCACATTGCTGGCCAATGGCCCGAAAGAGCGCGGCAGCGTCCATGTGCAGCTCGATATAGATCCGCAAAGTTTCCTTTGAAACTCGCCAACGGGCGTTTTCCCGCTGTCATGACCGTGTCATAACGCAGCAGGCAATTAAAGATGATTTGGGGAACGAGATGGAGTTTTACTTTCCCGCCGAGTTCGGCGAGCAGCTGGCTTTCGGCGCAGCGGTGGTATCGGTCGTGATGGGCCTTTTTTTCATGTTTGTACCGGGCGTCACGCTGCGCGCCTTCGGTTTGCAGCCGGCTGGCGAGCGCAGGGACGGTTATGTGCTCGTGCGGTCGTCGCTGGCGGGGTTCTATCTCGGTCTGGGCGCTGCCGCCCTGCTTCTCGCACAGCCCATGGTCTATCTCGCATTCGGTGCGGCATTCGGCCTCAGCGTGTTCGGGGGCATTCTTTCCATCCTCTCGGACGGTGGCGCAACCATGCGGAATTTCTTACTTCTGGTTGTGCACTTTCTGCTCTCCGCACTCGCGTTGAGCTATGTCTTCGGGCTGGTCTGAAGCGGGCTTTTTGGCTTTTGTGCCGCAGATGCGCCGCATCCTGAGCGAAAACGGAAAATTTAAACGCATTCCCCCTTGCCCAAACGGCGCTTTCCGCTATTACGCGTGTTGCGAGTCCCGGCGTCCTATGCTAGACGGACCGCGAAATTGGGAAAAGGCAGGGGGGAATTC
>JAEXMK010000235.1 GCA_023444445.1 Pseudomonadota bacterium | reverse complement strand
CCATCCTGCCGATTGCCGACCCGGTCGCGACCAGTTGGTCGGCCATCCGCAAGGCGCCGTCGGCCGCTCACTGGCTCGGCACAGATGATCTCGGCCGCGATATTCTCTCGCGCATGATCTATGGCGCCCGCGCTTCGTTGATGGCCGGCGTCGTCTCCGTTATGATCGCGGTGGTGATCGGCGTCCCCTTCGGGCTGATCTCCGGCTATTTCGGCGGCTGGGTTGATATGGCGATCTCCCGTATCACTGAAGCGCTACTCGCCATGCCGTTCCTCATCATGGCGATCGCGCTCGCCGCTTTCCTGGGCCCGAGCCTCACCAATGCGATGATCGCGATCGGCCTTTCCGCCATGCCCATCTTCGTAAGGCTGACGCGCGGGCAGGTGCTGGCCGTCAAGATGGAGGATTATGTAGAGGGCGCGAAGTCTATCGGCCTCAACCACATCGATATTATGACCCGCTACATCCTGCCAAATGTCTTTGCCCCCATCATCGTGCAGGCGACGCTGACGGTCGCGACCGCCATCATCGCGGAGGCAAGCCTTTCCTTCCTCGGGCTTGGCCAGCAGGCGCCCGCGCCTTCCTGGGGTTCAATGCTGAACACCGCCAAGAACTTCTTGAGCCAGGCGCCATGGATGACGATGTGGCCCGGCATCGCCATCTTCCTCGTCGTCATCGGTTTTAATCTTCTGGGCGATGGCCTGCGCGATGCGCTCGATCCGCGCGAAGCATGATTTTTTACAAGGAATATCGGAATGACTGATTTCACCACACGCCCTGAAATCCTTGGCACCTTCGGCGTCGTCACCTCAACCCACTGGATCGCCTCGGCAGTCGGCATGGCGATCCTCGAGAAGGGTGGCAATGCCTTCGACGCCGCCGTCGCCACCGGCTTCGTGCTGCAGATTGTCGAGCCGCATCTGTGCGGTCCAGGCGGCGATATGCCCGCCGTGTTTTACTCGAAACAGAAGGATAAGGTGGAGGTCATCTGCGCCCAGGGCCCGGCCCCGAGCGGTGCGACGATTGAACATTATACTTCGGAAGGTCTGAAGCTCATCCCCGGCGATGGGCTGCTTGCCACCGTCATCCCAGGCGCCTTCGATGGCTGGATGCTGATGTTGCGCGACTATGGCACGATGAGCGCGCGCGACGTGCTGGAACCGGCCATCTATTATGCCGAACATGGGCATCCAACGCTGCCGCGTGTCTCTGCCACCATCAAGGGGCTGGCCGATTTCTTCGAGAAGGAATGGCCGACATCCTATGAAACGTGGCTGCCGGGCGGTGCCGCGCCGGAGCCTCAAGCCAATTTTCGTAATCCGGTTCTGGCGGCGACCTATAAGCGGATCGTCACCGAAGCTGAAGCGCGTTCTGGCCGCGAAAATCAGATCGAGGCGGCACGCGATGCCTTCTACCGGGGTTTCGTCGCGGAAGCCATCGACAGTTACGTCAGCACCGCAGAGGTGATGGATGCCAGCGGCACAAGGCACAAGGGCGTGCTGACGGCGCAGGATATGGCCGGTTGGAGCGCTACAGTGGAAGCGCCGCAGACGCTGGATTATCACGACTGGACGATTGCCAAGACGCCCGCATGGGGGCAGGGTCCGGTTCTGCTGCAATCGCTTGCGCTTCTGAAGGGTTTCGACATTGCTGCCATGGATCCATCTGGTCCCGATTTCATCCACACCCTGGTCGAAGCCATGAAGCTCGCCTTTGCTGACCGCGAAGTCTATTACGGCGATCCGGAATTCGGGCAGATTCCAACGGAGTATCTTCTCTCCGAGGGATACAGTGCCGATCGCCGGGCGCTGATCGGTAGTGAGGCCTCGCTGGAGCTGCGTCCAGGCATCGTGCCGGGTTACGAAAAGCAGGTGGACTCGACAATGGCGATGCTGGCCGAGATGAGCGGCAAGGGCGCCGTCTACGAGCCGACCATGTCGCATCTGACCGAAAAGCGCGGTGACACCGTGCATATCGATGTCATCGACCGCTGGGGCAACATGGTTTCCACGACGCCATCGGGCGGCTGGCTGCAATCCTCGCCCATCGTGCCGGGTCTCGGTTTCGCGCTGAATTCCCGCGCCCAGATGTTCTGGCTGAAGAAAGGCCTGCGGACCTCGCTTACGCCGGGTAAACGCCCGCGCACCACGTTGACGCCCTCGCTTGCGCTGCATCAGGGCCGGCCTTCCATGGTCTTCGGTACGCCGGGTGGCGACCAGCAGGACCAGTGGCAGCTGCCCTTCTTCCTGCGTTATGCCCATCACGGCAAGAACCTGCAGGCGTCCATCGACATGCCGCTGTTCCACACGTCGCATTTCCCGGGTTCGTTTTATCCTCGCACAAGCTCGCCTGGCGAAATCATGGTCGAAAGCT
Source organism: Pseudomonadota bacterium (assembly GCA_023444445.1). GTDB lineage: Bacteria > Pseudomonadota > Alphaproteobacteria > Rhizobiales > Rhizobiaceae > Agrobacterium. The sequence continues at coordinate 20,290 of JAEXMK010000235.1, read as the reverse complement.
CGGTGGGAGAAGAGACCTTGCAGGAGCTTCGCCGTCGAGGCCACCGAGTCACCGTTGCCGATGCCTGGTCTGTCGGGCGGCTCACCGCCGCGCGCCGCGATGCGGACGGCTTGCTTCGCGCCGCCGCAACACCGCGGTTGATGCAGGCCTATGCGGTGGGGCGGTGAGACCATGGAGACAAAACCAGTCCTCTCCGTCCGCAACCTTACCACCTCCTTCCTTATCGATGGCGCCTGGAAGAGTGTCGTGCGTGATGTGTCCTTCGATGTCGCGCCCGGCGAAACCGTCGCCATTGTGGGGGAATCCGGTTCCGGTAAATCGGTGACGTCGCTGTCGCTGATGCGCCTGCTTGCCCCGGCCTCCAGCAGGATCGAAGGCGAGGTGCTGCTCAACGGCCGCGATCTGCTTTCGCTTTCCGAAAAGGAAATGCGCGGTGTACGCGGCAACGATATCTCGATGATCTTTCAGGAGCCGATGACGTCGCTCAACCCGATCTTCACCATCGGCCGCCAGATTTCGGAAGTCCTCATTCGGCACAAGGGGCTTTCGAGACGTGAGGCGCGGGCCGAGACGGTGCGGCTTCTGGAAAAGGTCCGAATTCCCAATGCAGCGGGCCGTTTCGACGAATATCCGCACCAGTTTTCGGGCGGCATGCGCCTGCGCGTGATGATCGCCATGGCGCTCGCCTCACGACCGAAACTGCTGATCACCGACGAGCCGACGACCGCGCTCGACGTGACCATTCAGGGCCAGATCCTCGACCTGATAAAACTGCTGCAGGAAGAGGAGGGCATGTCGGTGCTCTTCATCACGCATGATATGGGCGTCGTGGCCGAAATCGCCGACCGAACGATCGTGATGTATCGCGGCGACGAGGTCGAGACCGGGCCGACCGAGGAGATCTTCAAACGCGGCAAGCATCCCTATACACGGGCGCTGCTTTCGGCGGTGCCGAAGCTCGGCTCAATGCGTGACCGGCAATGGCCGACGCGTTTTGCCGTGCTCGACATGAAGACCGGTCTTTCGACTGAGCCTGAAGAGGTGGCCAAGACCGTTGCGAGCGGTCAGACGCCGGTCCTGTCGGTGAAGAACCTTGTGACGCGTTTTCCGATCCGATCCGGCCTGCTGGCGCGTCAGACGGGTGCGGTTCACGCCGTGGAAAACGTCTCCTTCGACCTCTTCCAGGGTGAAACGCTGTCGCTTGTAGGCGAATCAGGCTGTGGCAAATCCACCACCGGCCGCTCGATCATGCGGCTTGTTGAGCCGTCGTCCGGCGATGTGTCACTCGATGGTTATGACGTGATGCGTCTCGATACGGTCGGGCTGCGCAATATGCGCAAATCCGTGCAGATGATCTTTCAGGATCCGTTCTCCTCGCTCAATCCGCGCATGACTGTCGGTACTGCGATTTCTGAGCCCTTCATCAAGCACAGGCTGGGCACCACGAAACAGGCGAAGGAAAAGACAGCCGATCTTCTCGAAAAGGTCGGCCTTTCAGCAGACATGGCCAATCGCTACCCCCATGAATTTTCGGGCGGCCAACGCCAGCGCATCGCCATTGCCCGTGCGCTTGCCCTTGATCCGAAGGTTATCGTCGCCGACGAAAGCGTCTCCGCACTCGATGTTTCGATCAAGGCACAGGTGTGCAATTTGCTACTCGACCTGCAACAAAGCCTCAACCTGGCCTTTCTGTTCATCTCGCATGACATGGCGGTGGTGGAGCGTGTCAGCCATCGTGTCGCGGTGATGTATCTGGGCGAGATCGTCGAGATCGGCCCGCGGGCGGCCGTCTTCGACAATCCGCAGCATCCCTACACAAAAAAGCTGATGGCGGCCGTGCCAGTGCCCGATCCGTCAAGACGGGGGATAAGGCGGGGCATATCCAATGATGAGCTGAAGAGCCCGGTACGGGCGATGGGATATGAAACACCTGCGCGTAACTACAGGACGGTGTCGCCCGGCCATTTGGTGCAGGTGGCCTGAGGCAATTTCTGCAGTATCAATTCTTCGAAGACGAAGACATTATGCCGGGTTCTTGAGCGGAACGCCTTGCAGGTGCTCCAGCAGGTAAGAATGGGTCGCGGGATTGGCGACGATCAGCGTGCCCGTCTTTTCATAAAATTCCGGTCCGCGACCCCACCAGTCGGTCACGATGCCACCGGCCTCCCGAACCAGCAGAATGCCTGCTGCTGTGTCAACGAAACCGGTTTCCTCGTAATAGCCGGTGAGACGGCCGCAGGCCACATAAGCACAGGAATTGGCAGCGCTGCCGACGACACGGACTGCACCGATGGGCGCGCGAATATCGTCAAGGCGCTGATAGGCGCCGGGATAAAGCGAGAGATTGGGCGTCGGCAGACCGGTGCCGACACACATCAGGGCGACATCGGTACTGATATTGACCCTCACGCGCTCGCCATTGAGATAGGCGCCATCTCCCTTGATCGCGGTAAACATTTCGTCGGAGACGGGATTGTAGACGAGGCCACATATCGTCTCATTGCCGCGGCGCAGCGCAATGGTGATGGTGTAATGCTGGCCAAAGAGAAAATTGGTGGTGCCATCGATCGGGTCGACCAGCCAGCGATGATCCTGATCCGCCCCCTCGACGGGTGCGAATTCCTCGCCGGTAAGTCCCCACGGATATTGGCCGAGCAGACGCTCACGGATCAGCGTCTCGGAATCCCTGTCCGCATCGGAAACGAAATCGCCGGGTCCCTTGACGCCGATCTCAATGTCGCGGAAGCGTTTGAAGTGGTCGAGCGTCAACGCGCCGGCTTCGCGGGCGGTGGCGACCATATGCTCCAGGATATTGCTGTAATTGACTGTCATCGGCTGAAAACCTCTGCGAGCCCTTCCGGATCATCGGTGGTGATCTGGTCGACCTTCAGCCTCAACAGGCGCTCGACGGCATCGGTGGATTGCGGCGTTACCCTGTTGATCGTCCAGGCATCGATGCGACGACCTGCGGCATGGATCGGGGCGATGATGTCGACACCGGCATCCTCGGCGGCAAGTACGATTTCATAAGCGAGGTAGATCATGCCCGCATCAGGCGCGGTGGCGAGGGCGTTTTTGATGAAGTCCAGATAATGTCCATTCGCGTGCATTTCGGCAAGCGTGCCCTGATGGCAGGGGTCATAGCCGGTGCGCAGGCCGGGGGCTGATCCCGCCAGCTGGGCGATGGCGTCGAAATCACCGCCCGACAGGATCACCGAACCTGCGATCGACGATACACTTGCCCCGAAGCCGGTGACGATCTGCGGGGTAAGCGCCTGGAGATTTTCCTTGAAATCGAGTTGCAGCAAGGCGTCGGGATGCACGGTTTCGCGGGCAAGCAGGGCGCAGAGGTCTTCGAGCAGCATCACCTTTGCATCGATCGGCCGACCGTCATTGTCGCGCAGATGGAGCTGGCGCAGTGCGGCGGCTGACGTGTCGCGTACCCGGCCTGCACCGGTGGTCTCCCGTTCCAGCGTCCGGTCATGCAGCACGGCGCAACCATGATCGGCATGAATGACGAGATCGACTTCAATGCTTGCGCCAAGCCGCATCGCCTCAATGATGCGTTCGCCGGTGAAAACGGGATCGGTGGCGCGGCGGCGGGCGCGATGCCATTTGAGCCAGGTTCTGTGGCCATCGCGTTCGATGAAGATCGGCGGGTTCATGTCAGCTCCGGTGGATTGGGCGATTATCGCGATAAAGGGTGACGGCGCGGGGCGTGATCCGCACGCCTTGCCCGGCCCGGAACATGTCCGGATGGGCGACCATGGATTTGATCCTTGTACCATCGGCAAGACCGAGATCGACAAGCCCATGGGTGCCATAATCCGTCACGCGGTGGACATGCGCATCAGGGGTTTCGGATGCCGCGAGATCGATCGCTTCCGGGCGAATGGCGAGGGTGGCCGGCCCATCGGAAACCGCAAGCGGAAAGGTAAAGCCGGCGCGCGCGAAGCTGCCGTTCGAAACCGCACCCTCGATCAGGTTCATGGTGCCGATGAAGCCGGCAACGAACGGGGTCTGCGGTTCGCGATAGATGATATTCGGCCGGTCGATCTGTTCGGTTTTACCGTTCGCCATCACGACGATGCGGTCTGCCATGGAAAGCGCCTCGTCCTGCCCGTGGGTGACGAACAGCGTGGTGATGCCGAGACGCTGCTGGATATCCCGAACCTCTTCCCGCAGCCGTTCGCGCAGATGCTGGTCAAGACTGGCGAAGGGTTCGTCGAGCAGGAGGATTTTCGGCTCCAGAACCAGCGAGCGGGCAAGTGCCACACGCTGCTGCTGGCCGCCTGAAAGCTGGCTTGTGGCCCGCTCGCCATAACCCGAGAGCCCGACGAGTTCGAGAACGGCCTCTACTTTCTGCCTGATCTCGGCAGCGGGCATGCGACGCAGCTTCAGGCCGAAAGCGAGGTTCTTGAAGACGTTCATATGGCTCCAGAGCGCGTGGCTTTGGAACACCATGCCGGTCGGCCGTCGCTCCGGCGGCAGATGGGTGACGTCTTCCCCGTCGATGGTAATCCGCCCGCCGGTCGGTTGCTCGAACCCGCCCACCATGCGCAGCAGCGTCGATTTGCCCGAACCGGAAGGGCCGAGAAGGCAGACGAGTTCGCCATCGGCGACATCAAGCGAGAAACTGTCGACTGCCTTGGTGCCGCCGGCGAAGGTTTTCGTGACCTGGCGGATGTGAAGTACGGACATGCTGATTTCCTAACCGCCGAAACCGCGCGCGAAGGCGCCGCCGCCGATGACGCGGCGGGCGAAGATGAGAGCAATGAAGGAGGGCACCCAGAGCAGGACGGAGAGCACCGCGCCATATTGGATGACCATCTGGTTGTTGATGTAGCTGATCATCAGCACCGGCATGGTGCGGATGCCCGGCGCGCCGATGAGCCACGCGCCCTCGGTCTCGTAAAACGTGCTGACGAAGCTCAAAAGCACGGCGGCGGCGATGGTTGGTCCCGCCTGCGGCAGCGTCACCGACCAGAACACCCGCAGCGGGCTGGCGCCGACATCGCGGGCTGCCTCTTCCATGCGCCGGTCGACAGCCTGGAAGGCGGCGACCGGAATCCAGATCATGAACATCAGCGTGCCGACGAGCTGGATAAGGACAACACCCCAGAAATTGCCGATGAGGTTGAGTTGCAGGAAAATGGCGGCAATCGCCACCAGCAGCCCGAATTTCGGAAAGGCATGGCCGGCGAGGAAGGAGAAGAACAGGAGGTTGCGGCCGGGAAAGCTCATGCGCGCAAAGGCATAGGCGGCGGGAAGGCAGATCAGCGCCGAAAGCACGGTCACCGTCGTGGTCAGCTGCAGGCTCAGCGTCAGGGCATTCCACACATCGGGGCGCCCCAGCGTCTGGCCCCAGAAGCGGAAACCGAATTGTTGCGGGATCACGTTGGGGAAACGCCAGACCTCGGTGAAGGCCCAGGTGCCGACAACGATGAGAGGCCCGACGATGACGACAGTGAGAAGGGTGGCGAAGATGATGCCGGGCCAGTCCATGCGTGGCCGCGGCCGTGTCAGGCTTGTCATGTCATTTTCCCTGGTTGCGCGCGACGGAGCGCACGTAGAACAGGCCGAACGCGATGCAGAAGCCAAAAGCGATGACGGCCTGGGTCATGGCGCCCAAGGGGTCCCGCACTTCGCGCAAGGTGCGCTGCATGAACGGGCCGAGCATTTCGGGAGCTGCGGGGCCGAGAAGGTAGGGCAGGGTGAAAGACGAAAAAATGCCGAGCACCGAGAAGGAAAGCGCAACGAGAATGGAGTTGGAAATGCGCGGCAGGATGATGTGCCGGAAGACCTGAAGGGCATTGGCCCCCACGTCACGCGCAGCCTCGACCGATTGGTTTGCGACGCTGCCAAGCCCTGCGAGCAGAATGAGCACGGTCAGCGGAATATTGTCCCACACAAGGCCGATCACCGGCCCCCAGGGCGTGAGATAGGGCGTGCGGATTTTCGGCAGATGGACGGCATTCAGCAATATATCCACCATGCCGTTCGGGCCCAGCACGCGGATGAAGGCAAAGGCGAGGATGATGGAGGGCACGAACATGGGAAAGATGGCCAGCGCCTGCACATAGGCCGAAAGACGGCCCTGCGAAAAGCGGAGGTAAAGTGCGATCGGCAGGCAGATCACCAGCAGGAGCACCGCGCAGACGAGCGTGGTCCAGAGCGTCACGGCGAGATTGTCGAGACTGTAACGATCCGAGAAGAAAAAACCGTAACTCGACAGATCAAAGCTCGACTGACCGTCGGCACCCTCGCGCCAGACCGTGCGGCCGATGGCGTTGATGGCGGGCCAGATCACCAGCCAGATCATCAGGAAAACGGGAATGGCGACGAGCAGGAGGCCAACTGGCCTCCTGCTTGCCGTGGTGTCGATGAGCGGGCGAACCGCTCCTTCTGCAGTCTCGGTCACGATTTGCGGTCGACGTTCGGAGCGACGTGACGATACCAGCCATCGTTGATGGCGGTTTCCCATTTGCCGCCCGGGAAGGTCGGAATGGTCTGCGGGATGATGTCGGCGAAGCGCTTGCGCAGGTCGGCCGACACATAGTCCCAGGAAACGCCGGGGAAACCGCCGAGTTCGGTGAGGATGGCGCCCTGGATTTCTTCCGACAGCACGAAGTTAGCGAGCTTGAGGGCGGCATCGCGATTGGCGCCGTTCGCAAGTACCACGGCGCGCGAGAAATCGCCGCAAAGCGCCAGATCCTGGAGCTGGACGAGGCCGGTTTCCTTCGGCAGAACGCCTTGATCGATGGCCTTCAGCACCTGATCGGACCAGACCGGGGTCATGGTGACGACGCCCTGGGAGAGAAGCTGCAGCGATTGCGTGTTGCCGGAGGAATAGGCGCCCTTGTCATAAAGTGAAGGGGCGATATCGGCCAAAAGTGCCCAAGCCTTGCCAAGAGCCTTGTCACCGGCTTCCTGGGTGTAGTTGTCGACCGTGAAGGCCTTGGGATCGAGACCATTGACCTGATGAATGGCGCGGCGGACGAAGTTGCCGCCCGAACCGCCCTTGTCGGGACGGTTATAAACGAACTGGCCGGGATTGGCCTTGATCCAGGTAACGAGCTGCTCCCAGGTCTTTGGTGCATCCGCCGGCTTGAGCTTGCTGGTGTCATAAGCAAGCAGAACCTGGCTGCCGCGATAGGGCAGGCTGTATTCGCTGCGGATGGCGAGCGGATTGACGCGCGAATAGTTGGAAAGGCCGGCTTTCGCCATGTTCACATAGATACCGGCGTCGATGGCGCCGGCGGGCAGCAGGGGATCGGCGGTTTCGAAATAATCGGCCTGCGGATCGGTGCCCGTCTGCTTTGCGGCAATGGCGCGCTCACCGATGGCGATGACGCCAGCACCATCGCCGGCATCGACGAGATTGAGCTTCAGGCCGGGATTGGCCGCCTCGAAAGCGGGCTTGACGGTGTTGGACCAGAAATCGAGGATATTCGTATCCGAACTGGTGTACCAGTCGATCGTGCCTTGAGCGGCGAAGCTCATGCGGGGCGCAAGGGCGAGACCGGCGGCAGCGCCTGCGGCGGACATCATAAAGGTGCGGCGTTTCATCTATGTCTCCGATATTTTCGGCGCGAGTGGAACTGTGAAGCGCTGACCCGCCTGAATGGGAAAGGCGCTGGCCGGTCGGCGCACAGCTGTGCAATTTCTGGACGGGCTGGCGGCGGTTCTAACGGCTTTCCTTAACGCCTTCGTGACACGCAGCCGTGGGTGAATGCAGGTGCCGGACTTGCCCGCTGCCACGAAAAGATCACGATTCATTCAGCCACAGTTCACCCGGCAGGGCGCTAAATCCCCCCATCCCACAAGGAGGGAAATAAGATGCGCAAGATGATTTTAACCGCCGGACTGATTTTCGGCGCCCTGTTCGGCACCGGTGCGAATGCCATGCCTGTCGGCCAACCGTCGGCACCTTCGGCATCCCATGTTCAGACGGTGGATTATGCCTGCGGACGCGGCTTCCATCTTTCACCCCGCGGTCATTGCCGCCCGAACGGCCCGCCACGTTATGAGCGCGGCTGGGATCGCCGCGATCGCTGGGAAGGTCGCAGGGAATGGCGTGAACGCCAGGCGAGACGGGAATGGCGTGAATGGCGTGATCGCCGGGACTATCGTGATTACCGCGACCGTCGCGACTATTATCGATATTGATCGTACAAGGCCCTCCCAGCCGGGAGGGCATTTTCTTTATGCGTCTGCGAACCCCAGCCATCCGCCCCCGGCAGCGCGTCAAAACGGCGTTGTTTCCGCCGATCATCATGGCCGCGACAGAATTGCATCCGGCCTGAGGAAACCAGGGCCGTCGTTCGGGGTTAGTCTCATATCACCGTTCAAGAGGAGGATATGATGGACATCACCAGACGCACCATTCTCACCGCAGGCGCGGCAACAGCCGCCGTTGCAATCTTTCCCCGCCCGCATGTCGCGCGGGCCGCTCTGCCTTTGGCACTGCCGAAGCTTCCCTTTGCCGAGGCCGATCTTGCGCCTGTCATTTCGGCAAGAACGGTCGGCCTGCATTACGGAAAACACCACAAGGCCTATTTCGACAAGCTGAACACGCTTGCGGCCGGAACGCGCTATGCCGACATGGAACTGGTCGAGATCGTGACGCAATCCGCCAAGTCGAAAGAGCCGGCCGATGTCAAAATCTTCAACAATGCCGCGCAGGCCTGGAACCATGTCGCCTATTGGGATCAATTCGTTCCGGGCGGGCCGAACCGGCCGACAGGCGATCTCGCCGCTTCCCTCAACGAGACCTTCGGTGACTATGACGGCTTCATCAAACGCGCGGTCGATGTGTCCGACACGGTGTTCGGCACCGGCTGGGTGTGGCTGACGCGTGGTGACGACAACAAGCTCGCGCTGATCGGATATGAGGACGGCAACAACCCCATGGCCGTTGGTCGTCCGGCCTATCTCGGCATCGATATCTGGGAACACGCCTATTACCTCGATTATGAAAACCGCAAGCCCGACCATATCCGCGCCGTTCTCGACAAGCTGGTCAACTGGCGGGTCGTCGAAGAGCGGTTGAAGGCCTGACGGGGTCTCTACACATAAGCCTGCCGGGATCACCCGGTACCCGGCGGGTTGCCCCGAGGTGCATTTGAGCTACTATGCGCCGATGGCGAGGAGGCCATCTATAGGAGGGTTCATGATTTACCGGTCTTCAAAACGACGCACCGTGCTGAAACTTGCCGCGGCGGCGGTGTCTTTCGGCATGATGGGAATGACCGCGAGTGCCGAGGGCTTTCCAGATCGAACGATCACGCTGGTCGTTCCTTTCGCGGCAGGCGGCTCCACCGACGTGGTGGCGCGTGTTATCGCGCAGAAGATGGGTGATGAGCTCGGCCAGCAGATCGTGGTTGAAAACGTTGCGGGCGCCGGTGGCAATCTCGGTGCCGACCGGGTGGCCCGCGCCGACCCCGACGGTTATACGATCCTGATGGGCACGGTTGCCACCCACGCGCTAAACCCGCTCATTCTCAAGACCAAGCCTTATGATCCGCAGACGGATTTCGCACCGGTCTCGCTGCTGGTGGTGGTTCCGAACGTGCTGGTGGTCAATCCGAAGCTCAACGTCAACAGCGTCGAGGAACTGATCGCTCTCCTGAAGGCGGAGCCTGATAAATATGCCTATGCCTCTTCCGGCAACGGCACGCCGCTGCATCTTTCCGGCGAGCTGTTCAAGAGCATGGCGGGTGTCAGCATGCAGCATGTGCCCTACAAGGGGGCAGGCCCGGCGCTCAACGATCTTCTCGGCAACCAGATTTCCATCATGTTCGACAATCTGCCGTCCTCGTCAGGACATATAAAATCCGGCACCTTGCGGGCGCTCGGCGTCACCACCAAGGAGCGGGCTTCGTCCTTCCCGGATTTGCCGACAATCGCCGAAACCGTACCGGGTTACGAGACCTATACCTGGAACGCGCTGTTTGCACCCGCCGGCACGCCGGCCGATGTGGTCGACAGGCTCAATGCCGCCGCCAAGAAGGCGCTTGCCGATGCGGGCGTCGCCGCGCGCATGGCGGATTTCAGTGCGAAGATCGTCGCCTCCTCGCCGGACGAACTGAAGGACCACGTCGCGGCTGAGATCGCCAAGTGGGAACCGGTGGTCAAGAACGCCAATGTGCAGATGGACTGATCGGCAGCGGTAAATCTCCACTTCCGGCTTACCGCCGCGCAGCCTGTCCGGTTGCGCGGCTGATGATAGTGACGTCGAACATCGTGGCCGTACCGGTGCGGCCACGATCACGGCAGTCAGGTGAAGCGGTGTGTTATTTTCACATCACTTGCCATAAGGTTGCAAAAATCCGCTTGGCAAGGTCGAGCGGCTCAGCTACAAAACACTTCACCGCGTCAGATCGAACAAAGGGAGGCGTTGCATGACACCAGCATTCATCAAAACCCTCCCGCAGGGAATGGCCCGACACTAGGTCATATCCATTCGCGGCCCGCCTTATGCGCGCCCGCCATGCGGTTTGTTTTCCTTCATAGCCCGATTGATCTGACGGGATCATTTTGTCTCCCGCCCGGGCTGTGCCATCCAACTTCCGTTTTTGAGGACCGGTCGTCCTGTTTCGTGGCGCCGGGCTGGTTAAAATGTCACGCAAGAAGCTCGATTTCCGCGCCGATGCCTATCGCCATGTGCTCGGCTTTGTTTTCAACCATTGGAGCCACCGGCCGGCGCTGGTTGGTTTCATCATCGTGCTGGTGGTTGCCAGCACGCTCGCCGAAGTGATGGTGCCGGTCTTTTCGGGCCAGATCGTTGATGCCATTGCCGGCGGCAACGGGGCTGTCAGTGGGGGCGTCGGCGGGGGCAATGGTGCGCTGCGCGCCTTCGTCATCGTCGTTGCGCTTGGCCTCACCAGCGTTGTGCTGCGCTGGTTCATCTTCAACGGCATCATCCGGCTGACGCTGAAGACCATGGCTGACGTCACCAATAATGGCTTCCACAAGGTGCAGCGTTTCTCCACCGACTGGCACGCCAACAGCTTTGCCGGCTCGACGGTGCGCAAGATCACGCGCGGCATGTGGGCGCTGGATTCGCTCAATGACCTGCTGCTCGTCGCGCTGCTACCCTCCATCGTCATGCTGGTGGGCGCCACCATCGTGCTCGGCAGTTACTGGCCGGTCATGGGCCTGATCGTCGGTCTCGGCTCGCTGATCTATATCGGCGTCACCGTCGGGCTTTCGATGGGGTATGTGTCGCCGGCCGCACGGCTTGCCAATGCCTGGGATACCCGGCTTGGCGGCGCGCTGGCGGATGCGATCAGCTGCAACGCCGTGGTCAAGGCCTTCGGTGCCGAAACCCGCGAAGAAACGCGGCTTGGTCATGTTCTGGTGAAATGGGACAACCGCACACGCAGGACATGGAAACGCGGCACGCTGAACGGCACGATCCAGAGCTTCATGATGGTGTCGATGCAGGCGGGCATCCTCGGCACCGGCCTTATCATGTGGCAGAAGGGTCTGGCGACGCCCGGCGACATCACCTTCGTGCTGGCAATGTTCTTCGTATTGCAGGGTTATCTGCGCGATGTGGGTCAGGATATCCGCAACCTGCAGCGCGCCGTCAACGACATGGAAGAGCTGGTACTGCTCGACAAGATGCCGCTTGGCATCGAAGACCGGGCGGATGCGAAGGCGATCCGTATTGAAAAAGGCGAGATCGTCTTCGATCACGTTACGTTCCAGTACGGAGCGCATGCTACCCCGCTTTATGAGGACTTCTCGGTCACCATCGAGCCGGGTGAGCGTGTGGGTCTGGTCGGTCATTCCGGGTCGGGCAAGACGACCTTCGTCAAGCTCATCCAGCGCCTTTACGACATAAAGGCGGGGGCTATCCGCATTGACGGGCAGAGTGTCGCTGATGTCACGCAGGCAAGCCTGCGCGGCCAGATCGCCATCGTGCAGCAGGAGCCCATCCTGTTTCACCGCACGCTGGCGGAAAACATCGCCTATGGCCGGCCGGACGCCTCTCGCCGTGAGATCGAGCAGGCGGCGAAACAGGCGAGCGCCCATGATTTCATCATGTCCCTGCCCAAGGGGTATGAGACCATGGTGGGCGAACGCGGTGTCAAGCTGTCAGGCGGCGAGCGCCAGCGTGTTGCCATCGCCCGGGCTTTCCTGGCGGATGCGCCGGTGCTGATCCTGGACGAGGCGACCTCAAGCCTCGACAGCGAAAGCGAAGTGCAGATCCAGCAGGCGATGGAACGGCTGATGGATGGCCGCACCACGCTCGTCATCGCCCACCGTCTTTCCACGGTCCGGGCGCTCGACCGGCTGCTGGTGTTCGACAAGGGCAGGATTGTCGAAGAGGGTGACCATCAGGCGCTGATCCGGCTCCACGATGGCATCTATCGCCGGCTGTTCGAACGGCAGGCGCTGGAACTGACCAAGGGCCTGGTCGCCTGAAGAAAACGAGACGCCGGGGGCTTTCTCCCGGCGTTTCCACCTTAAGCACTGAACCCATGCCATGAACGCGCCGCTTTGTTCGCGTAAGGGCATTTTCTCCGCAATACCAACAGGATGGTGAACCATGGATTTCAACCCGATCACAAAGCCACAACGCCTTGTCATCAGGGGAACCCATATCCATGCCGCACTCCATCACCCTTTCAGACCTCTCGTGGTCCACGCCTGACGGTCAACCACTTTTTTCCAATATCAATCTTCGCTTCTGCCTTGAGCGCGTCGGCCTTGTCGGGCGCAACGGCGTTGGCAAGACGACGCTTCTGAAGCTGATCGCCGGTGAGCTTTCGCCCTCGACAGGCACGGTCTCCGTGTCCGGCAGGATAGGCATTCTGCGGCAAAGCGTACAGGTCGGGGACGACGAGACCATCGCCGACCTGTTCGAGGCGCGCCATGCGTTGCAAATCCTTTCCCGCGCGCAGGCGGGAATAGCCACGCTCGATGAACTCGGTGATGTCGACTGGATGCTGGAGGAAAAGATTGCCGGTGCACTGGCCGAGGTCGGGCTCGATGCATCCCCCGCCACACTGCTTTCCGCGCTCTCGGGCGGGCAACGCACACGGGCAGCACTCGCCGCCCAGATCCACACCGCGCCCGATTTTCTGATCCTTGACGAGCCGACCAACAATCTTGACCGCGACGGCCGCATGTTCGTTGCCGATTTCCTGGCGGCCTGGCGTGGCGGAGCCATCGTGGTCAGCCATGATCGCGAACTTCTCGAGACGCTTGATGCCATCGTCGAGATGACGACGTTAGGTGCCACCCGCTACGGCGGCAACTGGAGCCATTACCGCGCGCAAAAGGTGCTGGAACGGGCAGCTGCCGAACAGGACCTTTCCAGCGCCGAAAAGCGCCTGTCCGAGGTCAGGAGGAAGTCGCAGGAGATGGTGGAACGCAAGGCGCGCCGCGATGCGAAGGGTGCTGCAAAAGCGGCGAAGGGCGATATGCCGCGCATCGTTACCGGTGGCATGAAAAGGCGCGCCGAAAAGACGAGCGGCGACAATGCCAATCTCGCCAGCCGCCTGAAAGCCGAAGCGACGGATGATTTGCGGACGGCGCGGGAAAGGATCGAAATCCTGCAGGAGGTCACCGTCACCCTGCCGCCCAGCGGCTTGCACGCGACGAAAACCGTGTTGAGCCTGCAAAAGCTGACGGCGGGATATTCTGCCGACCGTCCCGTGCTTGCCGATCTGTCCTTCGAGATTACCGGTCCCCAACGGGTCGCCGTTACCGGTCCGAATGGATCGGGAAAAACGACGTTGCTGTCAGTGATAACGGGGGATTTGCCACCCTTTGCAGGGAGGTTTCATCTCGGTGTCAAGACGGCATTTCTCGATCAGCAGGTCAGCCTGCTGGATGCGAGGCTGTCGATACGCGAGAACTTCCTCAAGCTCAATCCGCAATCGGGGGAAAATGCCTGTCGGGCAGCGCTTGCACGTTTCATGTTTCGCGCGGACGCCGCCTTGCAGAATGTCGGAACACTGTCGGGCGGGCAGATGTTGCGCGCCGGCCTTGCCTGTGTCCTCGGTGGTCCGCAGCCGCCGCAATTGCTGATCCTTGATGAGCCGGCGAACCATCTGGATATAGATTCCATCGCCGCCGTGGAGGCTGGTCTCAGCGCCTATGATGGTGCCTTGCTGGTCGTCAGCCATGATGAGGCGTTTCTCACCAGCATCGGCATCGACCGACGGCTCAAACTCGGGGTGTTACGCGGTGCCGGTGGCGATTTGTCTGGTTGCGCGTCCTTTAATTCCGGTGCGGCTCAAAGACGACGTTGAGTAATTGCGCAGGGCAAATCCTGGTTCTCTTGGAAAATCGAAGTGACCTGCGCTGGGAAGTTAAGGCGAGAAATAAAACGGCGTTTTCGATACAACTTCGCGGCTGATAGAAAGCGCTATTTTCTCCATCCATCAGTTCTTTACCGGAGTGCGGCATCTTGTCAGCCGGCCCCGGTTGGCGTAGTCGAAAACGACAGAAACCCCGGGGCTTTCAACGCTACCTGCCGGTGGCGTTGGGTTTGGCTCCACAGACACCTGGACGTTGGGATCGCGATGACACTTTACTTGGATTACCTGGCTGAAATCAAAAGCAGAGAACCACAGGGTCTCGCGCCCAAACCCATCGATGATGGCGCATTGACGGCCGAAATCATCGAGCTCATCAAGGATGCCGGCAGCGAACACCGCGCCGATGCGCTGAAGTTCTTCATCTATAACACCCTGCCGGGCACCACAAGTGCCGCCGGCGTCAAGGCTGCCTTCCTGAAGCAGATCATCCTTGGTGAAGTGCGGGTGCCGGAGATCACACCTTCCTTCGCTCTGGAACTGCTCTCGCACATGAAGGGTGGCCCGTCGATCAAGGTGCTGCTTGATATCGCGCTTGGTAACGACGCTGAGATCGCCGCCGCCGCCGGCGACGTGCTGAAGACGCAGGTCTTCCTTTACGATGCCGACATGTTCCGCCTGCGCGATGCTTACAAGGCTGGCAACACCATCGCCAGAGACGTTCTGGAAAGCTACGCCAAGGCTGAATTCTTCACCAAGCTTCCCGACGTGGACGACGAGATCAAGGTCGTCACCTTCATCGCCGCCGAAGGCGATATTTCCACCGACCTTCTGTCGCCGGGCAATCAGGCGCATTCGCGCTCAGACCGCCAGCTGCACGGCCAGTGTATGATCTCGCCGGAAGCTCAGGCGGAAATCGTCGCGCTTCAGAAGCAGCATCCCGACAAGCGGGTGATGCTGATCGCCGAAAAGGGCACGATGGGCGTCGGCTCGTCGCGCATGTCCGGCGTCAACAACGTCGCGTTGTGGACCGGCAAACAGTCCAGCCCCTATGTGCCTTTCGTCAACTACGCGCCGATCGTTGCCGGCACCAACGGCATTTCGCCGATTTTCGCCACCACCGTCGATGTGACGGGTGGTATCGGCGTCAACCTCAAGAACTGGGTGAAGAAGCTCGGCGAAGACGGCAAGCCGATCCTCAACAATGACGGCAACCCGATCCTCGAGCAGAAATATTCGGTCGAGACCGGCACTGTTTTGAAGATCGACGCCAAGAACCACAAGCTGCGTGACGAGAACGGCACGGAACTGGTGGATCTCGCCTCTTCCTTCACGCCCCAGAAGATGGAGTTCATGAAGGCCGGCAGCTCCTACGCCATCGTCTTCGGCAAGAAGCTCCAGACATTCGCGGCTCAGACGCTCGGCGTCGAGGCGACCCCGGTCTTTGCGCCGAACAAGGAAATTTCGATCGAAGGCCAGGGCCTGACCGCCGTCGAGAAGATCTTCAACCGCAATGCCGTCGGCGTGACGCCCGGCAAGGTGCTGCATGCCGGCTCCGACGTTCGCGTCAAGGTCAACATCGTCGGTTCGCAGGATACGACCGGTCTGATGACCGCGCAGGAACTGGAAGCGATGGCGGCCACCGTCATTTCGCCGCTGGTTGACGGCGCCTATCAGTCGGGCTGCCACACGGCTTCCGTCTGGGACAAGAAGGCGCAGGCCAACACTCCCAAGCTCATGTCCTTCATGCACAATTTCGGCGTCATCACGGGTCGTGACCCGAAGGGCGTCTATCACTCCATGACGGACGTGATCCACAAGGTGCTGAACGACATCACCGTTGATGATCGGGCAATCATTATCGGTGGCGACAGCCACACCCGCATGTCGAAGGGCGTCGCCTTCGGTGCTGACTCCGGCACTGTCGCGCTGGCACTGGCAACGGGCGAGGCGACCATGCCGATCCCGCAATCGGTCAAGGTTACCTTCAAGGGCACGATGCAGCCTTACATGGACTTCCGCGACGTCGTGCATGCCACGCAGGCGCAGATGCTTCAGCAGCACGGCGACAACGTCTTCCAGGGCCGCATCATCGAAGTCCACATCGGCACGCTGCTCGCCGACCAGGCCTTCACCTTCACCGACTGGACGGCCGAAATGAAGGCCAAGGCGTCGATCTGCATTTCCGAGGACAAGACGCTGATCGAGTCGCTCGAAATTGCCAAGTCGCGCATCCAGATCATGATTGACAAGGGCATGGATAATGCCGCCCAGACGCTCAAGGGCCTGATCGACAAGGCGGATCAGCGTATTGCCGAAATCCGCTCCGGCGAAAAGCCGGCGCTGAAGCCGGACGCCAATGCGAAATATTTCGCTGAAGTCGTTGTCGATCTCGATGTCATCAACGAGCCGATGATCGCCGACCCTGACGTCAATAACAACGACGTTTCCAGACGCTACACGCACGATACGATCCGTCCGGTTTCCTATTACGGCGCCGCCAAGAAGGTCGATCTCGGCTTTGTCGGCTCGTGCATGGTGCATAAGGGCGACGTGAAGATCGTCGCGCAGATGCTGCGAAACCTCGAAAAGGCCGAAGGCAAGGTCGAGTTCAAGGCTCCGCTCGTCGTTGCCGCGCCGACCTACAACATTATTGATGAGCTGAAGGCGGAAGGGGATTGGGAAATCCTGCAGAAATATTCCGGCTTCGAATTCGATGACGTCAATCCGAAGACCTCAAGCCGCACCGAATACGAAAATATCCTTTATCTGGAGCGCCCGGGCTGCAACCTGTGCATGGGCAACCAGGAAAAGGCGGCAAAGGGTGATACGGTTCTCGCAACCTCGACCCGTCTCTTCCAGGGACGCGTCGTGGAGGACAGCGCCGACAAGAAGGGTGAATCGCTTCTGGCTTCAACCCCTGTCGTCGTGCTTGCCGCAATTCTCGGCCGCACGCCCAGCATTGAAGAATATCGCTCTGCCGTCGAAGGGATCGACCTGACGAAGTTCGCTCCGCCGAAGACAACGCCGATCGATTCCCAGTCGGTGCACTACTAAGCAGCGGATTTCGCGGGCTCCGGCCTGCGAATGCCCGCAAGTGCTCGGCCAAGCTTACTGGTATCAGATGAATGAACGCAGCGGAAAGAAATTTCCGCTGCGTTTTCATTTGTATGGGGGTGAGTTTTTATAATTTGCTGTAACAGCAAAATGGGTTTTAGCTGCCGAATTGTCAGCTCTTGTATGGCCCGGGTAACACTTCATTTAGTGATTTTGTGAAATCTGAAACACGCAGGTTCCAAGGGTTTGATCCGGAGCCGGTAGAACAAGCAGAGCCACCTGGACCGGCCCCAGCGGCAGTTCAAAAGACACTCCGCTTGTCGCCCTATGAGGTGGGGCAACAGCTACCCGCGATGTTTCATCATTGGTTCCCGGCCTGCCTCAGGGCGGCTGGAGAGCGCTTGCCTTGAGGCCATTCATGTCTTTCCTGAAGAATACCAAGATAAAAACGAAGGTCGTTTTTGTCATCTCGTTGATGAGCCTGATGTCGCTTTCCGGAATAAGCTACGTCAGCCTGCAATATAAGAGCACCGACACCGTCTATAGCGATTTCATAGGCCATGAGGCCCTTGCTGCGGTGCTGAACGCCAGAACCAGCGGCAATCTCAATGCGCTCGGCATGCAGATGCTGCGCGCCAGCCTCAATGACGTGGCCAGCTGCGATTTCGAATCCGCGGTCAAAACCTTCAGGGCAGACCGCAAGCAGCTCGAAGAGCGTCAGAACAAGATCATGGAGCTGGTGCCGGCGCGCACGGAAGCGGCCCGCGACATTCTGAAGGGCGTTGTCGAGGTCGAGGAGATCGGCAATCAGGTCATCACCCTGATGCAGGCGGGAAAGCAGGCCGAAGCGCAACAGATGGCGCTCAACGTGCTCAGGAAAATAACCGAGGTCTCGCCGAAGATCAGTGCGGGCAATGAGCAGCTCATCCAGGTCATGAATGAAGGCAGGGAGCGTCTGACGGCCAGCACCAACACGACGATCTGGACGGGTCTCATCACCCTTGCGCTGGTATCTCTTGCCGTGATTGCGCTTGGTCTGCTGATCTCGTCGCGCGGCATTACCACGCCCATTGCCCGGCTTCGCGCCCGCATGGAATCACTCGCCGCCGGTGATACCGCAAGCGAGATTGACGGCAAGGACCGCCGGGACGAAGTCGGTCAGATGGCCGCCACCGTGCAGGCGTTCCGCGAAAACGCCATCGCGCGCGTGCGGCTCGAGAATGAAACCGAGGCCAACCGCTCCATGTCCGAGAAGGATCGGATCGAGCGCGAACAGCAGAAGGCGCGGGAGGCAGCCGACGTTCAGTTCGCGGTCAACCATCTCGCCACGGCGCTTTCGAGGATCGCCGAAGGTGACGTGACCTACCGCATTGCCCAGCCATTCGTGCCGAGCCTTGACGGTATTCGCGGCGATTTCAACAGGGCTGCAGAACAGCTGCAATCGACGCTGACCCAGGTGGCGCAGAATGCACGCGGCATTGATGCCGGCGCCAACGAGATCAGATCCGCCGCGGACGATCTGGCCAGACGCACGGAGCAGCAGGCTGCGGCGGTCGAAGAAACCGCAGCGGCTCTGGAAGAGATCACCACGACGGTGAAAGATTCCACCAAGCGGGCGCAGGAAGCGGGCCACCTCGTTGGCCGTGCGAAAATCGGTGCGGAAAAATCCGGAGAAGTGGTTCAGAAGGCCGTCTCCGCGATGGAGCAGATCGCGACCTCCGCCAATGAGATTTCCAACATTATTGGCGTGATCGACGAGATCGCCTTCCAGACCAACCTTCTCGCGCTGAATGCAGGCGTTGAGGCGGCGCGTGCGGGCGAGGCGGGCAAGGGCTTTGCCGTCGTCGCCCAGGAAGTGCGCGAACTGGCGCAGCGTTCCGCCAATGCCGCCAAGGAGATCAAGAACCTGATCACGACCTCGAACGGGCAGGTTCAGCAGGGCGTGCAGCTGGTTGGCGAAACCGGCAAGGCGCTGGAGCTGATTGTCACGGAAGTGCAGGAAATCAACCGGCACGTTGCCGCCATTTCGGAATCGGCACAGGAGCAATCCTCCGGCCTGCAGCAGATCAATACGGCTGTGAACCAGATGGATCAGGATACCCAGAAGAACGCCGCCATGGTGGAAGAAAGCACGGCGGCAAGCCATGGCCTCGCCCGCGAGGCATCGTCGCTCAACCGGCTGATTGCGCAGTTCAAGCTGTCTGAAGCCGGTTATGCGGAAACCGCAGCACCCATGCGCACGGCATTGGCGGCCGACAGGCCGGCTGCTTCGCCCGCCCGCGCCCTCGGTGGAAGGATCAGGGCCGCGTTTTCCGGCAATGCCGCATTGAATACCGCAGCGGACAACTGGGAAGAGTTCTGATCCTCTCCCGCTTTCAGCCCTTCCATCCGGAGGGTGCTGAGGGCATCGTTTCAGACATGGACACCGGCGATCAGGGTTTCGGCTCTGATCTCCGGTGTTTTGCTTTTCATCCTGTGTCAGCCGCAGACTGCGGTGCTGTTCTTTGCCTTTTGCGTCCACGCCCGCTAGGCTCATCGCCACCATCTGCAATGCGTCTGAGGGGGAGCCATGATCGCATCCTATATCGATGAATTCATCATGCTCTGCGTGGGGCTGTGGATGACGCTGGTAGGGTTTGGTTATCTGGCCCTCTCTAAAAACCCCGCTTACCGGCCCCGGGTGGTGCATCACTTCAAATGGATGGGGCCGATGCTGATCGTGATCGCGATCATTCTTGCCATAGCTTCTTGAGATTTGAAGATCGTCATGACGGTCGGCTTCTCGCGGAGCGGTTGCTGACCGCTCCGCCTTCCGCAACGGAACTCGCCGGTCGTCCGTTGGCGCCGCAGTTGATCGCCATATTGAGTGAACCTGGGAACGTAAAGACGGCTTGGAACGAAGAACCTGCGTGCCATCGAGGGCGCCGGTTTGGCCGGCGCCCCGGAGCATGATCAGG
>JAEXMK010000194.1 GCA_023444445.1 Pseudomonadota bacterium | reverse complement strand
GGTGGTGGTGGAGCACGACATGGGCTTCATCCGCGAGCTGGGGGTGAAGGTGACGTGTCTTGCCGAAGGCTCGGTGCTGGCTGAGGGGTCGATCGATTTCGTGTCCAGCGATCCTAAGGTGATCGAGAATTATCTGGGGCGGTGATGGTGGTGTTTGCGGCTTTACCCCCCTCTGCCCACCATACCGTCATTGGAGTTTCACCATGCTGACAGTCGACAACATCAACCTCCACTACGGCGCAGCACAAGCCCTGCGCGGCGTTTCGCTTAAGGCGGAGATGGGCAAGATCACCTGCGTTCTCGGTCGCAACGGCGTCGGCAAAAGCTCGCTGTTGCGCGCGGTCACCGGGCAGCAGGCGACCAGCGCCGGAACGATCCGTTTCGGCGATGCGGCGCTGGATGGGCTGGCGCCTTACCAGCGGGCGAAGCGCGGTGTCGGTTACGTGCCGCAGGGGCGGGAAATCTTTCCGCTGCTCAGCGTGCAGGAAAATCTGGAGAGCGGTTATGCGCCGCTGTCGCGCAAAGAGCGGTTCATCCCGGATGATATTTTCAGCCTGTTTCCGGTGCTGCAGACCATGCTGTCGCGCCGCGGCGGCGATCTCTCCGGCGGTCAGCAGCAGCAGCTTGCCATCGGCCGGGCTCTGGTGACGCGGCCGAAAATCCTCGTTCTCGACGAGCCGACCGAGGGCATCCAGCCGTCGATCATCAAGGATATCGGCCGGGCGATCAAATATCTGCGCGATTCCACCGGCATGGCGATCCTGCTGGTCGAGCAATATCTGGATTTCTGCCGCGAACTTGCCGACTACGTCTACATCATGGACCGCGGCGAGATCGTGCATGAGGGGATGGCCGAAACGCTGGATACACCGGAAGCGCGGCGTCATTTGACGGTGTAACGGCAGGCTTCCCGTTCACGGCATAAAAACGGTCGATTAATATTTTGAAAGTCTATGCGCCTGCGCATGGCTTTCATGCGTAATTTTAGCGTTTCATTAAGTAAAAGCCTATGGTATTGGGCGGATGAAATGCTGCATGCGAGACACAGAAGAAGTCTATTCGCACGCCGCGACTGTTGATCCCTTACATTTCCCGGACGCTCGACGTATCGTCGGGAAACTGTGCCAATAAAGGCGTGTCAATGATTCAGGACTTTGCAGTGGGCCGGGCTTCCCGGTGGGTGCGTTTCGCACGCAGCCTGTTCCTCGGGCTGGTAATCAGCGCAGGCGCAGGGGCCGCAGCGTCGGCTTCGACCTGCGGTCAGGGTATTGGCCCCGGCATGGAACCGGGTCGGCATGATTTTTCCATTCTCTCTAACGGGCAGAAACGCGACGGCGTCTATTTTGTTCCATCCGCCTATGATGGAAATAAGCCCCTACCTGTCGTATTCGATTTCCACGGCTCCAACAGCAACCCGCACGGCCAGCTGAACCGCAGCGGCTGGGACAAGCTTGCAGAGCGTGATGGTCTTGTGGTCGTGGCGCTGGCGGGCAGCTTGAACGGTGAATTGCCGGGCACCCATGCCTGGAATGTTCCCGGCGTCACAACGCGCCCCGGCGGGCTGGATGAGGTGAGCTTCATTCATGAAGCGATTGCCATGGTGAAGGGCAAGTTCTGCGTCGATGAGGAACGTTTTTACGGTTCGGGCTATTCTGGCGGCGGGCGCATGCTGTCGCAATTCATCTGCACCGGAGCCAAGGATTTTAATGCCGCCGGTTTCGTCGCCTCGCTGCGCGCGGGTTATCCGCTGGAGACCGAAGGCAAATGGGCACCGGATGCGGCAAGCTGCACACCGGCGCGGCCGATGTCGATCATCGCCTTTGCCGGGCTGAAGGATCCAGCCAACCCCTATCAGGGCGGCGGCAAATCCTATTGGCAATATAGCGGCGAGACGGCTCTGAAGCGCTGGGCCGAAATGGACGGTTGCAAGGGCGCCGCCAAAAGCAAGGTGGGCGAGAGCTTCACCGTCAATTCTTACGATGTCTGCAAGGCAGGCGCACGCATCCAGTCCTATGTCATCGAGAACTGGGACCATGCCTGGCCGCGCGCCACCATGAAAGCCGAGGTTCTGGCGGCAAACGCCGTTGTTACCCGCAAGCCGGGCGGTGAGCAGACGCCGAAGGCGGAGCCTGCCGTGGAGCGCAAGATGCCCACAGGCGAAGTGACGCGCACGGTTGATGCGGCCGAAAGAATGTGGGATTTCTTCCGAAACACGGAAGGGCAGATGGTGGTGGACGCCGTCATCAAGAAGGATTGCGTCGCCAAGGCCAATTCCGCTTCCGCAACCGTTTCGGAGACCGCGTGCAGCAGCAACAGCAAGCCATCAGCCCTTCCGGTTGCGAAGACACTCAACCTGTCCGGCAACAACGCGCCCGTGGCAGAGGACGCATTGTAACCAAGGCAGTTGAAGGGCGCAGCCGGCTGGACGAGTTGTTTCAGGAGGGCTGCGCCAAAATCCGTCTGCCGGATACGTTTTCCAATGAGATGGAAGCCATTCTCATCAATTCCTCTGGCGGCCTGACCGGCGGGGATGACATGGAATGGCAAGCGGTGGCCGCAGCCGGCACATCGCTTGTGGTGACCACGCAGGCCTGCGAGAAGGTCTATAAGGCATCGTCTGGTACTGCCACCGTCACCGCCCGGGTTTCCGCCGGGCCGGGCGCAAAGCTCCACTGGCTGCCTCAGGAAACCATCCTGTTCGAGCGCGCGTCACTCACCCGAAGGCTTGAAGCCGATCTTGATCAATCCTCAGAATTTATCGCCGTCGAAGCAGTTTTACTTGGCCGCCAGGCCATGGGCGAGGCGATGACGCATGGGCTTTTTCGTGACCGCTGGCGCATTCGCCATGGCGGCAAGCTGGTGCATGCAGAAGAGTTGCTGCTCGCGGGCGAGGTGGCGGCGCTGACCGCGAAACCTGCGGTTCTGGCCGGGCAGGTTGCCTTTGCCACGCTGCTTTATATCGGGCCTCTCGCTGAGGCGCTTCTGCCTAAAATCCGGGCGATTGCCGGGGAAAGCGGCGGCGCAAGTGAGTGGCAGGGCAAGCTTGTGGTGCGCGTATCCGCCGCCGATGGTTTCTCGTTGAGAAAATTGCTTTTTCCGATCATTTCACTCTTGCGAAACGGCGCGCCAGTGCCGAAAGTCTGGAATCTGTAAACCCTTCGGATCGCTTCGTAACAGGCGTCCTTCGGGGTCTGTCAAATGTCGGATCTGGTCTCCTGCAAACTTGCTTTGCGGGGCAGATGCCAAGCTGTGGGACGACGATGAACCTTAGCCCAAGAGAAAAAGACAAGCTTCTGATTTCCATGGCCGCCATGGTGGCGCGCCGCCGGCTGGAGCGCGGCGTGAAGCTGAATTATCCCGAAGCGATTGCGCTGATTTCCGATTTCGTGGTCGAGGGTGCCCGCGATGGCCGCGCCGTTTCCGATCTGATGGAGGCGGGTGCGCATGTGATTTCCCGCGATCAGGTGATGGATGGTATTGCCGAGATGATCCATGACGTGCAGGTGGAAGCGACCTTCCCTGATGGCACCAAGCTGGTCACCGTTCACGAGCCGATCCGGTAAAGGGAGGCAGATTTGGCGCTGGAACTGAGGCCCAATTGCGAATGCTGCGACCGCGATCTTGCGCCTGACAGCCTGAACGCGATGATCTGCTCGTTCGAATGCACTTTCTGCGCCGATTGCGTGACCGGCGTGCTCAATGGCGCGTGCCCGAATTGCGGTGGCGAACTGGTGCGAAGGCCCGTCCGCCCCGCGGGAAAGCTCATCAATAACCCGGCATCGACAAAACGGGTGCTGAAAGCGGAAGGCTGCGCGGCAGCCACCGCCGCATAAGAACGATAAGGGGAACACCGATGAAACCAGGCGAAATCATTGCCGCCGAAGGCACCATCGAACTCAATGCCGGCCAGCCGACCGTGACGATCGAAGTGGCCAATTCGGGCGACCGGCCGGTCCAGGTGGGCAGCCATTATCATTTCTTCGAGACCAATGCGGGTCTCCTTTTCGATCGCGACAAGGCACGCGGCATGCGTCTCGATATTCCGGCCGGTACGGCGGTTCGTTTCGAGCCCGGCCAGAAGCGGGAAGTCACGCTGGTGCCGCTTTCCGGCAAGCGTGAGGTTTATGGTTTTCGTCAACAGGTCATGGGGAGGTTATGAAATGGCGACGGAACATTACCATGGAAGCTGCCAGTGCGGCAGCGTCAGCTTTGAGGTCGATGCCGATCTAGACCATACTGTCGTATGCAATTGTTCACGCTGCAAGCGTTTGGGCTCCACGCTCGCCTTTGCGCCGCGGGAGAAGTTCACTTTGCTTTCCGGGGAGGAGAAGCTCAGCGAATATCTCTTCAACAAACACAAGATCCATCATTTTTTCTGCTCCAACTGCGGCATTGAAAGCTTTGCCTATGCCGATGGGCCTGATGGTACGCCAATGGTGGCGGTCAATGCCAATTGCCTCGATGGCGTCGATCCGCGGGCTCTGACGCCGCAGGCTTTTGATGGGGCGGCGGCCTGAGCGATGGAGACGAGCAGAAAAAACGTCTTCCTGGCGACCGTCATCTGCGTGACTGCCGGTATCTCCATGCCGGTTGCCGCGCAGGAGCCGAACTGCAAGGAACCGCAGACGCAGGCGGACATGACCATCTGCGCCGGTAAGGACTACGAAAAGGCCGACAAGCAGCTCAATGTCGAATACCAGAAGCTGCGCAAGCTGCTTGTGGAGCGCGACAAGGCGGCGGATGCGGACGGCAAGGGCGCAACCGACGCTCTGGTGACGGCACAGCGCGCCTGGGTGGCTTATCGGGACGCCAATTGCGCGCTTTCAGGTTTTCAGGCGCGCGGCGGTTCGATGGAGCCGATGCTGATTTCGTCCTGCCTGGCCGAGATGAGCACGAAACGGGCGGAAGAACTGCGTCAGCTGGCGGAAGGTTTCTGAACGCATGGGGCGGCGAATTACGATCGTTGGAAATGGGGAGTTGCCGCCCGGCGCAGCTCGTCTCATCGACCGTTCGGATATCGTCGTCCGTTTTAATGATTGCCGCTCGCTTGGTCTGGGCGGCATGCGAACCGATGTGGTGGCCGTCTGCAACACCGGGCGGCCGGGTCGCGAGATGACCGAGGGCACCGAGTGGCGCGAAAGCGACGGCGTGCGGCAGGCTGCCGCCATCTGGTCGGTACGCGATCCCGAAAAATTTGCCGAAATGGAGCCTGGCATCCGCACACGCTGGCCGGAGCTCACCGATTTCTGCGCCGACTACACCGAAAGCTTCGCCGCCATCGCCCGCGAAACCGGCAAGAGCCACATCGTCATTCCGCGCGGCGTGCATGAGAGGCTCGATGCTGCGCTCGATGCCTATGCCCCTGCGCCCTATGTCTGCCCCAGCACCGGCCTTGTCGCTATCGCCCATGTTCTTGAGAGCGTGAGCGGCGATGGCGACGAAGTGGCGATTGCCGGTTTCAGCCATCAGGGTTGGAGCGGCCATCCATTTGCCGCCGAAAAACAGCTGGTCGAAGCCCTTGCGGGTGAGGGCCAGCTGACACGCATCTTTCCCACATCGATTTTCTCCGCGTCCGAAGGAGCCTGAGCCTATGCCCTACAAGATTTCCCGCGCCGCCTATGCCGGCATGTTCGGCCCGACCGTGGGCGACAAGGTGCGTCTTGCCGATACCGAACTCTTTATCGAGATCGAGAAGGATCACACGACCTATGGCGAGGAAGTGAAATTCGGCGGCGGCAAGGTCATTCGTGACGGCATGGGCCAGAGCCAGGCGACGCGGGCCGAAGGCGCTGTTGATACCGTCATCACCAATGCCGTCATCGTTGACCATAGCGGTATCTACAAGGCGGATGTGGGCCTGAAGAACGGCCGCATTCACGCCATCGGCAAGGCGGGCAACCCCGATACGCAGCCAGGTGTCACGATCATCGTCGGCCCCTCGACGGAGGCGATTGCCGGCGAAGGCAAGATCCTGACGGCGGGTGGCATGGATGCGCATATCCATTACATCTGCCCGCAGCAGATCGAAGAAGCGCTGATGAGCGGCATCACCTGCATGCTCGGTGGCGGTTCCGGACCGGCGCACGGCACGCTTGCCACGACCTGCACCGGCGCATGGCATATCGAACGGATGATCGAGAGTTTTGACGCCTTCCCGATGAACCTGGCGCTCGCGGGCAAGGGCAATGCCTCGCTACCCGCACCGCTGGAGGAAATGATCCTTGCCGGCGCGTCTTCGCTGAAGCTGCATGAGGACTGGGGCACAACGCCTGCCGCCATCGACAATTGCCTGACGGTGGCCGACGAATATGACGTGCAGGTGATGATCCATACCGACACGCTGAACGAGAGCGGTTTTGTGGAGGACACGGTCGCGGCCATCCGGGGTCGCACCATCCATGCCTTCCACACCGAAGGGGCGGGCGGCGGGCACGCGCCTGACATCATCAAGGTCTGCGGTAACCCGAATGTCATTCCGTCCTCCACCAACCCGACGCGGCCTTACACCGTCAATACGCTGGCGGAACATCTCGACATGCTGATGGTGTGCCACCACCTGTCGCCGTCCATCCCTGAGGATATCGCCTTTGCCGAAAGCCGCATCCGCAAGGAAACCATCGCGGCGGAGGATATTCTCCACGATATCGGCGCGTTTTCGATCATCTCTTCCGACAGTCAGGCGATGGGCCGTGTCGGCGAAGTGGCTATCCGCACCTGGCAGACCGCCGACAAGATGAAGCGCCAGCGCGGCCGCCTGAAGGAAGAGACCGGCGAAAACGACAATTTCCGTGTGCGCCGCTACATCGCCAAATATACCATCAACCCGGCCATTGCGCAGGGCGTCAGCCACGAGATCGGTTCTGTCGAAGTCGGCAAGCGTGCCGATCTGGTGCTGTGGAACCCGGCCTTCTTCGGCGTGAAGCCGGAAATGGTGCTGCTTGGTGGCTCGATCGCTGCCGCGCCGATGGGCGATCCGAATGCCTCCATTCCCACGCCGCAGCCGATGCATTATCGGCCGATGTTTGCCGCTTACGGCAAGCAGCGCACCAATTCCTCGGTGACCTTTGTCTCGCAGGCCTCGCTCGATGGTGGTCTTGCCCAGCGTCTCGGCGTCGCCAAGAAGCTGCTGCCGGTGAAGAATGTGCGCGGCGGCATTTCCAAGGCGTCGATGATTCACAATTCGCTCACCCCGCATATCGAGGTCGACCCCGAGACCTATGAAGTACGTGCGGATGGCGAGCTTCTGACCTGCGAACCGGCGACCGTGCTTCCGATGGCGCAGCGTTATTTCCTGTTTTAACGGGACGTTATATTGAGACGTGTCCTCAGATGGATCAGCGGCGGCGTGCTGCTGATCGTCCTGCTTCTGGTGCTCGGCACCGTGGTGCCGCGCCCCTTTTTCGCCGATGATGCAAACGGTGCGAAAGATCGCGAAATTTTGCTGTTGTCCAATCCGATCCATACCGACATCGCCCTGCGGGTCGATGACGATCTGCGGCTAGCATTCGCCGAATTGCAGGAGGGTGGCATTGCGGTCAATCATCCCGTAGCGGCCACTCTGGTGTTCGGTTGGGGCGGCCGGTCGTTTTATATCCAGACGCCCACTTGGGCCGATCTGAAACCGATGCCGGTGCTGCGCTCATTCACGCTGGATAGCTCCGTCATGCATGTGGATGTGACCGGGGATTTTCCCACCGATCTCGCCGGCGTGAAACGGCTTCGCATTTCTGAAGCGGGGTATCAGCGTCTGGTCGCGAGCATCAGGGCAAGTTTTGCCAGAAACGACGACAGGATTGAGGTGGTCTCCGGTGCTGCCTATGGTCTGACAGACGCATTTTTTGAGGCGAATGGCTGGTTCAACGCGGTCGCGGGTTGCAACACCTGGTCAGCCGACATGTTGCGGGCGGCGGGCATTCGAACGGGCTGGTGGACGCCTTTGCCGCCACTGTTGCGCTGGTCGATAGACCTGCACAATTGATCCCCAAGGCTGTGCGGCAATTCGCGCATTTGGCGGCTGGAATCCTATTTTTATGCTGCACCGCAATGCATCTTGCGCTATGGAAACGGCAAAAGAATTCCACGGGGATCGATCCCAAGCGATCCCTCGTAAAACGCCAGAACAGGAGACAAGACATGCTCGGCAAAAAAGTGCCTGCCGTAACCTTCCGCACGCGCGTTCGCGATGAGGCCGTCGGCGGCCCGAATCCTTTCCGTTGGCAGGACATGACCTCCGACGACTATTTCAAGGGCAAGAAGGTTGTCCTCTTCTCGCTGCCCGGCGCTTTCACGCCGACATGCTCGACCTACCAGCTTCCCGATTTCGAAAAGCTGGCACCCGAATTCCGTGCGCTCGGCGTCGATGAAATCTATTGCCTGTCGGTCAATGACGCTTTCGTCATGAATGCTTGGGCCAAGGGCCAGAATCTCGAAAACGTCAAGGTCATTCCGGATGGTTCGGGTGAGTTCACCCGTAAGATGGGCATGCTGGTCGCCAAGGACAATCTCGGCTTCGGCATGCGCTCCTGGCGTTACGCCGCCATCGTCAACGATGGTGTCGTCGAGCAGTGGTTCGAGGAAGAAGGCTATTCGGACAATTGCGAATCTGACCCCTATGGCGTTTCCGCACCGCAGAACATTCTGGAAAACCTGAAAAGCCGCGCTGCGGCCTGATTTTGGTTTTGTTATTTGAGAAAGGCCCGGTAGCAATGCCGGGCTTTTTTCGTTTCCTGGCACGTGATTGTCTTTCGCGATGCCGTCTCATCCGCACGCCGTCACCCCGGACCAGATCCGGGGTCCAGCGCGATCAAGTCTTTGATCGTGATAGACCCTCTCACGGCGCAGACGCGCCGTGGCTGGATGCCGGGTCAAGCCCGGCATGAAGGAGGAGAAGCTGCCGGACGCCCCAAGTCTTTATGTCAGCGGTGTCGACCTTTTTCTTGCCTGGCGTTCATTGACCTTGAAATCCTCCCGCCTATCCGTCAAAAATCCTCTCCCCGAGACTGTTTCTGAAACGGATCATCCCATGCTGCGCGTCACCTCCTATCATCCGGCCGGAACTCCCGCCGACGAAGCTTCCGGCTATGTAACCCTGGCGCATGACCAGCGGCATCTGCGCCGCAAGCTGCTGCATCTGCAGAATGATGAGATGGTGATGCTGGACCTGAAGGAAGCCGTGCTGTTTGCCCATGGCGATCTTCTCGTGGTTGAAAACGGCGATCTGATCGAGGTTCGCGCGGCGGATGAAAAGCTGTTCGAAATCAAGGCGAAAGACCGGCTGCATCTTATCGAGCTCGCCTGGCATCTGGGCAACCGGCATCTGTCGGCGCAGATCGAGGAGGAGCGCATTCTCATCCTGCGTGACCACGTCATTCGAGCCATGCTGGAAGGTCTGGGCGCGACAGTGCGCGAGGTGGAAGAGCCGTTTCAGCCGGCGCGCGGCGCTTATCACGCCCATGGCGGTCATTCCCATGGTCACGATCATGGGCATGGCCACCACCATCATGATCACGGCTGAGGCGTGAGCGGGGAAAGCGGCGTCGCCGCGCTGCTGCGCCTGATGGCCTGGATGTCACCGGCTTTTCCTGTCGGCGGCTTTTCCTATTCGGGCGGGCTGGAAAAGGCGGTGGAAGACGGGCGTGTGCGTGATGCCGCCGGGTTGAGCGGCTGGGTGGAAACGCTGCTGCGCCACGGCAGCCTATGGAACGACGCGGTGTTTCTGGCGCATGCCTGGCGAAGCTCGCAGGATGCCGCGGCACTCAGCGAAACCGTTGATCTTGGCCGCGCGCTCGCCGGTTCGGCGGAGCGTTATCGGGAGACCGTGCTCCTGGGCGATGCCTTCGTTTCCGCCGCCGGCGCATGGCCGCATGCGGTTCTGGAGCTGTTGCCGCAGGAGGCTCCCTATCCCGTTGCCATAGGCGCCGTGGCCGCCGGACATGGGGTGCCGTTGCGCGAGACGCTCGCCGCCTTTCTGCATGCCGGTATTTCGCAGATCGTTTCCGCTGGTATCCGCCTTGGCGTTGCAGGCCAAAAGGATGGCGTCGCAATTCTGGCTGCGAGCGAGGTGGTCATCGCGGAGATGGTGGCGCAGGCCATGCAATCGACGCTCGAGGATCTCGGTAGTGCGACGATCATCGCCGATACGGCTGCGATGCGTCATGAAACCCAGGGCACGCGGCTTTTCCGTTCCTGAAGAGCGAGCGGCCGCCACGAGTTTCTTCTTCCCGCCGGGGAGAAGTCCGCGGCAGCGGGATGAGGGGGCAAGGGTAGCGATATACCGAGAGCCAGCCCACTCATCCGACCCTTCGGGCCACCTTCTCCCCGGCGGGGAGAAGAAACAAGTGGCACGATCCTTGCCTATATTTGAGGTGTAATTTGAGTGGTTGTCGTAAGATTGGACCACAGCATAGTGAAGGGAACAGAGTGATGAAATCGGGTAATGGTCCGCTGCGCGTCGGCATTGGCGGGCCGGTGGGTTCCGGCAAGACGGCGCTGACGGAAAAGCTCTGCAAGGCGATGAGCGCCGATTATTCCGTCGCCGTCGTCACCAATGACATCTATACCAAGGAAGACGCCGAGGCGCTGGTGCGCATGCAGGCGTTGCCATCAGAGCGTATCGTCGGCGTCGAGACGGGCGGTTGCCCGCACACGGCCATTCGCGAAGATGCGACGATCAATCTGCAGGCGATTGCCGGGCTGAACCAACGCTTTCCCGATCTCGATGTCGTCTTCATCGAATCCGGCGGCGATAACCTCGCCGCGACCTTTTCGCCTGATCTTGCCGATATCACCATCTACGTCATCTCCGTCTGCCAGGGCGAGGAAATTCCGCGCAAGGGCGGGCCGGGCATCACCCGCTCGGACCTGCTGGTTATCAACAAGAAGGACCTTGCACCTTATGTCGGTGCTGATCTGACTGTCATGGACAGCGATGCGACCCGCATGCGCAACACCATGCCTTTCGTTTTTACCGATATGAAACGGGGCGATGGCGTGGATCGCATCGTCGGTTTCCTGAAACAGCAGGGCGGTTTGTAAGCCATGAATGCCCCGTTACGTTTTGGCCCTTATGCCGTGTCCCGGTTCATCGATGGTATCTACAAGGCGCCGGTCGGACATCTCATCCACCGACAGGGCGCGGATGCGCTGACGGCGGTTCTTGCCGGGATTCAGGGTGACACGGTGGATATGGACGTCAACTGTTTTGCGCTTTCCGGGCCCGATGGCGTCTGGCTGATTGATGCCGGCTGCGGCACGGCCTGGGGCGAGGCCTACGGCCATGCCCGCGCGGCGATGATTGACGCCGGTATTCAGCCTGATGATGTCAGCCGTGTCATCCTCACCCATATTCACGGCGACCACGCACTCGGCCTCATCAATGGCGACCGGCCTTATTTTCCCAATGCGGAGATATGGGTGCCGGAGGCCGATCTTGCCTTTTTCACCAATGCGGAGGCGCGACAAGCATTGCCGCCTGCCCGCCAGGGCGGTTTCGATCTCGCCGCGCGGCTGCTCGACATCTGCGGGGCCAAGGTACGGCCGATTCCCATGGGAAGGGTTGCCGAGGATATCGAGGCAATCGCCATGCCCGGCCATACGCCGGGGCATGCCGGTTATCTCATCGGCAATGGCGATGACCGGTTGTTATTGTGGGGTGATGTGCTGCATGTGACGGGGTTGCAGGCCGCCGATCCAGAAATTGCTTTTGTTTACGATATCGATTCAGAACTCGCCCATTCCACCCGTCTCCAAGCGCTGTCGGCAGCAGCCGATCATCGCTGGCTGGTGTCCGGCGGTCATCTCGGCGGGTTTTTCCACATCGAGCGGCAGGGCGATCATTTCCGTTTCCTGCCGCAAGCGGTCTGAACCGTTGTGATGTCTGACATGAGAAAGGGCGGGCTGCCTG